>NZ_JAPPTE010000003.1:0-352457 GCF_026719375.1 Citrobacter sp. W9 | reverse complement strand
GGCGAGTCGGGGTGTCATATTCAACGTGAGAAGTGTTGATGGTGATACCACGAGCTTTTTCTTCCGGCGCGTTATCGATCTGGTCGAATGCACGAGCAGCACCGCCGTAGGTTTTAGCCAGTACGGTGGTGATTGCAGCGGTCAGGGTAGTTTTACCGTGGTCAACGTGGCCGATGGTGCCGACGTTAACGTGCGGTTTTGTACGTTCAAATTTTTCTTTAGACACGGCTATATTCCTTACTATAGTGCTCTCCCCTATGGAGAGAGCACGGGACTTAGGTTTTAATCCTGTGGCTTATTTACCACGGGCTTCAATAACGGCCTGAGCAACGTTGTTCGGCGCATCGTCGTACTTCAGGAACTCCATGGAGTAAGAAGCACGGCCTTTGGTCAGAGAACGCAGCTGGGTTGCATATCCGAACATTTCAGACAGCGGAACTTCAGCATGGATAACAACGCCAGTGACGTTGGATTCCTGACCACGAAGCATACCACGACGGCGGCTCAAGTCACCGATAACGTCACCGGTGTTCTCTTCCGGAGTCTCTACTTCAACCTTCATGATAGGCTCAAGCAGAACTGGTTTCGCTTTCTTAAAGCCATCTTTGAAGGCGATAGAAGCGGCCAGTTTAAACGCCAGCTCAGAGGAGTCAACGTCATGGTAAGAACCGAAGTGCAGACGCACGCCCAGATCAACAACCGGGTAACCAGCCAGCGGGCCAGATTTCAGCTGTTCCTGGATGCCTTTATCAACGGCCGGGATGTATTCGCCAGGAATTACACCACCTTTGATGTCGTTGATGAACTCGTAGCCTTTCGGGTTTGAACCCGGCTCCAGCGGGTACATGTCGATAACAACATGACCGTACTGACCGCGACCACCAGACTGCTTAGCGTGTTTACCTTCGATATCGGTAACTTTCGCGCGAATCGCTTCGCGGTAAGCAACCTGAGGTTTACCGACGTTCGCTTCAACGTTGAATTCACGCTTCATACGGTCAACGATGATGTCGAGGTGCAGCTCACCCATACCAGCGATAATAGTCTGGTTAGATTCTTCGTCAGTCCATACGCGGAAAGACGGGTCTTCTTTAGCCAGACGGCCCAGAGCCAGACCCATTTTTTCCTGGTCAGCTTTGGTTTTCGGTTCTACCGCGATGGAGATTACCGGCTCAGGGAATTCCATACGTTCCAGAATGATCGGGTGATCCGGGTCACACAGAGTGTCACCAGTGGTCACGTCTTTCAGACCGATTGCAGCAGCGATATCGCCCGCGCGAACTTCTTTGATCTCTTCACGTTTGTTGGCGTGCATCTGAACGATACGGCCAAAACGCTCACGTGCAGTTTTCACGGAGTTCAGGATGGTGTCACCGGAGTTAACCACACCAGAGTACACACGGAAGAAGGTCAGGTTACCCACGAACGGGTCGGTAGCGATTTTGAATGCCAGAGCAGCAAACGGCTCATCATCGCTAGCGTGACGCTCAGCCGGAGTATCTTTACCGTCGTCCAGAATACCGTTGATCGCAGGTACGTCGACTGGGGATGGCAGGTAATCAATTACCGCATCCAGCATCGCCTGAACACCTTTGTTCTTAAACGCAGAACCACAGGTTACCAGGATGATTTCGTTGTTCAGAACGCGCTGACGCAGAGCTTTTTTGATCTCTTCTTCAGTCAGTTCTTCACCACCCAGGTATTTCTCCATCAGCTCTTCTGAAGCTTCCGCTGCGGACTCGATCAGGTTCTGGTGCCATTCGTCAGCCAGTTCCTGCATGTCAGCCGGGATATCTTCATAAGTGAAGGTTACGCCTGCATCTTCTTCGTTCCAGTTGATGGCTTTCATTTTCACCAGGTCAACAACACCGGTGAACGCTTCTTCAGCGCCAATCGCCAGCTGCAGCGGAACAGGGTTCGCGCCCAGACGGGTTTTGATCTGACCAACAACTTTCAGGAAGTTCGCACCCATACGGTCCATTTTGTTAACGAACGCAATGCGCGGAACTTTATATTTGTTTGCCTGACGCCATACGGTTTCAGACTGAGGCTGAACACCACCAACTGCGCAGTAAACCATTACTGCACCATCAAGCACACGCATGGAACGTTCTACTTCGATAGTGAAGTCAACGTGCCCCGGGGTGTCGATGATGTTTACGCGATGCGGTTCATACTGCTTAGCCATACCAGACCAGAATGCAGTAGTCGCTGCGGAGGTGATAGTAATACCACGCTCCTGCTCCTGCTCCATCCAGTCCATGGTGGCTGCGCCGTCATGAACTTCACCGATTTTATGGTTTACACCGGTGTAGAACAGAATACGTTCGGTAGTAGTGGTTTTACCGGCGTCGATGTGCGCACTGATACCGATGTTACGGTAGCGCGCGATGGGTGTTGTACGAGCCATTTGATTCCTCGTTTATCTTTTAGGCGTTCAATTTAAGTAGCCCAAAGCGGGCTGCTTACTGGAAGCGCCCGCCTGGTGACTAAAACTCCGAAGGGATTACCAACGGTAGTGTGCGAACGCCTTGTTGGCTTCTGCCATACGGTGAACGTCTTCACGTTTCTTAACTGCAGTACCTTTGTTTTCTGCAGCATCAGAAAGTTCGTTCGCCAGGCGCAGAGCCATGGATTTATCACCGCGTTTACGAGCAGCTTCAACGATCCAACGCATTGCCAGGGCATTACGACGGACCGGACGGACTTCAACTGGTACCTGATAAGTAGAACCACCAACGCGGCGAGACTTAACTTCGACAGTCGGGCGCACGTTTTCGAGAGCTACTTCGAAAGCTTCCAGTTCGTTTTTACCAGAACGCTGAGCCAGGGTCTCCAGCGCGCTGTATACGATAGTTTCGGCAGTAGATTTTTTACCATCTACCATCAGGATATTTACAAATTTAGCCAGCAGTTCTGATCCGAACTTCGGATCCGGCAGAATTTTACGCTGACCAATGACGCGACGACGTGGCATGGAAATACTCCGTTGTTAATTCAGGATTGTCCAAAACTCTAAGAGTTTAGTTTGACATTAATATAAAACGTTTGGCCTTACTTAACGGAGAACCATTAAGCCTTAGGACGTTTCACGCCATACTTGGAGCGTGATTGCTTACGGTCTTTAACGCCGGAGCAGTCAAGCGCACCACGAACGGTGTGGTAACGAACACCCGGGAGGTCTTTTACACGACCGCCACGGATCAGGATCACGGAGTGCTCCTGCAGGTTGTGACCTTCACCACCGATGTAGGAAGTCACTTCAAAACCGTTAGTCAGACGAACACGGCAAACTTTACGCAGTGCGGAGTTCGGTTTTTTAGGGGTGGTAGTATATACACGAGTACATACGCCACGTTTCTGCGGGCATGCTTCCAGCGCAGGCACGTTGCTTTTTGCAACTTTGCGTGCACGTGGTTTGCGTACCAGCTGGTTAACTGTTGCCATTAAATAGCTCCTGGTTTTAGCTTTTGCTTCGTAAACACGTAATAAAACGACCTCATACAATATGAGGACGCAGAATTTTAGGTCGGTGTCGAAAAGGTGTCAAGAAATATACAACGATCCCGCAATTACCAGGACATCTGGTTGGGATGCTTCACCGTAAGTCTGACGAAGTCAGTATAGCTAACCCTGACGACACTGTCTGAAATTTGACCATCTAACCCGCGAGCTTTAATGTCTTCTTCCAGTACAGAGATCTTAATGGAGGCATTTTGCAGACTTTCAAGGAAACGGCTTCCTTCTATTGCGGCAGTCACGCCATCCTGGAGCAGTAAAAGCTCATCGTCTTTTTCAATCAAGCGAAGAAGAGAGGAGAAATCAGTAAGCCACGCGGAGCGGTGTAGTGTGTGCAGCATGAGAGTCTCAAAACCTTAAAATGACGTCATAATTGCCTAGCTCACGGCGCAAATCTTCAGGTTCCAACGGCGTGGCATCAACCACAAAATTAACACCCTGCTGAAGACCCCGCTCACGTAATGAGGCGGCACAAAGCCAACATTGATCGATATCGTACAACTCCAACAGCTTGAACGTTGCGATATAGTTGCGAGCCAGAACGACATCCGGTTGTTGACCCTGGAGGATCTGAAACACGCCATCGCCGATAAAAAACACGCCGAGACCTTCCGTTAGCGCAGATGTCGCCAGTAAGGCATCTAACCCTTCACGGCCGGATGCGCTGCCGTGCGGCACGGTAGAAAAGACAAAAGCAACCCGTTTCATTAAAACTGCACCACGCGATCGCAGGTCAGGGACGCCTCAGCCAGCGAACCCAGCCCGCTGAGATTGAAACCTGATTGTAAATTAGCACCTGCCAGCCCAAGCCGCTTTGCTTCAGCTTCATCAACAACGCCGCGGCGCAACGCCGCTGCAACGCAGATATTTAGCGCCACGCCATGTTGTTGGTTCAGCTGCTGCCAGGCTCGTACCAGATCATACTCATCGCTGGCGGGCGAAGTCAGGAAGTTGGCGTTATACACACCTTCACGATAGAAAAATACGCTGCTTAACTCATGCCCTTCCTTGAGTAGCGCGTGGGCAAATTGCAACGCGCTACTCGCCTGCTGTGTACCATAAGCAGGTCCCGTCACCATAATGGTAAAGCGCATTACTTGTCTTGCCCCTGGAAATCGCCGCTTTTGAACTGGCGAATATAGAGGTAGACCGTGTGCTTGGAGATATTCAGCCGATCGGCGACCTGGTTAATCGCATCTTTAATATCGAAGATACCTTTCTCATACAGATTCAGGACAATCTGGCGGTTTTTCGCATTGTTGGATACATTGCGATCGGCATTCACTTCTTCGATCGTGAATTCCAGCGTCTGGGTGACCAGATCTTCGACTGAAGAAGCAAAGTTCACGGCAGAGCCCACTTCCGGGGTTTCCGGTGGGATAAAGGTATTCATTATCTGCGAGAATGGCACATCGAGGTTCATGTTGATGCACAGCAGACCAATCACGCGATGCTCTCGGTTACGAATGGCAATCGTCACCGACTTCATCAAGACACCGCTTTTCGCACGTGTGAAGTAACACTTCGACACGCTGCTATCCGCACCCGTCATATCATGCAGCATACGCAAAGCAAGGTCGGTTATCGGTGAGCCAATTTTACGGCCCGTGTGTTCACCGTTCGCAATGCGGATAGCTGAGCATTTCAAATCCTGCAAAGAGTGCAATACGATTTCACAATGGGAACCAATGAGCATCGCCAACCCGTCCACTACCGCTTCATAGGATTTAAGGATATCGAAGTCAGTTTGATCGAAAGGACGTTGATCCAGTAAATCTAGCTCACTGGTTTCGTTGGTTAAAAGCGACCTGGACATGAAAAAAAGCACTCCTTTTCAGGAGCCTGTCGTTATGTTGTCAGGGCAGGCTCATCACTATTATAGGGGCATCTAAAGTAATACAGCGCACAAGGCGCTTTCCAGTATTAATTATATCCTGTCGATAATAAAAAACCGCCGCCCTGTGGGCGGCGGTTACTGTTCGCTTACTTTTTGCTGCTATCTGCAGCTTTATCGGCCGGTGCAGCATCTGGCTGTGCCTCGGCTTTCGGTGCCGGTTTGATGTCTAACAGTTCAACATCAAAGACCAGCGTAGAGTTGGCCGGAATACCCGGAACCCCGGTTTTGCCGTAAGCCAGATCCGGTGGGATAACCAACTGAATTTTACCGCCTTTCTTGATGTTTTTCAGACCTTCGGTCCAGCCAGGGATAACACCATCAAGACGGAAAGAGAGCGGCTCGCCACGGGTGTAGGAGTTGTCAAACTCTTTACCATCAATCAGCGTACCTTTGTAGTTTACAACCACGGTATCGCTGTCTTTCGGCGCAGCGCCGGTACCTTCTTTCTCTACTTTGTAGATCAAGCCGGTGGAAGAGGTTTTAACGCCTTTCTCTTTAGCAAATTTCTCGCGGTAAACTTTACCTTTGGCTTCATTGTCAGCCGCGTCTTTTTCCATTTTCGCCTGAGCGGAGCTCTTCACGCGCGCTTCAAACGCCTGCAGAGTTTGTTCGATTTCCTGGTCAGAGAGCTTGCTCTTGTCAGCAAACGCATCCTGAACGCCAGCGATCAGCTGATCTTTATCCAGTTTGATGCCCAGCTTTTCCTGCTCTTTCAGGGAGTTTTCCATATAACGACCCAGTGACGCGCCCAGCGCGTAAGCGGATTTTTGGTCGTCATTCTTGAATGCTGCTTTGCTGTCAGCAGTAGCGGCTGGTTTCGCAGCATCAGCAGCGAAGGTGATCGGGGCATGCAGAGCAACAGCCATTGTGGTCGCCAGCAGCGTTACTTTAAACAGTGATTTCATCCATATCTCCAGGGCCGGGGCATCTCACCCCAGGGTTATCTAACATAAAAATGTACTATAAAGCGTTGCAGAACAAATCAACATACAGGCACGCCCTATTATCACCACTTTTCAGACTCTTTTTGTTTAAATTAGTTTCGTTGCCGAAGATTGAGTGCTGTGCAAACAGGCAAAGTTAAGTAGAATTCGCCGCAGTCCGCGATCTGCCGGAGAAAAAAGAAAGAGGTGAATCATGCAGGATACAACATTGGAAACTCGCCTGGCCGAGCTGGAAAGCCGCCTGGCATTTCAGGAAATCACCATTGAAGAGCTCAACGTGACGGTAACTGCGCATGAACTGGAAATGGCTAAACTACGCGATCATCTGCGTCTGCTGACTGAGAAGCTGAAAGCCACGCAGCCGTCCCACATCGCGTCGCAGTCCGAAGAGACCCCACCGCCGCATTATTAAGACGTAAAAAAAGCGGGGATATCCCGCTTTTTTGTGCCCGATGGCGCGAACGCTTAGCAGGCCTACTCACATATACCCAAAGGATTTCAAATCACAGCAAGGCGGCAAGCTTGAGGAAGTCCCGGGAGCATAGATAACTATGTGACCGGGATTTGAAAGCGCAGCCAACACCGCTGTGGGTTGAAAGACGAAGGGTATTAGTGGCAACCGCAGCCGCCGTTACCTTTACCGCCACCGCCGCAGCAGCCTTCGCCACCGAGCTCGTGACCATGGTCGTGGCCGTGACCACCGCAGCAACCATCGTGACCGTGGTCATGATCGTGGTCGTGACCGTGCGCGCCGTGAACGTGGCCATGAGCCAGTTCTTCTTCGGTCGCTTCACGAATCGCTACAACTTCTACGTTGAATTTCAGGTTCTGGCCAGCCAGCATGTGGTTACCGTCAACCACAACGTGGTCGTCTTCCACTTCGGTAATTTCTACCGGTACTGGACCCTGGTCAGTTTCAGCCAGGAAACGCATGCCAACCTGCAGTTCGTCAACGCCCATGAAGACGTCTTTAGGAACGCGCTGCACCAGGTTTTCGTCGTACTGACCGTAAGCGTCGTTTGCGCCAACAGCAACGTCGAATTTGTCGCCAACTTCATGACCGTCCAGCGCTGTTTCCAGGCCAGAAATCAGGGAACCGTGACCATGCAGGTAGTCCAGCGGTGCACTCACCGGAGACTCATCAACCAATACACCGTCTTCTGTACGTACCTGATAGGCCAGGCTGACCACCAGGTCCTTTGCTACTTTCATGATATCTCCTGAGCATGGAAAGAATAGTGGCGCAGATTGTAGCGGAATTCTGCACCCGTGTACCCTCTAGCTTAAAAAAAGCTGCGCCATATCGCTAGTCCGGATGAAAAATCCCGATCACTTGCTCTTCTTTGCGAACATGTTCGCGCGCCTCTTTATCGGCTTCCCGCATCTGATGCCCGCACTTAACACACTCAACAATATCGATATTATTTTCGCGCCACATCGCCAACGTATCCTGCGCCTGGCAGGACGGACATTTTGCGCCTGCAATAAAACGTTTACGAATTGCCATGATTACCTCTACTCAAATTCATCCCAGCCATCCAGCTGACGCCGCTCTTGCTGCATCTCACGTTGGAAAATTTCCTCCAGTTCACGCCGGGCTTCCCTGGCTCGCGAGATTTGTACCGTGTCTGTATGCATGGGAATCAGTTCCCGCAACATGCGCATATCGAGCCGCCGAAAATGCAGCTGAGCGCGCTGAGCCTGGTGCGGATGCATCCCCAACGTGACCAGCGTTTTACGCCCCAACTCCAGCGCACTGGAGAACGTTTCGCGGGAAAACTGCGTCACCCCGGCCTGTAATAACTCATGCGCCTCTACACGTCCGCGCGCTCGCGCAAGAATATGCAAATGCGGAAAGTATTGTTGGCAAAGCTCCACCAGTTTCATGGTGTCTTCGGGTTCATTACAGGTAATGACGATGGATTGCGCCGCCTCTGCCCCCGCAGAACGCAACAGATCCACTTGGGTGGCATCTCCGTAATAGACCTTATAACCATATTTGCGCATCAGATTCACAGCGCTGATATCTCGCTCCAGGACGGTAATACGCATTTTATTGGCCATCAGTAAGCGACCAATAACCTGACCAAAGCGTCCAAACCCCACGACAATGACCTGCGGTTTATCATCCTCCACCCAGGGTTTTTCATCTTCTTCATCCGGGCCGTTAAACTGGCGGGAGAGCCATTTATCAATCAGCTTCATCACCAGCGGCGTGGTCATCATCGACAACGTGACGGTCACCAGCAGTAGCGCCATTTGATCGCCCTGAAACAATCGTTGCGAGGATGCCGTTGAAAACAGCACGAAAGCGAATTCACCGCCCTGGCTTAACACGCCGGCAAACTGCATTCGTTCAGAGCTTCTCATGCCGTTCAGTCGTGCCAGCACATACAACACCAGCATCTTCACGACCACCAGCACGATTACGCTCGCCGCTACCCACAGAATATGGGTATAGAGCACGCCGAGATTGAGCGACATGCCGACGGAGATAAAAAACAGTCCGAGCAACAGGCCCTTAAAGGGATCGATTGCCGTTTCCAACTCATGGCGGTATTCGCTTTCCGCCAGCAGCACGCCCGCGATAAACGTTCCCAGCGCCATCGACAATCCCAGCGCATCCATAAATAGCGCGGAACCCAGTACCAGCAGCAGCGTAGCGGCGGTGAACACTTCCCGCACGCCAGAACCCGCAATGAAGCGGAAAACAGGGCGCAGCAAATAGCGTCCGCCAATCAACATGCCGGCGAAAGCCAACACCTTCATGCCCACTTTGATCCAGTCAAAATGTTCATCAGCAGACCCCGCCAGCAGTGGAACCAGCGCCAGTGCGGGGATTACTGCCAAATCCTGGAACAGCAGCACCGAAAAACCCAGTTGCCCGGATTCGCTGCGGTTCATGCCTTTTTCGCGCATCAACTGTAGCGCCATGGCGGTCGATGACATCGCCAGACCAATGCCGCCGACCACTGCCGCTTGCCAGGAGAATGCGGTCAGCATCAGCAAGCCAGCAAGTACCACTGCGCTCAACATCACCTGCGCGGCACCGACGCCAAAAATTGAACGCCGCAATTGCCATAACTTAGCCGGGTTAAGTTCCAGCCCAATGATGAACATCAAAAAGACGACGCCCAGTTCGGAAAAGTGCAGGATTTCATCTACATCGCTAATGAATCCTAATCCCCACGGGCCGATAGCGATCCCCGCCAGCAAGTATCCTAATACCGGGCCAATACCCAGCCGCGATGCCAGCGGCACCGCAGCGACCGCCGCGAAGAGGAACAACACTCCCGCGGTCAATAAATCAGAACCTTCCATCAGCGGCCTCCCACAGGAATCGGATTCGCCAGCCAGTCACCGTACGCTTTAGCATGGCTGTCCAGCTCCTGCTTCGTTTGCCGCCTTGCCCAGTAAACGATGATTGGGCTCATCCAGTGCATGCGGCACATACCGGCCGTTAGCTCAAAAGGGCGCAGTACATCGCTCATCGGATAACGGTTCAGCGCGTCATAACGGTACGCGCTTTCCGGTTCACCGGTAGTGATGACGCTTCGCCAGTACTTTCCCGCCAGTTGATTCCCTCCGGGACCGCTGGCAAATCCGCGGCTCAGAACACGGTCAAGCCACTCCTTTAACAGCGCCGGGCAGCTATAGGTGTAGAGAGGATGCTGAAAAACAATCACATCATGCTCGCGCAGCAGCGCCTGCTCATGCGGAATGTCGATAAAAAAATCAGGATAGTGCGCGTAAAGATCGTGCACGGTCACATTACTGAGCTGCATGGCCGGTTTAAGCAGAACCCGGTTCGCGACCGAGTCCTGAGATTCCGGATGGGCATACAGCAGCAACACTTTCGCTGGCTGGAACATCATCCCCCTCCCGGTTTTGTCTTTTGTCTATTTTCGACGTTTTGGGCTACCATGGCGCCTCAGTGCGGCAAACGGCCCACACATTACATTATCATAATGATAAATTAACATAGTCTGAACATACGGCGCCTTATGATTGTTTTCTCATCGTTACAAATTCGTCGCGGCGTGCGCGTCTTGCTGGACAATGCCACGGCCACTATTAATCCAGGGCAGAAAGTTGGTCTGGTGGGCAAAAATGGCTGCGGTAAATCTACTCTGCTGGCATTGCTGAAAAATGAACTCAGCGCTGACGCCGGAGGATTTACCTATCCGGGAAACTGGCAGCTCGCCTGGGTGAATCAGGAAACGCCAGCGTTGCCACAGCCCGCGCTGGAGTACGTGATTGACGGCGACCGCGAGTATCGTCAACTGGAAGCGCAGTTGAACGATGCCAACGAACGTAACGATGGACACGCCATTGCCACCGTCCATGGCAAGCTGGATGCCATTGACGCCTGGACCGTACGCTCACGCGCGGCAAGCCTGCTGCATGGCCTCGGCTTCTCCAATGAACAGCTTGAACGTCCGGTCAGCGATTTTTCCGGCGGCTGGCGTATGCGTCTTAACCTGGCCCAGGCGCTGATTTGCCGTTCAGACCTGCTGCTGCTTGATGAACCGACCAACCACCTCGATCTTGACGCGGTGATCTGGCTGGAAAGATGGCTGAAAAGCTATCAGGGCACGCTGATTCTGATTTCCCATGATCGCGACTTCCTCGACCCGGTGGTGGACAAAATTATTCATATCGAACAGCAAACCATGTTCGAGTACACCGGCAACTACAGCGCGTTTGAAATCCAGCGTGCGACCCGCCTCGCGCAGCAACAGGCGATGTACGAAAGTCAGCAGGAGCGTGTGGCGCACCTGCAAAGCTATATCGATCGTTTCCGTGCTAAAGCAACCAAAGCAAAGCAAGCGCAGAGCCGTATCAAAATGCTGGAACGTATGGAGCTCATTGCCCCGGCGCACGTGGACAACCCGTTCCACTTCAGCTTCCGTCAACCGGAAAGCCTGCCAAACCCGCTATTGAAGATGGAAAAGGTCAGCGCCGGCTATGGCGATCGCGTCATTCTCGATTCGATCAAACTGAATCTGGTGCCGGGTTCACGCATTGGCCTGCTCGGTCGTAACGGTGCGGGTAAATCAACCCTGATTAAGCTGCTGGCGGGTGAACTGGCCCCCATCAGCGGTGAAATTGGTCTCGCCAAAGGCATTAAACTGGGTTACTTCGCGCAGCATCAGCTGGAGTTTTTACGTGCCGATGAATCGCCCATCCAACACCTGGCGCGCATGGCGCCGCAGGAACTGGAGCAGAAACTGCGCGACTACCTCGGCGGATTCGGCTTTCAGGGCGATAAAGTCAGCGAACAGACCGCCCGCTTCTCCGGTGGTGAAAAGGCGCGTCTGGTGCTGGCATTGATCGTCTGGCAGCGCCCGAACCTGCTGCTGCTTGATGAACCGACTAACCACCTGGATTTGGATATGCGTCAGGCGCTGACCGAAGCGCTGATCGATTTCGAAGGCGCGCTGGTCGTAGTCTCGCACGACCGTCATCTGATTCGCTCCACTACCGACGACCTCTATCTGGTGCACGACAAGAAAGTCGAGCCGTTTGACGGCGATCTGGAAGATTATCAACAGTGGCTGAGCGATGTGCAGAAACAGGAGAACCAGAGCGACGAACCGGCGAAGGAGAGCGTGAACAGCGCCCAGGCGCGTAAGGATCAGAAGCGTCGCGAAGCTGAACTCCGCACCCTGACGCAGCCGCTGCGCAAAGAGATCACCCGTCTGGAAAAAGAGATGGAGAAACTACAGGCGCAGTTGGCGCAGGCGGAAGAGAAACTCGGTGATAGCGAACTCTACGATCAAAGTCGCAAAGCCGAACTCACTGCCTGTTTGCAGCAGCAAGCGAATGCAAAATCCGGGCTGGAAGAGTGTGAAATGGCCTGGCTGGATGCGCAGGAACAACTCGAACAGATGCTGGCCGACTAACGATGGGAAGACGATGATGAATCAGCTGACGACCAACGATATTACCTTCCGCAAGCTGAGCATCTTCATGACCTTTATGGAGAAGGGTAACATCGCCCGCACCGCCGAGGCGCTGAACATCAGCGGCGTTAGCGTTCACCGGGCGTTACACACGCTGGAAGAGAACGTTCGTTGCCCGCTGTTCGTTCACAAAGGGCGTAATCTTATCGCCCAGCCCGCAGCGTGGACGTTGCTGGAGTACTGCCAGGAAGTCACCCAATTGATGGAACGCGGGCTGGAAGAGGCGCGCAAAACGGCAGGCGTGGGTCAGGGCCGCCTGCGCGTGGGTACGCTCTACTCACTGACGCTGGAGACGGTACCGCACCTGATTATGGGCATGAAGCTGCGCCGACCTGACCTGGAGCTGGATCTCACCATGGGCTCCAACGAAGCGCTGCTGAAGATGCTGGAAGACGGCGTGCTGGACGCCATCCTCATCTCCATTTCCGAAAGCGAAATCGACCGCAACAGCCTCGAAGTGCTGCCCCTGTTCCACGACGATATCTACCTCGCCGCACCGATGTCAGCTACGCTGGACGCCACCATGAAGGCGGACCTACGCCACTATCGCAATGAGAAATTTGTCTCGCTGGCGGAAGGATTTGCCACCTACGCCGGTTTTCAGGAAGCATTTCATATCGCCGGGTTTGAGCCTGAAATCGTTACCCGCGTAAACGACATCTTCTCCATGCTCAGTCTGGTACAGGCAGGGGTGGGTTTCTGTTTAATGCCGGGGCGAATGAAGAAAATGTATGAGAATACCGTGAAGCTGCAAAAACTGGCTGAGCCCTATCAGATGCAGCAGCTTATCGCGATTGTCTTTGCCCGCAACCGCGAGCGCGACCCAAGCCTGTTAGCGCTGGCCGCCGAAGGGCGCATGTACGCCAGGACGCTGAACCAGAACGCCTGAATCGCCGGATGGCGACGCTTCGCGTCTTATCCGGCCTACATCAGGTGCGAGCCGTAGGCCCGATAAGCGCAGCGCCATCGGGCAATCACATCACGCACAAAGGCGTTTCGCCAGATGCACGGCAACATCGACGCCGCTGCGCTCCAGAGAAATAGACTCCCCTTCCCACGCGGCCTGACGCGTCAGGCAGGTCAGCACGCCACCGGGCGGCATTTCAATCGCCAGCCGCGCTTCACGTTCGTTAGCGGAAATCACCGCCTCCTGCCAACGCACCGTGCGCGCCATATTCATCGCCAGGTCATCAGCAATGCGTTCCGGCTGCCACAGCACGCGTCCGGTACTGCCGCTCAGGTAGGCATAGCGCGGACGGGAAAGCGTCACGCGGCTAAACGCTTCCACCAGCTTTTGCGCGGGCTCGGCCAGCAGTTCACAGTGCGACGGCACACTCACCGCCAGACGAGAAGCCTTACTGGCCCCTTTGGCCATCGCGCGTTTTGCCACTTCCGCCATCGCTTCATCGGTACCCGCAATCACAATCTGCGTTTCGGCATTCAGGTTGGCAATATAGGTTTCGCTGTCTGCCACCAGGCTTTCCACCTGACTTAACGTTAGCCCCATAATCGCCGTCAGGCCGTAACCATGTGGGTATGCTTGCTCCATTAAGTCACCGCGCAGCGCCACCAGCGTCAGCGCATCGGCAAAATCGAGCGCACCGGCAACCACCGCCGCCGGGTACGCGCCAATGGAGAGTCCACTGAGGATATCAGGCGCGACACCACGACGTTCAAGCTCACGCGCCCAGGCAACGCCGGCAATCAGCAGAGACAGTTGAACGGCTCGGGTATGTTTCAACGCTTCAGGGCTATCCAGCGTATCCACCTCTGCGCCCAGCACTTCACGCGCCTGAGCGAGCTCCGCCCCCGGAAGGTTTTGCAGCATACCTTCGTGCTGTGTCCCCTGCCCCGGGAAGGTAAACAGAATTTTCATGACTCCTCCCTGCCCCACGGATCGCGCACCAGTTGCGGCCCCTTTGAGGTTTTTAACAGCGCTTTTCCATCACGCAGCCATTCATTGAGGGCAAAGCCGCCGCGCGGAGTATCCACTTGGGTATCCGCCCGGCACAGTCCGCCCATCAGTTGCTGCTGCCACTTCTCCAGCGCTTGTCGGGAGAGCGGCTGAGGCGCGCGGATCAGCAGATCAAGATCGCTTGCCGCGTGGATCACCGGGATCCCGGTCGCCAGCGCATAGCCGGTACTCCCGGAAATGCCCCACGTCCACGGCCACGACTGCTGGGCCAATAATAAAGCCACCTGAAGCGGCGGCTGAGAGATAAAGGGCGAACGCAGCAGCGTCTGCGGGTCCACCAGCGATTCCGGCGAGCAGACGCGAACGACCGCCTCCGCTTTCACCCAACCGGCGGCGCGCTGGTCGCGCTTCATCCCGCGGACGCCCACGGGAATACGCCCCTGCGCATCAACATCACGGCGCACGACCACCGGCAGACCGCTATGCCAGACGGTATCCACCCAGGATTCCGTGACATCCTCGAGCGCGTCGCGTGCGTTCAGCCAGATAAGATCGTGTGGACGTAATGTTGTGCTCATGATTTAGATTCCTGAAGTCAGCGAGATAAACAGCGGCAGCGACAGGATACACAGTACAGAGCTCAACAGCAGCACGGCTTCTGCATCTGGAGACTGCACGCCAAAGCGGTTACCGAACACCACGCCGAAGAAGCCCGCGGACAATGCAATCATCAGGATGGCAGTGATAGCCACGGAACCATGCAGGCCGAAAATCAGCACGATACCCCAGGCAATGGCCGGTTGAATCAGCAACTTAGCGATGGTGGAAGTAATCACCACGGTATTGATTTGCAATTTACGCGCAGAGAGGATAACACCGGTCAGGAACAGCGCCGCCGCAGTAGCAGACAGACCCAGCGGTTTGATCGCCGCCAGCACCAGCTCCGGCATTTTAATACCAATGGCGGAAAGGATAACCCCCAGCAGCGGGCCCATTACGATTGGCTTTTTAATCGAACGCCACATCAGTACCGGCAGCATAGAGAGCGTAGAACCGGTGTTACCGCCTTCAGCACGTGCTTTTTCACGTTCGAGGATCAGCAGGCAGAACGGTGTCATCAGTACGGAACCGCAGGCAATGGAAACGGCAACGGAAAGCGAGGTGGAAGAGGTTTCACCCAGCACGCTACCCAGAATCGGCAGACCCAGCGCGGCATAGTTTGGCAGCGCAACGGTCAGGGTCAGCACGGCGGCATCCTGTGGAGATTTCTTGAAAACTTTGGTCGCCATAAAGTAGATAGCGGCATAGGTAATCCACATCGCCAGCGTCAACACCACAATCAGCGGTGACTGAGCCACGATACCGGCCCACGGCGTTTGTACCGTGGCGCTAAACAGCGCTGCGGGTAACGCAAAGTCCATCACGAAAATATTGAGCAGGGAGACATTCTTGTTGTCGACCATTTTGGCCTTCCCGGCCCAGAATCCCAGCAACATGATGACGAAAATCGGAGCAAGAGCATGAACAATTACGTAAGTCATATTTCACCTGTAATCTTAAAAGAAGTAGCACTGACGCGATGATTGTTATTTTTCGGATGCAGCGACCCACGCGGGTGCAGTCACTGCACCCGCGGAGCCGTACATCCGGCAGGTCTCTTTTTTTACTTACCAGCTTGCTCGCATGCGTTCGCGTACGAGGGCAGAGCTGCGGCGATTGTCGGCACCCAGACGGCTTTTAAGCGTAGGGTCCTGACGCGCGTCGTTGATGGCCTGTTGCAGGGTGTTTTTCACCAGCGCCAGGTCTTGTGCGGATGGGGCATCCGGGTTGCTGATATCCAGCAGATTTTCCAGCAGGCCCAGGGTGGCGTAGTTGCTGATGTCATAGGCCATCGGCGGAATAGTTGCCGCCAGTTTTTCCAGCGCCTCAACGGTACGCAGGGTAATGCGCGCCGCGGACTCTTTGCCCATCGCGTGAATCAGTACGCCTTTATCGTTGAAGGCGATCAGACGGTTTGCCTGGTAGCCGTGCGCCAGAAATGCCCCGGACATCGCTTTACCGACGATAAGACCAATCACCGGGTGGCCTGCCAGACGCGCATTGGCATACGCCGCAGCTGCGCCAGCCAGCGCCTGATGAATGCCAAAGCCTTCTTCACGACGACCATAGGCCTGGCTGGCGACGTCAATCACCGCCACAATCGGGCGCTTGACGGCTTTATCGGCATCGGCGGCGATGGTTTCACTGACAACTTTCGCAAGCCACCAGCCTTCCAGCAGACCGACTTCACCTTTAGTGGCGCGCGGATAGTGGTTATGGGCATCCGGAACGACGGCGATAAAGCGCACGTTTTCACCGTTCAGCTCGCCATCAGCGGCCTGTACGGACGGGCACAGCCCTGCAATACGTTTGGCGCCTGGCGCCAGCGTTTCCAGCCATAATTCGCCACGGCTAATTACGTTACTCATCATTTCACCTCCCGGGCGAAGAGCGCTCTAATTTGTTCTGAATCGGCCTGTTTGCGGGTATCAAAATGGCTCAGGCGGTCGAGATACCAGTCGTAATTATCGGTGCGATGTTTTGCCGGAACGCCTTTCGCCAGCGCCTCGTTCATGGCGGCTTTCACCGCGTTCACACCGTCGTTGACCAGTGCTTCTACCAGCCCGCTTTCGTAGCGAACTTCACCACCGGTCATGCTCCAGATGAACGGACGGTCGCGGGAGTCATACTCTTCAATCCCGGCTTCCTGTTCGATTACCTGCGGGCCGTTCAGGCCGAGACGCGCTTCGCGGGTCACAATTAGATAGCTACACAGCGCCGCCGCGATGGACATCCCACCAAAGCAGCCCACGGTACCAGCGACAATGCCGACCACCGGGGTATAACGACGCAGGTCAACTATCGCCGCGTGAATATCGGCAATCGCCGCCAGACCGAGGTTCGCTTCTTGTAAACGAACCCCGCCGGTTTCCAGGCTCAGTACCGCCTGAGTAGGAATGCCGTTACGGTTATCTTCCGCCGCCAGCTCCAGCGCCGCTGCCATTTTGGCACCGGACACTTCGCCCATGCTGCCGCCCTGGAACGCGCCTTCAATCGCTACAACAACGGCCGGTTTACCATTGATGGTGCCTTTTGCCACGACCATGCCGTCATCGGCCTGTGGAACAATGCCCTGTGCGCCGAGCCACGGCGACATCACGCCTTCAAACGGGTCGAGCAGTTCACGGTAGCTGCCTTCATCCAGCAGCGCATGCGCACGCTGGCGTGCTTTTAATTCGATAAAACTGCGGTCATCACGCATAGCTCACCTCTTCAAAAACCTGTTCGATACGGATGCGCGCCACGCCCGGCGTCGCGCCGAAGTCATGGATGGTCAGTTTGCCCGCAGGCAGGCTGCTGACCGTCTGCAGACGGTTGAACAGCGCTTCCCAGCGGCGGGTGCTGTTATCGACAGAAGTGGTGATATCAATGGTTAACGTCTGGCCCTGGTCGGCGGTGAATAACACCTCCATATCCCCGGAGCCCACAACGCCTGCCAGCGCTTTGCCGCTTAAGGTGCGGCTGGCCGGTACGGTTAACGTAATGTGTTCCATAACATCCTCTTAATGCTTTAAATACGGCGATTCGACGTAATTTCGACGCGATCGAGAAATAGCGTGGCGGCGAGCAGGTCAGCCGCGCCGCCCGGCGAGGCGTTTAGCGCCAGCATCTGGCTATCCAGTTCCGCTAATGCCGCCTGACCCGCCGGGTGCGCGCTGCCGCCTGCATTCAACACGGCGCGCGCGCCGTCCTGCATGGCATCAAGCCCTTCCAGCCCGGCACGAGAAAGTACGCAGGTATCGGTCAGCGAGGTCATGATCGCCATCAGCGCATCCAGCCTCGCGTGCGTCTCGCTACTACCGCGCAGGCGGCTTAAACGCAGCTGCGGCAGCGCGCGCTGCATCACGTGCGGAAACGCCTGCTGAGCTTCTTCACGAGCGCCCGGTACACGATAACGATGCGTTGCGCGAAGCCCTTTGCTGAACACCTTCGGCGCTGCGTCATCCGGCAGCTTCGCCAGTTCCGCTGCGGTAGCGGCTATCTGCTGCGCGCCACCGGCACCACCGTGCATCGCAACGGCGCTCACCAACAACCCCAGCGCCCAAATCGCGCCGCGGTGGGTATTCACGCCGTGGGTCGCGGCCATCATCTGCTGCTCGCCCTCACGGCCGAGTCGCCCTATGGTTTGTCTGAGCGCAATATCCGCTGGACGCTGCCAGCTTTGCTGCGCCAGCGCCTGAAACGTAGGGGTCAGGCTATGTGCGGAGCGCTCCATTAGCGCAAGCGATAAATCGTGGTGCGCGCCGTTCCCCCGACTGTCCACCAGACCGGGTTTCGGGCTTAATCGTGCTTCGTCAATCAGACACTGCGTGGCGGTTCGCGCCAGCCACTCGGCACCGCCTTCAACCTGAATCTGGGGCAGAAGTTTCATTACCAGCTCCGGAATTTCGCAGGTGGGTTGTAAAGACCGCCGGACCATTCCACCAGGTCAGCGACGCTACCGGCTGCCAGCAGCGAACGGGTGGCATCGGTACGACGAATGCCCATATCTTCCGGGTAGACCACTTTGCCGCTCTGACGCAGTTCGGCGACGCGTTTCGCGTCAACGCCCAGACCGATATCGGTGATACCGGCAACCGCAGCGACCATCGCACGGCGTTCTTCCAGATCTTTGGCACGGTAGAGGTAGGCAATACCTTCTTCAGTCAACACGTGGGTCACGTCGTCGCCGTAAATCATCACCGGCGCCAGCGGCATACCGGAGGCTTTCGCCACGTCTACCGCATCCAGTTTCTCAACGAAGGTTGGTTTCACACCGGCCTGGAAGGTTTCCACCATCTGCACGACCAGTTTTTTACCGCGCTGCATCGGATCCGGTTCGGTGATCATGTTCAGCCAGGCTGGGGTAGCGTGGCGACGACCGTGCGGATCGTGGCCCATGTTTGGCGCGCCGCCGAAGCCGGAGAGACGACCGCGGGTCACGGTGGAGGAGTTGGCGTAGCCGTCAACCTGCAAGGTGGAACCGATAAACATATCTACCGCGTACTGGCCAGCCAACTGGCAGAAGGCGCGGTTAGAACGCATCGAGCCGTCGGAACCGGTAAAGAAGATGTCTGGGCGGGCGCGGATATACTCTTCCATCCCCAACTCGCCGCCGAAGCAGTGCACGCTTTCTACCCAGCCGCTCTCAATTGCCGGAATCAGCGTTGGATGCGGGTTCAGGGTCCAGTGCTTACAGATTTTGCCTTTCAGACCGAGCTGTTCACCGTAGGTTGGCAGCAACAGTTCAATCGCCGCGGTGTTGAAGCCGATACCGTGGTTCAGCGACTGTACCTGATGTTCCGCGTAGATACCTTTAATCGCCATCATCGCCATCAGGATGTGTTCCTGTTTGATCAGGCGCGGGTCGCGGGTAAACAGCGGTTCGATAAAGAACGGTTTGTCAGCCACCACGACGTAGTCAATCCAGGAACCCGGAATATCCACGCGCGGCAGGTCGCATTCGTCGTCCACCAGCTCGTTCACCTGTGCGATGACGATACCGTCGTGGAACGCGGCGGCTTCCACCAGCGCCGGGGTATCTTCGGTACTCGGCCCGGTGTAGAGGTTACCTTTACGGTCAGCTTTATAACCGGCAATCAGCGCCACGTTCGGGGCCAGGTCAACATAAAGACGGGAATAGAGTTCGATGTAGGTGTGGATGGCGCCGATTTCCAGTTGGCCATCTTCCAGTAGCTGCGAAATACGCAGGCTTTGGGTACCGGAGAAGGAGAAGTCCAGCTTGCGGGCGATGCCTTTTTCAAAGATATCCAGATGCTCGCTGCGCCCGACGCTTGGCATAATCATATGCAGGTCGTGCACAATCTGCGGATTGACTTCAGCCAGCATGCGGGACAGGAAATCTGCCTGCTTCTGGTTATTCCCTTCTAATACCACGCGGTCACCCGGCGCGATCAGTTTTTCCAGCATCGCGGTCAGGTCTGCGGTCGGCAGCACCTTACCCTGCACCGGAACGGAAGCCAGACGGCGCTGTTTTTCCGTGCGGCGGGTGTTCCAGACTCGTGCTGGCGTTTGCCCAGATAACATTATTAACCTCCTGATTCAGCTAATCATTTTGATTGCTTAACACTGGAAAGAGTGTGCACCCTGGTGAGAAAGTCATCAATTAAGCGTAGGAAAGAATCATTAGCTTGAGAGTAATAATTGAAGTAACCATTTGTGACGATGATCAATTCACGCCGGGAGGGAGGAGGAAGCGGGTAACGCAACCCGCTTGCGGAAAACTAGCTTTGTGCCGCCAGGCGCTGGCGGATCTGTTCGAAGTGCTCATGGTTAATCAACTTCCCGTTGAGAAAACGGGTTTTCAGCTCTCCTTCCTGCTCTTGCACCCAGGTTTGTTCATCATGCAGACGCAATTCTCCTTGCTCATCACGTACTACGCGAAGCAGCCCACGGGCCGAGCGCTTTAAGCCGTTATCGGTTTTCGGCTCTTTAAAAATCGTCCGACCCTTGCCGTCGACTTCGCCCCACGTTGCCTTCATCGCAAAACCGAAGGTGTCACGCGTGTTGTACTGATAGGTAAAAGAACCCACGCCAAACACCACATTTGAACTGGCAAATCCTTTCGCTTCCAGGCGGCGCAGGATCTCATTCGCCCGCTCAAGAGTGATGGAATCGCCATAAATTAGCCCCACATGTGGGTCGAGCACCTTGTAGCCTTTGGCGTTAACCGTGCCGCCAAATATCTCCCACAGCACCTCCACAGAGCCTTTCTCCTGTGCCGTACGATCGGCTCGTGTATCCTCATCCGCGCCAGTACCGCACAGGATCTCAACCGGATTACCGCTGTCCGGGCGGAAAACCACCCGTCCCTCGCGCGCCAGAATGATGTTCTTCAGCTCGCGGGTGTACTCCGTCAGTACCTGCCAGTAATCCCACGTATCAGAGACAATCGACACAAATCCCTGCGGGTAGAGATCGGCAATCAGGCGGCGGAAGGTTTCAATCTCATGCTCACGCTCCCCCATACACATCACGCTGTGCTCGGTCGCCGGAATGCTGGCGCCGATAAAATAGGGCTCGCCGTCGGTATAATAATCCCGAGCGTAGAGAAGCGACGGAATGCTGTCAGTGCCTTTAAAACTTAACAAGTGGCCGCTGCCCGCCTGCATGGTGTCCTGCAATCCGGCCATACCGCGAAATGAAAAGTCATGGCACTGGAAGTCGAGGTGTGACAGGTCGCTACAGGTTTTCTGTGCCCAGCGCGCGCAAATTTTACGATAGTGATGAGCGATTGTGGCGTTTGTTGACGCCTTCCACAGTTCTGCCGACAGCACGGTCTCCAGGTAATTCACCAGCCAGAAAAACTCAGGTTGGGTGTTGATGATAGTTAAAACGGGCACCGCCATCGGCACCTTGCTGCCTTCATCCAGCGCTTTGATGTGCAACGGCAGATAGCCCAACTGATGCAGGGCGCGGATATGATCAACCGCTACCGCATCTTTGCCGAGATAGCTGTCCATAACCTGTTTGTATTCGCTGACCACTTCGTCTTCCGGACGGGCAAAGAATACCTCGTTAAACAAATCAACCAGAAACCACTGCAGAAAACCTTGCAGGCCAAAAAACACCAGTTTGCCATCCGCCAACGGCGAGGAGAAAAAGCGATCGCTGCGCGGGGTAAAGTTGGAATACACGCGGCTGGTTCCTTGCGGATACTGTACGCGGTGAGAAACTTTGTAGCCGTCGATAGCCAGAATCGGGTTCATTTTCATAATCAGTATTTCCCTCAGGCGCGGTAAATCGCGTCAATGTCGATAAGCTCAAGCTGCGGATGTTCCAGCGTCGGGGCTGCGAAAGAGGTGGTGGTGTAGATAGCATCAATACCGTTCGCAAACAGGTGTTCAACGCCTTTAGAGAAAATACCGTGGGTGATATACAGGTTGACGCTACGGGCACCTGCATCACGGAGTACCTGCGCAGAACCAATGAACGTACCGCCAGCGTCACACAGGTCGTCAACAATCAGCATATCCCGGCCCCTGACGTCTCCGGCGACTAAAGCAAATCCCGTCAGCTTGCCGCTTGCCACATCGCGTTTTTTGCTCAGGACGGCGTACTCCGCTACACCGACCGCTCTGGCAACGGCATCAATTTTCTTCAGCGATCCGGCATCGGGGGCGACCAGCATTAGCGCTTTTTGTCGGAACTGCCGCTGCAAGGTCGCGCTGTGCAGCAGGCAAGTCTCTTGTGAAATCGCCACAAAATTATTGATAGCTGCCGCCGCCGCGTCACTGTGTGGATCGAGCACCTTCACCCTATCGAATTGCAGCGTATTAAGCTGGCTGGCAAAGACTTTCAGCGCAAAGCTATCACCCACCACCATATGGCGATCCTGACGAGCCCACGGTAACCAGGGAAGTTCGAGATGACTGACCAGCACATCCGTTTGATGGCGAACCGCCTCCACCAGTTGCGCCAACAGCATAAAGTCGTTCATATCGCGCATCGCCGTCGCACGAATGCGCATCAGGCGAGCAAAGGGTGGTAATGCTTCAGTAACCTTCAACCAGACGGCGCCATCAGGAAAAACACCGTGTGTCATTCCGTAGCTCTGGTCATCCAACGTTAGTGTCAGTTTTATGTTCATCACGCTCACCCCTTAATTGTGTCCCTTCGACACAATTAATAATGTCCTTAGGACACATATAAAGCAAGCACAAATGCATTTTTTTTAGGCCATCGCATAATCCACTGATAAATAATAAGAAAAAACGAACCTTGCCCCCCGGTATTGGGCTGGTACACTTGTGGGCGTTGCAAATCATCGTGAGTACCTTATGACCACCGAAGCCGACTACCTGAATCAATACGATGCCCGCCGCTTTCCCACACCACTGGTGACGGTCGATAGCGTGCTGTTTACCCTGCATCAACAGGCGCTGTGCGTATTACTGGTTGAACGAGCAAACCAGCCGCAAAAAGGGCGTTGGGGATTACCAGGTGGCTTCATTGATATCGAGCGCGATGACTCCACTCGCGCCACAGCGCTGCGCAAGCTCACTGAAAAAACAGGGGTTTTGCCTTCGTGGCTGGAACAACTGGATACTTTTTCCGGCCCGGATCGCGACCCGCGTGGCTGGAGTCTGACAGTCGCCTGGTTTGCGCTAATCGCCTGGGTAGACTGTGCGCCGCACATCGCCAGCGTCAGCAATGCCCGTTGGGTGCCGGTTGATGAGCTGAAAAATTATTCACTCGCGTTCGACCACGGAGACATCATTACGGCGGCCCTGCATCGCTTGCGGCAAAAAACGATGTACTCGCTACTGCCCGTATACTGTTTGCCGGAGACATTTACCCATGGGCAACTGCTCGAAGCCACCGAGGTGATCCTCGGTCAGTCGATCCAGCGTAAAAGTCTGATTCGCCGCTTTGAAGCGTCAGGAATGTTTGAAGATACCGGAGAAAGCGTGGCGACAGGGACGCGTAAAGCTCGCCTGTGGCGACGAAAGCCCGACGTCGATTTTCATTTTTTCTCGCGGAACCTGCTGACTGACTAGCGACAAAATCACATATTGGCTAACCCGCAAGCGCTGCGCGCGGTATAGTTATTCTTTCCGATTATTAATTGCTCTGGTGTTATGGTTGAAATCACGTCCACAGAAATGATCCCACCTACTGATGATTCGCGAGAATTCCGCCCTATGCGCGGTATCAGTAACCGCCATTTGCAGACAATGCTGCCGCGTTTAATTCGCCGCAAGGTGAAGTTCGACGCCCATTGGCAGCGTCTGGAATTACCCGACGGTGACTTTGTCGATCTGGCATGGAGTGAAGATCCGCAACAGGCGAAGCACAAACCGCGCCTGGTGGTTTTTCACGGTCTGGAAGGCAGTCTGAACAGCCCGTACGCACATGGCCTGATTGAGGCAGCGCAAAAGCGCGGCTGGCTAGGCGTGGTGATGCATTTTCGCGGCTGCAGCGGCGAACCAAATCGTCTCAACCGTATTTATCATTCTGGTGAAACAGAAGATGGCACCTGGTTTTTACATTGGCTGGAACGCGAGCTTGGTCGTGTGCCGACCGCGGCGGTAGGCTATTCACTCGGCGGGAACATGCTTGCCTGCCTGCTGGCCAAAGAAGGCAACGATATTCCCATTGATGCAGCGGTTATTGTCTCTGCGCCTTTCGTGCTGGAAGCCTGTAGTTACCATATGGAGAAGGGGTTCTCACGCGTCTACCAGCGCTATCTGCTCAATCTGTTGAAAGCTAACGCCTCGCGTAAGCTACAGGCCTATCCGGGTTCGTTGCCGGTGAGTCTGACCCAGTTGAAATCCCTGCGTCGCATTCGTGATTTTGACGATCTCATCACTGCCAAAATCCACGGTTTTGCCGATGCTATAGACTATTACCGCCAGTGTAGCGCCATGCCATTGCTTAATCAGATCGCCAAACCGACGCTGATTATCCATGCCAAGGACGATCCGTTTATGGATCATCACGTAATCCCTGAACCGGAAAACCTGCCCTCACAGGTGGAGTATCAGTTGACTGAACACGGCGGACACGTCGGATTTATTGGCGGCACAGTGCGCCGCCCTGAGATGTGGCTGGAATCCAGAATTCCCGACTGGCTGACAACGTATCTGGAGGCGTCATCATGATTATCCCCTGGCAAGACATCTCCCCGGACGCGCTGGACAATCTGATTGAAAGCTTTGTCTTGCGCGAAGGTACCGATTATGGTGAACATGAACGTTCGCTCGAACAAAAAGTCGCCGACGTCAAACGCCAACTACAATCAGGTGAAGCCGTCCTGGTGTGGTCCGAACTGCATGAAACGGTCAACATCATGCCGAGGAAGCAGATTCACCAGTAATTCGTAGCCGACGGCCGACTATAATAAAAAATCAACCTATTCATGGAGTTGTTATGTCTGCCAAACATCCGGTGATTGCGGTAACAGGATCCAGCGGCGCGGGGACCACCACCACCAGCCTCGCGTTTCGTAAAATTTTCGCGCAGCTAAATCTGCGCGCCGCCGAGGTGGAAGGTGACAGTTTTCATCGCTATACCCGTCCGGAAATGGATATGGCGATTCGCAAAGCGCGCGATGCCGGGCGACATATCAGTTATTTCGGGCCCGAAGCCAATGACTTTGGTCTGCTGGAACAAACCTTCATTGAATACGGCCAGACGGGAAAAGGTCAGTCGCGTAAATATCTGCACACCTACGATGAAGCCGTACCGTGGAACCAGGTCCCGGGAACGTTTACCCCCTGGCAGCCATTGCCTGAACCGACGGATGTCCTGTTCTATGAAGGGCTACACGGCGGCGTCGTCACCCCACAGCAAAATGTGGCCCGGCATGTCGACCTTCTGGTCGGCGTAGTGCCGATCGTTAACCTGGAATGGATCCAGAAACTGACCCGCGATACCAGCGAGCGTGGACACTCGCGTGAAGCGGTGATGGACTCGGTTGTGCGCTCAATGGACGATTACATCAATTACATCACGCCGCAGTTTTCCCGTACGCACATTAACTTTCAGCGCGTACCCACCGTCGATACCTCAAACCCCTTTGCCGCCAAGAGCATTCCGTCGCTGGATGAAAGCTTTGTGGTCATTCATTTTCGTAATCTGGAAGGGATCGACTTTCCGTGGCTTCTGGCCATGCTGCAAGGCTCATTCATTTCCCACATCAATACATTAGTCGTACCTGGCGGCAAAATGGGTCTGGCGATGGAATTGATTATGCTGCCGCTGGTCCAGCGATTGATGGAAGGTAAAAAGATAGAGTGAGGTACGGGATGTGCCCGACGGCGCTACGCTTATCGGGCATCACGTATTACGCAGCAACCACTTCATAGGAGTGGGTAATATTCACCGCCTTTTCCAGCATCAATGCCACGGAACAATATTTTTCCGCCGAGAGATCGACGGCGCGGGAGACCGACGCCTCTTTCAGATCGTTGCCGGTGACGATGAAATGCAGATTAATGTGGGTAAACAAACGCGGCGCTTCTTCACGGCGCTCAGAGGTGAGTTTCACTTCGCAGTTGGTCACATCCTGACGCCCTTTTTGCAGGATCGACACCACATCGATGGCGCTACAACCGCCTGCAGCCATTAATACCATTTCCATCGGGCTCGGCGCTTTATCACCGGAGTTACCGTCCATCAAAATTTGGTGGCCAGAGGCGGACTCACCGAGAAAGGTTAACCCCTCAACCCACTTTACACGCGCTTGCATATTTCGTAACTCCAATGTTTCAATTTTCCTGACAGATTACGCGTACATAACAATTCTCGCAACGGAAGGCGACCTGCGTCATGCTGAAGCGAGACACCAGGAGACACACGGCGAAAGCTATGCTAAAACAGTCGGGATGCTACAGTAATACATTGACGTACTGCATGTATGCAGAGGACATCACATTACAGGCTGCAGTATATTTTTAGTAGCCCCCTTCCCAGGTAGCGGGAAGCACATTTTTGCAAACCCAGAGGCAGCGTCGTTTTCTGGCTCTGGAGACAGCTTATAACAGAGGATAACCGCGCATGGTGCTTGGCAAACCGCAAACAGACCCGACTCTCGAATGGTTCTTGTCTCATTGCCATATTCATAAGTACCCATCGAAGAGCACGCTGATTCACCAGGGTGAAAAAGCGGAAACGTTGTATTACATCGTTAAAGGCTCAGTGGCAGTGCTGATCAAAGATGAAGAAGGGAAAGAAATGATCCTTTCTTATCTGAATCAGGGCGATTTTATTGGTGAATTAGGCCTCTTCGAAGAAGGCCAGGAACGTAGCGCTTGGGTACGGGCCAAAACCGCATGTGAAGTCGCTGAAATTTCCTACAAAAAATTTCGCCAATTAATCCAGGTCAACCCGGATATTCTGATGCGCCTGTCTTCTCAGATGGCTCGTCGCCTGCAGGTCACGTCTGAAAAAGTAGGCAACCTTGCCTTCCTCGACGTCACCGGGCGTATTGCCCAGACTCTGCTGAATCTGGCAAAACAGCCTGACGCGATGACTCACCCGGACGGTATGCAGATTAAAATCACCCGCCAGGAAATCGGCCAGATCGTTGGCTGCTCCCGTGAGACCGTTGGTCGTATTCTGAAGATGCTGGAAGATCAGAACCTGATCTCCGCTCACGGTAAGACCATTGTCGTTTACGGCACACGTTAATCCCATCGAAATGGCGCGTTACCCGGTAGCGCGCCATTTTTGTTTGTTCCGATGTGGCGAAGACTGATTTATCACCCCGAGATCAACTACGCACTACGGCAGACGCTGGTGCTGTGTTTACCTGTGGCCGTCGGTCTTATCATTGGTCAGCTTCATCTGGGGCTTCTGTTTTCCCTCGTCCCTGCCTGTTGCAACATTGCCGGTCTTGATACCCCGCATAAACGCTTTTTTAAACGTTTAGTTATTGGCGCATCGCTGTTTGCCGGTTGCAGCCTGATCATGCAGTTACTGCTGGCGCAAGATATACCACTGCCGCTCATCCTCACCGGCCTGACGCTAATTCTTGGCGTAACCGCCGAGCTAAGCCCGTTGCATGCGCGACTGCTGCCAGCCTCACTCATCGCGGCAATTTTCACGCTAAGCCTTGCCGGGAATATGCCCGTCTGGGAGCCATTGCTGATCTATGCACTGGGTACGTTGTGGTACGGTCTGTTCAACTGGTTCTGGTTCTGGATGTGGCGTGAGCAGCCACTGCGTGAATCGCTTAGTCTGCTGTACCGCGAATTAGCCGATTACTGTGAGGCCAAGTACAGTCTGCTGACCCAGCATGCCGATCCAGAAAAAGCGCTGCCTCCGTTACTGGTTCGTCAACAAAAAGCGGTGGATTTGATTACCCAGTGCTACCAGCAAATGCACATGCTGTCGGCGCATCACAATAATGAATACAAGCGACTGTTGCGTGCCTTTCAGGAAGCGCTCGATTTGCAGGAACATATTTCAGTTAGCCTGCATCAGCCGGAAGAGGTGCAAAAGTTGGTCGAGCGAAGCCACGCGGAACAGGTGATTCGCTGGAACGCGCGCACCGTCGCCGCCCGCCTGCGCGTCCTGGCCGATGATATCTTGTATCACCGCTTACCGACCCGTTTCTCAATGGAAAAGCAGATTGGCTCGCTGGAGAAAATCGCCAACCAGCATCCGGATAATCCGGTAGGACAGTTTTGCTACTGGCACTTCAGCCGTATCGCCCGCGTGCTACGGACCCAGCGCCCGCTGTATGCCCGAGATTTGATGGCGGACAAACAGCGGCGGTTGCCGTTGATCCCGGCGCTGAAAAACTATCTGTCGTTGAAATCCCCGGCGCTGCGCAACGCCGGGCGCATCAGCGTCATGCTGAGTATCGCCAGCCTGATGGGCAGCGCCTTACATCTGCCTAAACCTTACTGGATTTTGATGACGATCCTGTTCGTCACGCAAAATGGCTATGGGGCGACCCGGGTGCGTATTTTGCATCGTTCGGTGGGTACGCTCGTCGGACTGGTGATTGCGGGCGTCACATTGCACTTTCATATTCAGGAAGGTTTCACGCTGGCAGGCATGTTGCTGATCACATTAGGCAGCTATCTGATCATTCGCAAAAACTACGGCTGGGCCACCGTCGGCTTTACGGTTACGGCGGTGTACACCCTGCAACTGCTGACGCTGAACGGGGAACAATTTATCGTGCCGCGGTTTGTCGACACGGTGATTGGCTGCTTAATCGCCTTTGGCGGCACGCTCTGGCTGTGGCCACAGTGGCAGAGTGGTCTGTTGCGTAAGAACGCCCACGATGCGTTAGAAGCCGACCAGGAGGCTATTCGCCTGATCCTCAGCAACGATCCGCAGGCCACGCCGCTGGCGTATCAACGCATGCGGGTCAACCAGGCGCATAACACGCTGTTTAACTCACTGAATCAGGCAATGCAGGAGCCGGGATTCAACTCGCACTATCTGGCGGATATGAAACTGTGGGTCACGCACAGCCAGTTTATTGTCGAACACATCAACGCGATGACCACACTGGCAAGGGAACATACGATGCTGACGCCGGATTTGGCGCAGCGGTATCTGGAGTCCTGCGAAATTGCGCTCCAGCGCTGTCAGCAGCGGCTGGAGTATGACGGACCGGGAAGCTCGGGCGATGTGAATATTCTCGAAGCGCCTGAAATGCTGTCCCACGGCCCATTAAGCACCCTGGAGCAGCATCTGCAGCGAATATTGGGGCATCTGAACACCATGCACACCATTTCGTCGGTAGCATGGCGTCAACGCCCCCACCACGGGATCTGGCTTAGCCGTCGGTTGCGGGACATGAAAGGCTAAGATCGGCTGCCGGATGCGCTACGCTTATCCGGCCTACGAATCACACCTTACCCTGTAGGCCGGATAAGGCGCTCGCGCCGCCATCAGGCAATCAACCAATCAGCCCACCACCTTCGCTACCGCCTGCGCGAAACGCTGCATCCCTTCCTCGATATCCGCGTCTTCCACCACCAGCGACGGCGCGAAACGCATCACGTCCGGCCCGGCATTCAGCACCATCACCCCATCGTGCGCGGCGGCGTAGAGGAAATCGCGCGCCCGGCTTTTAAACTGCGGCTTCAGCTCGGCGCCAATCAGCAGCCCCATGCCGCGAATATCGCTGAAAATATCGAACTGCTGATTAATTTTCTGCAAATGATGCACAAACGTCTGACGTTTGCCCTGAATACCTTCCAGCACTTCCGGGGTGTTGATGATATCAAACGCGGCATCTGCAACCGCACAGGCCAGCGGATTACCGCCGTAAGTGGAACCGTGCGAACCCACGTGGAACGCGGAGGCAATTTCCTGAGTGGTCAGCATGGCGCTCACCGGGAAACCGCCGCCGAGCGCCTTGGCGCTGGTGAGGATATCCGGCGTCACGCCGTAGTGCATATAGGCAAATAAATCGCCGGTACGCCCCATCCCACACTGCACCTCATCAAAGACCAGCAGCGCCTGGTGCTGGTCGCAAAGTTCACGCAGACCTTGCAGGAATGCCGGGGTTGCCGCAGTGACGCCGCCTTCTCCCTGAATGGGCTCCACCACCACCGCGCAGGTGTGATCGTCCATCACCGCTTTTACCGCATGCAGATCGTTAAACGGCACATGGATGATATCCGCCGGTTTTGGTCCAAAGCCGTCGGAATATTTCGGTTGCCCACCAACAGATACGGTAAACAGCGAACGACCGTGAAACGCATTATGAAAGGCGATGATTTTGGTTTTGAACGGGCTGTGGCGTACGCAGGCATAATGACGCGCCAGCTTAAAGGCGGTTTCGTTAGCTTCGGTGCCGGAGTTCATAAACAGCACGCGTTCAGCAAAGGTCGCATCAATGATTTTACGACCTAAGCGCAACGCTGGTTCGTTGGTGAAAACGTTACTGGTGTGCCACAGGGTTTCACCCTGGGTTTTTAACGCCTCAACCAGCGCCGGATGGCAATGCCCTAACGCGGTAACTGCAATGCCGCCCGCAAAATCAACATACTCTTTGCCCTGTTGATCCCAGACCCGACTCCCTTTTCCTTTTACCGGGATAAACTCAGCCGGTGCATAAATCGGCAGAATTACTTCATCGAATGTCGCGCGCGTAATCGCAGTTTGTTCAGTTGCCATGTCATTACCACCCTGTTAAGCAGAAATGCTAGTGAAATTATAATCACAAAATATGAATAAAAAATCACTGAATAGCAACCATAAATCACCGTTGGAGGAAATTATCCAGCAGCTGATGCCCCTGTTCGCTGAGAATACTCTCCGGGTGAAACTGCACACCTTCCAGATCCCACTCGCGGTGGCGAATGCCCATTATCTCTTGTGTTTCACTCCAGGCCGTCACTTCAAAGCAGTCAGGAAGCGTTTCGGGGGCAACCACCAGAGAATGGTAGCGTGTCACGGTTAATGGGTTGGCGAGTCCCTGAAAAACCCCCTGCCCGTTATGCGTAATCGGCGAGGTTTTACCATGCATCACTTTTGCTGCCCGAACCACGGTCGCGCCAAACGCCTGCGCCATCGCCTGGTGACCAAGACATACACCCAGCAGGGGAATTTTGCCCGCAAAATGGCGAATCACATCCAGCGAGATACCGGCATCATCCGGCGTGCATGGGCCTGGGGAAATCACGATTTTTTGCGGATTCAGCGCGTCGATTTGCGACAGCGTCAGCTCGTCGTTACGCCTGACGAGGACATCAGCACCCAATTCGCAGAAGTATTGGTACAGGTTCCAGGTAAAAGAATCATAGTTATCGATAAGCAGGATCATGGCGGCTCCGGTACATAAGAACCGCGCTATTCTACTCAGTTTCCGGGGCTTCGCTTACCACTTTACGAAATATCGCCCGCAGAGCGGTCAGGTCGCCCATCGCCCCGCTCTGGTTCGCCTGGTTCCACTCCTCAACCTGAATGTCATCCCAGCTCAGCATATACCCGGCATGGATCGCTAGCTGTTCGAAGAAAATACGCTGCGCGAGACCGCTACCAATACGAAACGGATGCAGCACATTGATTTCGCAATAATAGTGCGCAAGGCGGTCGACGAATTTTTCTTCCGGCAATCCCACCAGCCAGGACTCCTCTTCCAGGTCCTGCATCAGCGCATTGCCCTCTTTCTCGATATAGGCGAAATGGCAAAAGCGAGTATCGCCCTGGTAGATATCAACTTCCCGCAGTTGTCCCGCCCAGTCGAAAATATCCTGGTATAACTGGCGATGAATGGCGCACAGGTGTGGCAGGCCACGCTTTAAAGGCCCCAACTCAACCGTCGCGGCGCGCAGTGCTGTTAATTCGTATGCCGCTTGTGCCAGACGCTGGGCCTGATGAATCCCCAGGCGGTTACGCATCACATTCAGACCGGGGTACAGATAAGGGTCGCGTCCATCACCGAATTTATCGCTCATAGTGCCTCCTCAACTCATCCAGACGCGCCAGGGCGTCTTCCGCACTCAGAGTAATCCGTGGAATATCCACGCCTTCCAGTCGTCGACTTCCCTGGAAATTGACATTACGCCGTTGCTCCCAGAGCCTGGACTTTTGTTTATCGGTGAGTTTTTTCACGTGACCTCCCTGAATGTAAGCGGCACTTGCCACAAGTATAAGCAGCAATTTCGGGTTACGCAGAGAAGGGAGAGAACGCGGGCAGGAACTGCCCGCGCAAAATACGATTACGGCAGGACTTTAGCAGAAAGGATAACAATCGGTTTTGACGGGACATTCTGGTAAGGACCAACATCATGGGTCTGTACCTGAGAGATCTTATCTGCAACATCCATACCTTTCACAACTTTACCGAACACAGCATAGCCAAAGTCGCGTTGGCCATGATCGAGAAAAGCGTTGTCTGCAATGTTGATAAAGAACTGGCTGGTCGCGCTGTCTTTATCCGCTGTACGCGCCATCGCAATCGTACCGCGGGTGTTACGCAGACCGTTATCGGCTTCATTCTTGATTGGCGGGTTAGGTTTCTTCTGCTGCATCTGCTCGGTGAAGCCGCCGCCCTGTACCATAAAGCCTGGGATCACACGGTGGAACGTGGTGTTGTTATAAAAACCACTGTTCACATAATCGACAAAGTTTTGCACTGAAACCGGGGCTTTCTGGCTGTTCAGCTCCAGCTCGATGTTACCAGCAGAGGTGGTCAGCAGGACATGTGGGTCACCTTTTGCTGCCAGTGCTGCAGGAGAGAGCGCGGAAAGAGCGAGAACAGCTGCAACAGCCGCCAGAGTCGATTTGAGCATGAGAAGTCCTTAACAAGAGCAGAAATGAAGCAAGTGAAGTGATTCTAAAGAGCCTTCAAGGACAAGGCCATCCCTTTACTTAATTTTACGTATCTGAAACAAATGTAACTGCATAACCGGAATACTCATTGTGATCCAGCTCACATACAAAAATGTAACGGAGCAAGTTATTGCCATTAAATATTTAAATACGTCACTAAAACGCCTAAAATCTGCCCGCTCACGGCGCAATCAATGCGTCTTACACTTCTATACAGGCCAGTCATGACTAACAGCAATCGCATTAAGCTCACATGGATTAGCTTTCTCTCCTACGCCCTGACAGGCGCGTTGGTAATTGTCACCGGGATGGTGATGGGAAATATCGCAGATTACTTCCATTTGCCCGTTTCCAGTATGAGTAACACCTTCACCTTCCTGAATGCCGGCATCCTGATTTCTATCTTTTTGAATGCCTGGCTGATGGAAATTGTGCCCCTGAAAACCCAGTTGCGCTTTGGCTTTATCCTGATGGTTCTGGCGGTCGCCGGACTGATGCTCAGCCATAGCCTGGCCTTGTTCTCAGCAGCAATGTTTGTACTGGGGCTGGTGAGCGGTATCACCATGTCGATTGGTACGTTCCTGGTCACGCAGATGTATGAAGGTCGCCAGCGCGGTTCCCGCCTGCTGTTTACGGACTCCTTCTTCAGCATGGCTGGCATGATCTTCCCGATGGTGGCGGCATTTCTGCTAGCGCGCAGCATCGAATGGTACTGGGTTTATGCCTGCATCGGCCTGGTATATGTTGCCATTTTCCTGCTGACCTTCGGTTGCGAATTCCCGGCGCTGGGCAAACACGCGCAGCAGTCAGACGCACCGGTAGTAAAAGAAAAATGGGGCATTGGCGTACTGTTCCTGTCCATTGCGGCTCTGTGCTACATCCTCGGCCAGCTTGGTTTTATCTCGTGGGTGCCGGAATATGCCAAAAGCCTGGGCATGAGCCTGGGTGATGCGGGTAAACTGGTCAGCGACTTCTGGATGTCTTACATGGTTGGCATGTGGGCGTTTAGCTTTATTCTGCGTTTCTTCGATTTGCAGCGCATCCTGACGGTACTGGCGGGTTTGGCCACCGTCCTGATGTATCTGTTTATCACCGGTACGCCGGAGCATATGCCGTGGTTCATTCTGACGCTGGGCTTCTTCTCCAGCGCGATTTATACCACCATTATTACCCTCGGTTCCCAGCAGACGAAGGTCGCCTCACCTAAACTGGTTAACTTCATTCTGACCTGCGGCACCATCGGTACCATGCTTACTTTCGTCGTCACTGGCCCGATAGTCGCTCATAGCGGTCCAATGGCGGCACTGCAAACAGCTAACGGCTTGTATGCCGTTGTGTTCGTAATGTGCTTTATTCTTGGGTTTGTTACGCGCCATCGCCAGCATAACGCGCCGGCCACGCATTAATCACTCTGCCGGATGGTGTTCTCGCCATCCGGCATATCCCTGGCATCCCTTCCTCCATTGGTGATGTAGGCCAATTCATACAAAAACCCCTTAATTTGTGCACTTTTTATACAAACACGAAAAGCCAGTCAATTCCGTAACTTATAAAAATGTAGGTAAATCAGTTATATACCTCTTAAGGAGTATATGAGAGCGAATTTGATTTGTATCAATAAGCGGGGTAGCTGAATCGTTAAGGTAGGCGGTAATAGAAAAGAAATCGAGGCAAAAATGAGCAAAGTCAGACTCGCTATTATCGGTAATGGTATGGTCGGCCATCGCTTTATTGAGGATCTTCTTGATAAATCCGACGCTGCCAATTTTGATATTACCGTCTTCTGTGAAGAACCCCGCAAAGCGTACGACCGCGTACACCTGTCTTCCTACTTCTCCCACCACACCGCCGAAGAGCTTTCTCTGGTGCGTGAAGGATTCTACGAGAAGCACGGCGTTAAGGTATTAGTCGGCGAGCGCGCAATTACCATCAACCGCCAGGAGAAGGTGATCCACTCCAGCGCGGGTCGTACGGTTTATTACGATAAGCTGATCATGGCGACTGGCTCTTATCCGTGGATCCCGCCGATTAAAGGTTCGGAAACCCAGGACTGCTTTGTTTACCGCACCATTGAAGACCTCAACGCCATTGAGTCTTGCGCGCGCCGTAGCAAACGCGGTGCTGTCGTCGGCGGTGGCCTGCTGGGCCTGGAAGCCGCCGGTGCGCTGAAAAACCTCGGCGTTGAAACCCACGTGATTGAATTCGCTCCGATGCTGATGGCTGAACAGCTGGATCATATGGGTGGCGAGCAGTTACGTCGCAAAATTGAAAGCATGGGCGTGCGTGTGCACACCAGCAAAAACACGAAAGAGATTGTCCAGGAAGGCGTCGAAGCGCGCAAAACCATGCGTTTTGCCGATGGTAGCGAACTGGAAGTCGACTTTATCGTTTTCTCTACCGGTATTCGTCCACGCGACAAACTGGCTACCCAGTGCGGTCTGGACGTCGCTCCGCGCGGTGGGATCGTGATTAACGACACCTGCCAGACTTCTGACCCGGACATCTATGCCATCGGCGAATGCGCCAGCTGGAACAACCGTGTATATGGTCTGGTGGCACCCGGCTACAAAATGGCGCAGGTTGCCGTTGACCATATCCTCGAAACCGAAAACGCCTTCGAAGGCGCAGATTTAAGCGCCAAGCTGAAGCTGCTTGGCGTTGACGTTGGCGGGATTGGCGACGCACATGGCCGCACACCGGGTGCGCGCAGCTACGTTTACCTCGACGAGAGCAAAGAAGTCTACAAACGCCTCATTGTCAGCAAAGATAACAAAACGCTGCTCGGCGCGGTTCTGGTGGGCGACACCAGCGATTACGGCAATCTGCTGCAACTGGTGCTGAACGCTATCGAACTGCCGGAAAACCCGGACTCATTGATCCTGCCTGCGCACGCGGGCAGCGGCAAACCGTCTATCGGCGTCGATAAACTGCCGGACAGCGCGCAGATTTGTTCCTGCTTCGACGTCACCAAAGGCATGCTGGTTGCTGCTATCAATAAAGGTTGCCACACCGTTGCAGCGCTGAAAGCTGAAACCAAAGCCGGTACCGGCTGCGGCGGATGTATCCCGCTGGTAACGCAGGTCCTGAACGCTGAACTGGCGAAACAGGGTATTGAAGTTAACAACAACCTGTGTGAACACTTCCCGTACTCGCGTCAGGAACTGTTCCATCTCATTCGCGTAGAAGGCATTAAAACCTTCGAAGAGTTGCTGGCAAAACACGGGAAAGGCTACGGCTGTGAAGTGTGTAAACCTACCGTCGGTTCCCTGCTGGCCTCGTGCTGGAATGAGTACATTCTCAAACCTCAGCACACGCCGCTGCAAGACACCAACGACAACTTCCTGGCGAATATCCAGAAAGACGGCACCTACTCCGTGATCCCGCGCTCCGCTGGCGGTGAAATCACACCGGAAGGTCTGGTGGCCGTGGGACGTATCGCACGTGAATTTAACCTGTATACCAAAATCACCGGTTCTCAGCGTATTGGCCTGTTCGGCGCGCAGAAAGATGACCTGCCGGAAATCTGGCGTCAGTTGATTGAAGCTGGTTTCGAAACCGGTCATGCCTATGCTAAAGCGTTGCGTATGGCGAAAACCTGCGTGGGCAGCACCTGGTGCCGTTACGGCGTGGGCGACAGCGTCGGTTTCGGCGTCGAGCTGGAAAACCGCTACAAAGGCATCCGTACGCCGCACAAGATGAAGTTCGGTGTCTCTGGCTGTACCCGTGAATGCGCGGAAGCCCAGGGCAAAGACGTGGGTATCATCGCCACTGAAAAAGGCTGGAACCTGTACGTTTGCGGTAACGGCGGGATGAAACCTCGTCACGCCGATCTGCTGGCGGCAGATATCGATCGTGAAACGCTGCTGAAGTATCTCGATCGCTTCATGATGTTCTACATCCGCACTGCCGACAAACTGACCCGTACCGCACCGTGGTTAGACAACCTGGAAGGCGGCATTGAGTATCTGAAATCGGTCATCATCGACGACAAGCTGGGCCTGAACGAGCATCTGGAAGAAGAGATGGCCCGTCTGCGTGAAGCGGTGGTATGCGAGTGGACAGAAACCGTTAACACCCCATCCGCGCAGGTTCGCTTCAAGCACTTCATCAACAGCGACAAACGCGATCCGAACGTCCAGGTGGTGCCTGAACGTGAACAACATCGTCCGGCAACGCCTTATGAGCGTATCCCGGTGACTCTGGTGGAGGAGAACGCATGAGCCAGTGGCAAAACATCTGCAAAATCGATGACATTCTGCCTGCAACAGGCGTCTGCGCCCTGTTAGGTACTGAACAGGTCGCAATTTTCCGCCCGTATCACAGTGACCAGGTGTTTGCGATCAGCAACATCGATCCGTTCTTTGAGTCCAGCGTGCTTTCTCGTGGCTTGATCGCTGAGCATCAGGGCGAACTGTGGGTCGCCAGCCCGCTGAAAAAACAGCGCTTTCGTTTAAGCGACGGACTGTGCATGGAAGACGAACAGTTCTCCGTGAAACATTACGAAGCGCGCGTGAAAGACGGCATGGTGCAGTTGCGCGGTTAATAAACTTTTGGGAGGCGCAACGCCTCCCCTTTTTTGTATTTTTTTCATTTTAATTGTTATCACAAAATCATTTGTACTGCATCGCGGCGGCAACCGAGCAAATCTCCAGGAGCATAGTTCACTATGTGACTGGGGTGAGCGAGGGCAGCCAACAAAGAGGCAGTGCAAAGGATGAAGTGAGAAAAGGATAATCAAATGTTTACTGACACTATTAATAAGTGTGCAGCTAATGCTGCGCGCATCGCACGCCTGTCGGCTAATAACCCGCTCGGATTCTGGGTCAGTTCGGCAATGGCAGGGGCCTATGTCGGTCTCGGCATCATTCTTATTTTCACCCTCGGCAATCTGCTCGACCCGTCCGTACGTCCTCTGGTAATGGGTGCAACCTTTGGTATCGCCTTAACGCTGGTCATTATCGCGGGTTCTGAACTGTTTACCGGTCACACCATGTTCCTGACGCTCGGCGTCAAAGCGGGCACCATCAGTCACAGTCAAATGTGGGCAATTTTACCGCAAACCTGGCTGGGTAATCTGGTCGGTTCCGTGTTTGTCGCTCTGCTTTACAGTTGGGGTGGCGGCAGCTTGTTGCCGGTAGATACCAGCATCGTCCATTCGGTTGCACTGGCGAAAACCACCGCGCCTGCGACGGTACTGTTCTTCAAGGGCGCACTGTGTAACTGGTTGGTTTGTCTGGCAATCTGGATGGCAATCCGTACCGAAGGCGCAGCAAAATTCCTCGCTATCTGGTGGTGTCTGCTGGCGTTTATTGCTTCCGGCTACGAACACTCGGTTGCCAACATGACGCTGTTTGCCCTCTCCTGGTTCGGCCACCACAGCGAAGCTTATACCCTGGCCGGAATTGGTCATAACCTGCTGTGGGTGACACTCGGTAATACTTTGTCCGGTGTCGTATTCATGGGATTGGGTTATTGGTATGCTACGCCAAAATCGGAGCGTCCGGCTCCGGCAAAAATCAATCAGCCAGAGGCTGCTGCCAATAATTAAGGGGTAATGTCGTGGATCATTTGCCTATATTTTGTCAACTACGTGACCGTGACTGCTTGATCGTCGGCGGTGGTGATGTCGCAGAACGCAAAGCGCGGTTATTGCTGGAAGCGGGCGCCCGTTTAACGGTTAATGCGCTGGCGTTTATTCCGCAGTTCACCGTATGGGCAAATGAAGGCATGTTGACGCTTGTTGAGGGACCGTTCGATGAATCCCTGCTCGATCCTTGCTGGCTGGTTATCGCCGCCACCGATGACGATGCCGTCAACCAAAGCGTCAGCACCGCCGCAGAATCACGCCGTATTTTCTGCAACGTGGTCGATGCGCCAAAAGCAGCCAGTTTTATCATGCCCTCCATTATCGACCGCTCGCCGCTGATGGTGGCGGTCTCCTCTGGCGGCACTTCGCCGGTGCTGGCCCGTCTGCTACGTGAAAGACTCGAATCCATACTGCCTCAGCATCTTGGCCAGGTCGCACAGTATGCGGGCAAGCTGCGTTCCCGGGTTAAAAACCAGTTTGCCAGTATGGGTGAACGTCGCCGCTTCTGGGAAAAATTGTTCATTAATGACCGCCTGGCGCAGTCGCTGGCAAACAACGATCGGAAAGCTGTCGAGGAAACCACCGAGCAGTTACTCAGCGAACCACTGGATCACCGTGGTGAAGTGGTGCTGGTTGGCGCCGGTCCTGGCGATGCCGGGCTACTAACGCTGAAAGGGCTGCAGCAGATCCAGCAAGCCGACGTAGTGGTTTATGACCGTCTGGTTTCCGACGATATTATGAACCTCGTGCGCCGCGATGCGGACCGGGTATTCGTCGGTAAACGCGCGGGTTACCACTGCGTACCGCAGGAAGAAATCAACCAGATCCTGCTGCGTGAAGCGCAACAAGGCAAGCGCGTGGTACGACTAAAAGGTGGCGACCCGTTCATCTTTGGCCGCGGTGGTGAAGAGCTGGAAACGCTTTGCCACGCTGGTATTCCATTCTCCGTTGTGCCGGGTATAACCGCGGCTTCCGGTTGCTCCGCTTATTCTGGTATTCCACTGACCCATCGCGATTACGCGCAAAGTGTTCGTCTGGTTACCGGACACCTGAAAACCGGCGGCGAGCTGGACTGGGAAAATCTGGCGGCAGAGAAACAGACGCTGGTGTTCTATATGGGACTGAATCAGGCGGCCACAATTCAGGAAAAACTGATCGAATTTGGCATGCAGGCCAATATGCCGGTTGCGCTGGTAGAAAACGGTACCTCCGTGAAGCAACGCGTCGTCAACGGTGTGCTGACGCAGCTCGGGGAATTAGCGCAACAGGTTGAAAGCCCAGCGCTGATTATCGTCGGTCGCGTGGTTGGACTACGCGATAAGCTGAACTGGTTCTCGAATCATTAATTGAATGTAAATACATGCCCTGATATTCAGTGCATGTATTTATCATCCTGCAGAAATAAATAATAAACGAAATACGCTACATGCTCACTTCAGCAAACCAATTATTAATTAAAATATAACCGCCTAGTAATCCAATTCATTAATTATATAATTTACATAAAGCTTGCTATGTCCTTATCCGGACTACTTAAATTTTATTTAAGTTGATATCTTAACCGTCGAGAAATGGATTTCATCCATTTTAAAAATAGATATCTTACAAGGATTTTAACATGCTGAAATTTGCAAAAATCACCATTGTCGCTGGGGTTCTGGCTACACTGACCGCATGTACGGGTCATATTGAAAACAAAAAAAATAACTGCAGCTACGATTATTTCCTGCATCCAGCAATTTCAATTTCTAAAATTATTGGTGGCTGTGGTCCGGCTGCAGACCAGTAATAGATGCTATTGCGCAGATACAAAAAAACCGGGGATTCCCCGGTTTTTTTGCAACGCAGAAAATATTACGGTCTGGCGACAAAACCAATCGCTTCGTAAACGGCTTTCAGCGTAACAGAAGCGCGTGCGCTGGCTTTTTCCGCACCGTCTTTCATTACTTTCTGCAGGAAAGCTTCATCGTTACGGAAACGGTGATAACGTTCCTGAAGCTCGGTCAGCATGCCGGAAACGGCCTCCGCGACTTCACCTTTCAGATGACCATACATTTTGCCTTCGAAGTGCTGTTCCAGCTCCGGAATACTCTGGCCGGTGACGGCAGAGAGGATATCCAGCAGGTTCGAAACACCCGCTTTTTCTTTCACGTCGTAACGAACAACAGGCGGCTCTTCCGAGTCAGTCATCGCTCGTTTGATTTTTTTGACCACAGATTTTGGATCTTCCAGCAGACCGATCACGTTGTTGCGGTTGTCATCCGACTTGGACATTTTTTTCGTCGGCTCCAGCAGCGACATCACGCGCGCGCCGGATTTAGGGATGAACGGTTCCGGTACTTTGAAGATGTCGCCATACAGCGCATTGAAGCGCTGAGCGATATCGCGGCTCAGTTCAAGATGCTGTTTCTGATCTTCGCCAACCGGTACCTGATTGGTCTGATACAGCAGAATGTCTGCCGCCATCAGTACCGGATAATCAAACAGACCGGCGTTGATGTTCTCTGCGTAACGTGCAGATTTATCTTTGAACTGGGTCATACGGCTCAGCTCGCCGAAATAGGTGTAGCAGTTCAGCGCCCAGCCTAACTGTGCGTGTTCCGGTACGTGCGACTGAACAAAAATGGTGCTTTTTTCAGGATCGATCCCGCATGCCAGATACAGCGCCAGCGTATCCAGCGTTGCTTTATGCAGTTGCTGAGCATCCTGACGAACGGTAATGGCATGTTGGTCAACGATGCAGTAGATGCAATGGTAGTCATCCTGCATGTTCACCCACTGACGCAGCGCACCCATATAGTTGCCAATGGTCAATTCACCTGAGGGCTGTGCGCCACTAAAAACGATGGGCTTAGTCATTTTTCGATTCCTGATTTTCGCTATGCGGAAGCCCGAGAGCGGGCAATAGTTCATTAATGCGGTTGTACATGACATCGGGCTCGCTCAATGCGATAGACTCACCGTAGTTGTAGCCATACGTCAGACCAACGGACGGACAACCAGCAGCCTTAGCCGCCTGAATATCATTACGAGAATCCCCTACGAAGAGCATTTGCTCAGGCTTGATGCCAAGCTTACTTGCCACCAGCAGCAGCGGATCCGGGTGTGGTTTTTTATTCTGCACGTCGTCACCACCGATGACCACGCTGAAGTATTTGGCGATATCTAACGCCTCGAGCAATGGCGCGACAAACGGGGTTGGTTTGTTGGTCACCAGACCCAGCGGCAAACCTTTAGCATGCAACGCGCCCAGCGTGTCGGCAACATCAGGGAACAGGAATGTCCCCTCTTCTGCGACATCGCCGTAGTACCTGTCGAACAGCTTACGCAAAATACGTACCTGTTCCTCAGCAGGAATATCATCATCAAGGGGGGGTTTACCCATCGTTTTACGTAATGTCGCGCGCTCCTGACGAGACCACGCCAGCGCGCGCTCCATCAGTACATCTGCACCATTACCAATCCAGGTGATTACACGTTCTTCACCAGCAACCGGCAGTTCCAGCGCATACAACGCCATATCCACCGCTGCGGCTAATCCCGGCGCGCTGTCGACCAGCGTGCCGTCGAGGTCAAAAGCGGCGCCCCGAATATCCTGAAACTTATCCATGACTTACCTTCGCCAGTTCATTGCGCATTTCATCAATGACTTTTTTGTAGTCTGGTTGGTCGAAAATAGCGGAGCCTGCAACAAACATATCTGCACCCGCCGCCGCGATTTCACCGATGTTGTTCACCTTGACGCCACCATCAACTTCCAGGCGGATGTCATAGCCAGATTCATCAATACGACGACGCACTTCACGCAGCTTATCCAGCGTTTGCGGGATGAAAGACTGTCCGCCAAAGCCTGGGTTAACGGACATCAGCAGGATCACATCCAGCTTATCCATGACGTAATCCAGGTAGCTCAAAGGCGTTGCCGGGTTAAACACCAGGCCCGCTTTACAACCATGCTCTTTGATCAGTTGCAAGGTACGATCAACGTGCTCGGAGGCTTCCGGATGGAAAGTAATGATGCTGGCGCCAGCGGCGGCGAAGTCAGGGACAATACGATCGACCGGTTTCACCATCAGGTGAACATCAATCGGGGCGGTGATGCCATATTTACGCAGCGATTTCAAAACCATCGGTCCGATGGTCAAGTTCGGTACGTAGTGATTGTCCATGACGTCGAAGTGTACTACATCGGCACCGGCAGTCAGCGCTCTCGCGGTGTCTTCGCCCAGGCGGGCAAAATCAGCCGACAGAATTGAGGGGGCGATCAAATACTGTTTCATCCGCTTCTCCTTGAGAATTATTTTTTCGCAGGCGTTGCGACTCCTGGTTTATACAGCGCCAGCAGTTCGTTCACCTTTTTACGCGTGCCGCCATTGCTGCTGATGCTGCGCCGCACTTTGACCTGAAAATGTTTCGCTGCCCGGTACCACTCACGGGTATCGGGCGTGTCATGATTCGAAATTAACACCGGAATCTGCTTACTGACCAGCTTTTCTGCCATCTCGGCCAAATGCGCCTGCTCTTTCGGGCTAAAGCTGTTGGTATGATACGCGGTGAAATTTGCCGTCGCCGAAAGCGGTGCATAAGGCGGGTCACAATAGACTACGGAGCTGGTATCCGCACGGTCCATGCACTCTTCATAGGAAAGGCAATGGAACTCCGCATTCTGCGCTTTTTCAGCAAAATGGTATAACTCGGCTTCCGGAAAATAAGGTTTTTTATAACGACCAAACGGTACGTTAAACTCACCGCGCAGGTTATAACGGCACAACCCGTTGTAACCAAAGCGGTTCAGATACAGGAATAGCACTGCGCGGCGGAACGGGTCCTGGCAGGTATTAAATTCTTCCCGGAACTGGTAGTACACCTCAGCCTGATTAGTTTCAGGCATAAACAGCTCGCGCGAAGCCTGCACGTACTCATCGGTACGGGTCTTCACGATGTTATAGAGACTGATGAGGTCGCTGTTGATATCGGCAAGAATATAACGAGAAAAGTCGGTGTTGAGAAACACCGACCCGGCCCCTACGAAGGGTTCAATCAGACACTCACCCTGGGGTAAATGCCGTTTGATATCATCAAGCAGGGGGTATTTTCCCCCTGCCCATTTCAAAAAAGCGCGATTTTTTTTCATGCTGACTAACTAATTACACCTTCTCCGGCTGTGGAGAAAGCTCCGACAGCATCCTGCGCTTTAGTCTTTGTCCCGCAATTGGGCGAAACAGCAAACCATTGCAGAACATATCCTATCTTACTTCAAATCGGCCTGAACCTGGTGCAGCGGTTTTGCCCACGGATTTTTCGCCTGAATATCGGCGGGTAACGTAGACACTGCACGTTTCGCATCTTCTTTAGATGCATACACGCCCGTCACCAGAACATACCACGGTTGACCGTTACGCGTCGTCTGATACACCACGTAGTTCTTCAGGTTTTCTTTCTTCGCCCAACCGTTCAGGTTGTCGTAGTTAGAAGAACTGCTGAGCTGCAGCGTGTAATGGCCGGACGGCGCAGATTTTAACGCGCCAACATTCCCTGTACTTTTCGCTCCGCCAGCAACAGGCGTTGCCGTCGCGGTTGGCGCAGGTGTAGCAGTTTGTGCAGGCGTCGTCGTCGCGGTTGCTTTCGGTTCTGCTGTCGCTTTTGGCGTAGCGGTTACCACAGGCGCTTTGGTTGTGGTCGTCGGCGCAGTCGCGGTTGGTTTTGCCTGAGCAACAGGTTTCGGCTCTGTCGTTGTCGCTTTCACCGTGGTCTGCGGTTTGCTCTTCGGCTCAATGACGGCCTGTTTACGTTCCTGGTGCGTAGCAGCAGGACGTTCAACCGTTTCCGTTTTGGCAGTCTGGCGCGCAGCAGTACCATTACGAACTGGTGCGACGGTCGCAGGTTCGGTCGGCAGCGTAGAGTTCACCACGACGTTGTTAACCTGCTCCTGACCTTGCGGTTGCGTCAGCGCATTGTTCAGATCGCCCTGCACTTCAACACGCTGCTGACCTTCAGTTGCCGCAGGCGTCTGGCCTTGAGTTGGGGTAGAGGAAATCGGCGGCAGGGAAACATCCTGCTGGGTATTGCCCGCCGTCTGCTCAGCGCCCGTTGCAGGCGTATTCGTGTTCGCCTGATCCGTCGCATTGCTGCCAGAAAGATCGATGCTCTTCTCGCCAGACGCCGTCTGTTCACTGGAAGAAGATGAGGGGGCTTTCAGCGCAGAACCAATACCGATGATCAACAGCAGCAGCACCAGCACGCCCACACCCATCATCATATACTGACGAGAGGCAGGTTTACTGACCGCTTTCTTACGCTTGCGCGGACGACGCTCTACACGCTCTTCATCCACCGCATCGTCATCAGATTCATAGTCTTCTTCGATGTCCCGCTCTTCTTCACGCTCTTTACGTGCGCGCGCAGGACGGCGATCGTCAGCATCCAGATCAACATCATCAAAATTGATTTGCGGCTCATTATCGCGTTCAGACGATTGACGAGAACGACCAGTACGACGATCGCTGGGATCGGGTTTCAGCTCGTCTTCTGGTTTGAATTCATCCATTTAACACCCCACTCAAAGGTTAATGCTTACAACTTTGCACGTAACCTGAAGCTAAAAGACCTACGTTTCGCAACGTACGTCGGACCTTTCTTGTTGTTACGCCTGCTGGCAATCAGCAATAGCGTTAAGAACCACCTCGTGCGACACTCCGCCGCGCACTTCACTCTTCCCTATTGCCTGCGGAAGCACTAAACGAATTTCTCCCGCTAACACTTTTTTATCTCGCAGCATATGCGGCAAATAGGCCTCGGTGGACATTTCACGTGGCCCATTAACCGGTAAGCCTGCTCGCAGTAGCAGCGTAATGATGCGCTGCGTATCCGCAGAGCTAAACTGACCCAGACGTTCTGACGTACGTGCAGCCATTACCATACCTGCTGCGACGGCTTCACCATGTAACCAATTGCCATAACCCATTTCAGCTTCAATCGCATGGCCGAACGTGTGTCCCAGATTCAGTAAAGCACGTAAGCCCATTTCGCGCTCGTCTGCTGCGACAACTTCTGCTTTCAGCTCACAACAACGGCGAATACAGTACGCCATTGCCGGACCGTCCAGACGCAATAACGCGTCCAGATTGTCTTCCAGCCAGTTGAAAAACTCACCGTCAAGAATGATGCCGTATTTGATGACTTCCGCCAGCCCCGATGCCAGCTCACGCGCAGGAAGCGTTTTCAGACAATCGAGATCCACCACCACGGAGGCTGGTTGGTAAAACGCGCCAATCATGTTTTTACCGAGGGGATGGTTTACGGCGGTTTTGCCGCCGACGGAGGAGTCGACCTGCGACAACAGAGTTGTCGGGACTTGAATGAAACGAACACCGCGCTGGTAGCTGGCTGCCGCGAAACCGGTCAGATCGCCAATCACGCCGCCGCCAAGTGCGACTAACGTGGTATCGCGACCGTGCGGTTTTTGCAGTAACGCGGTGAAAACCGTATCCAGAACCGTCAGGCTTTTATACTGTTCGCCATCGGGAAGGATAACGCTATCAACGTTAACACCCGCCTGTTCAAGTACGCCGCGAACCTTATCGAGATACAGGGGAGCCAGGGTTTCGTTGGTCACCAACATAACCTGATCGCCCGATTTCAGCGGTAAGAATGAAGCTGGCTCATTGAACAAACCAGCCGCGATAGTGATAGGGTAACTACGTTCCCCGAGAGTGACTGTGATCCTCTCCATTACGCGACATCCACCTTAGTTACTTGTACCCGCAGACGAGTGTGTATTCGGCCAGAATTAGTTGCTTTCCAACATATGAATAATCTGGTTTGCTACGACTTTTGCGCTCTGATCGTCGGTGCGAATGGTCACGTCGGCAATCTCTTCGTACAGAGGATTGCGTTCGTCAGCCAACGCTTCCAGAACTTCACGAGGCGGTGATTCTACCTGCAGCAGCGGGCGTTTCTTGTCACGTTGAGTACGCGCAAGTTGTTTTTCAATTGTCGTTTCAAGATAGACCACGACGCCACGCGCGGAGAGACGGTTACGTGTTTCACGTGATTTTACAGAGCCACCGCCAGTTGCCAGCACAATACCCTGTTTTTCCGTCAACTCGTTGATGACTTTTTCTTCGCGATCACGGAAGCCGTCTTCACCTTCTACATCGAAGACCCAGCCCACATCAGCTCCGGTTCGTTTCTCAATCTCTTGATCAGAATCGTAAAATTCCATATTGAGTTGTTGAGCTAACTGCCGCCCAATAGTGCTTTTTCCGGCACCCATAGGCCCAACCAGAAAGATATTGCGTTTCTCTGCCATTTTTTCGGTACTACTAAGACTATTCGTTAATGGTAAACCCGCTTCGCAGACACCCAGCGCAGCAGGACATGAACTGAAACCTCATAAGATATTGCGAGAGTCAGACTGAAAATTATCTCAATACTCAAGCGGGTTTGGCAACTGAATAAATCACCAAACCCTACGCATTTCTGGTCGTGGCAGGCATGCAGCCCTGCAAACATCAGACATGGCAACGTATCGCGTAGTCCAATGACGGAAAAATAAGCCTATGACACACCACCAGAAAGGCAAAGCGTATTCATTGCCGCATAAGTAAAGAAAAGTACCGACGCTCAAATCGGTACTCCTTGTATGCTAAATACACCCCCACGTCAAATCCCTGAAACGTGTTCAGTGCAAAAACAACGGTTTTTCATGCATAAGTTATTCCGTTGACACCAGTCTGGGCGTAATAAAGACCACTAACTCACGACGCTCATCTTCTTTTCCATCGTGACGAAAAAGAGAGCCAAGCCAGGGGATGTCGCCTAACAACGGCACGCTGTCAGCCGCAGATTTATTTTTATGTGAAAAAATGCCGCCCAACGCAATCGTCTCTCCGCTTTTTACCTCAACCTGCGTTTCAATTTCCTGCTTATCGATAGCCAGAACTTCACCATCAGCTTGTTGTAGCACCTGCCCGGGGACATTCTGGCTGATATGCAGTTTCAGCCTGATTCGCCCTTTCTGCAAAACAGTGGGCGTAACCTCCATCCCCAGTACCGCTTCTTTAAACTCGACGGATGTCGCCCCGCTTTCTCCGCTGGAGACCTGATACGGGATCTCGCTGCCCTGCTTAATACTGGCAGGTTGCAGGTGAGAAGCCAGTAATCGCGGACTGGCGATGATATCAAGCTGCTGTTTTTGCTCCAGTGCCGACAGCTCCAGTTCCAGTAACCGACCGTTAATACGACCAATATTAAATCCCACACGGGATGTTGCTGCGGGCACCGAAAGATCGCTGGCAAGCGTAGTAACATTCCCCACCGCCCCCGGTTGTTGCGCGTCGGCCAGCGACCATTTAACCCCCAGCTCGCGCAAACTTTTTTCATTAATCGTGACGATATGCGCCGCCAGTTCCACCTGTTCAACGGGTAAATCCATTTGCGCCACCCACTTTTCCAGCGCGTTAAGCACAACGCTATTATCACGCAGCAGTAAGCGGTTGGTTCGTTTATCAACCGTCATGCTGCCTTTAGCGCTCAGCAACTTCTCTCCGGCTTTTGCCAGCTCGGCGGCGTCAGCGTATTGCAAAATGATGCTGCGATGTTCCAGAGGCAGGCTGGCCTGCATTCGTGCCTGCTCATATTCCTGGCGGGCCGCATTTTCACTCTGCCATTGCATAGAATGCACATGCAGAATGTTGCCCTCCTGGCGTAGCACTAATCCGGCGCTTTTCACGACCGTTTGCAACGCCTGCTTCCAGGGCACATCTGTCAGATGCAGTGACAGCACCCCGCCGACATCCGGTGAAACCACCAGGTTTTTCTTTTCTTGTTCCGCCAGGGCCTGCAAAACCTGCACAACAGGCACATCATCCACCACCAGCGTTACGTTTTGCGGTTTTCCCGCCTGCCCGCGGAACACCGCGACCAGCAGCATCATGGCTATCCATCTCATCCATCGCTTCATTTACCGTTCCCTGTCGTTGCCACTGCCATTGAGCAGGCTCGCAGCTTTTCTCTGTGTTGAGAGTTAAGCTTTCAGCCGTTATCTGTGAAATCGTCCAGCCGTTTTTCAGGACGTCATTTCGCTCAACTCGCCGCCATTTGTGCTGCCCATCCTGCACGATGCCGATCGGTCGCTCACCCACACTCACCATTCCCTGATAACGCCACGTCGACCACTCAGCTATCTGGCAAGGGTCCTCCGGCGGTAAGAAGGGATTACGCATACCGGTCAGGATCAGCACGCTGATGCATGCCAACAGCCAGCGTTCAACCGTCATTCAGATGTTCCAGTTGTAGCGTTAACAGCAGTTCAGCGCCTTCTACACTGAGAGAAAACCGGCTGACGCTCATCCCTTGTTCCGCCAGTTGGACAAACACCGGCGGGATAGCCTCCCACGCAAGCCTCAGCGTCATCTCCCCGCTCTGAATGGCGGGTTGCCAGTGGACAAGACGTACATGGGGCGTCTGAAACAGCAACGGAGAGAATGGAATAAACGTCTCTTCAGCCTCTCCTGGCGATGGCGCCAGCAGATACAGGTTTCGCCATTGCGTCTGAATGGCAGCACGTTGCTGGTTTAGCGCCTCTTGTTGCATATCCCGCTGCCTGGCGGCGGGGTAAAGACATAGCGCGACCATCATAAGCAGCCCTAAAATCCAGCCGCATGCGCACATAACACGAAAGCGCAGCGACTGCGCGAGCCAGGCATCACAGAGCGTTATCATGCGTGTCACTCCGCGTCAGACGATAGTAGAATTGCCAACGCCCTTGGGCATCCTGCTGCGTTTCGCCAGGGCGATTTAGCGTAAACAACGGCTGCTGGCGTAATTGCGTTTCCAGCGCCTTAAGGGCGGCAAAGTTCAGCGCATTTCCCGTCAGTTCCAGCGTCCCTTGCTGCCAGACCATTTTGGTTAACCACGCCTGTTCCGGGAGTAATTCCGCCAGCTGTTGCAGAATCTGTTGCCAGCTTTGGGTCTGGTCACGCTGTTTGTTTCGCGCTTGTACCTGTTGCCATTGTTGCAGGCGCTGCTGCAAGCGAGGCTTTAGCGCCATCAGCGCCGCTATGCGCTTATTTTCAGCCTCTACCAGCAGGAGTGCGACCCGGTTTTCCACGCTAAAAACGCTGTTATAGATTAACGTCACGCCAATGCTCAGCAGTAGAGCAGCGCTAAAGAAGACGGCCCAGAAACGCAAACAGGTATACCGCCGAGTCTGACGCCAGGGCAGAAGATTGATGGTCGCTATCATCAATACGATCCTCCCATGGCCAGTCCTAATGCAATGGTAAAGCGGTGGCTGTGTGGTGGAATTGGCGGCTGGCGAACGGACACAACGTTTAAAGGATCGAATCCGCTGGGGTCGCATAGCGCAATAGCTGTCGGGGAAAGAGATAACGTTGCGGCAAATTCGTCGAGACGGCCAATATCGCCCGTCAATTTTCGCCCCCATGACGAGCGGGTCGCCCATAGCCACTGGGTCTCATCACGCCATACCAGACACTGTTGATGTTCGGGTAAATAAGGAATAAATCGTTGCAAGGCGCTAGCGTCCGGCGTAATCGCTTTAACCTGTACTTTCAGCGCTTGTATTAACGTCAACAGCGTTGAAATCTCTTTGCTTTGCGCGGCTGTGACGTTAAACGCCGGGCTCAACGTGTCTTCGCTATAATCAAAATGCAGCGCATCCTGCGACATATCCAGTTCACGAGCCATCAAACCGGACAACCATGCGGTTTGCTCTGGCTCTCGCAAGGTCATTGCCGGACGAGGAAACTTTTTTTGTAACGTCCTGTTGGCGGGAAAGGAGAGATAAATATGATGTCGGCGAGGAAGCTCACGGCTCCACGGCAGTAGCGTTGCGACAAGCTGTTCTGGCTCGCGAATGTGACCATCAACGATAACCTGAGGTGCCAACGGCATACGCCACCAGCGCTGTAGAAACCAACCGGTCGCGTCGCGAACGACAGCGACAGCCAGCGCTTCATGTTGCTGAATATGCAGACCAATTTTCCAGATATTAAAAGCCATTGCTGATGATCTCCGTATCACCCGTTGCTTTAACGGGTATATCAATGCGTCTGGCTTGCCTTTATACTACCGCGCGTTTGTTTATAAACTGCCCAAATGCCACTAAATGGGAAATCTCCAGTGAAGTTCGTAAAGTATTTATTAATCCTTGCAGTATGTTGCATCCTGCTGGGAGCAGGCTCGATTTATGGCCTCTATCGCTATATTGAGCCGCAATTACCTGACGTCGCGACGCTCAAAGATGTGCGTTTACAGATCCCGATGCAGGTTTACAGCGCTGACGGCGAGCTGATCGCGCAATATGGCGAGAAACGTCGAATCCCGGTCACGCTGGATCAGATGCCGCCAGTGATGGTCAAAGCTTTTATCGCCACAGAAGACAGCCGCTTTTATGAGCACCACGGGGTCGACCCGGTGGGGATCTTCCGTGCAGCCAGCGTCGCATTGTTCTCCGGTCACGCCTCACAAGGGGCGAGTACCATTACCCAACAGTTGGCGAGAAACTTCTTCCTGAGCCCGGAACGTACGCTGATGCGTAAGATCAAAGAAGTTTTCCTGGCGATCCGCATTGAACAACTGCTGAGTAAAGATGAAATCCTCGAGCTGTATCTGAACAAGATCTACCTGGGATATCGCGCCTATGGCGTGGGGGCGGCCGCGCAGGTCTATTTCGGCAAGACGGTCGATCAGCTCAGCTTAAGTGAGATTGCGGTGATTGCCGGTCTGCCAAAAGCGCCGTCAACCTTCAACCCCCTCTATTCGATGGATCGGGCCACCGCGCGACGTAACGTCGTGCTGTCGCGTATGCTGAGTGAAAATTACATTACGCAGGCCCAGTACGATCAGGCGCGCGGCGAGGCCATTGACGCCAACTATCACGCGCCGGAAATCGCCTTCTCTGCGCCGTATCTGTCTGAGATGGTGCGCCAGGAGATGTATAACCGCTATGGCGAGAAAGCCTATGAAGACGGGTATCGCATCACCACCACCATTACGCGCAAAGTGCAGCAGGCGGCCCAGCAGGCAGTACGTAACAACGTGATGGATTACGACATGCGCCACGGCTACCGCGGCCCGTCAAACGTGCTGTGGAAAGTGGGCGAAACCAGTTGGGACAGCAAGAAAATCACCGATACGCTGAAAGCGCTGCCAACATATGGACCACTGCTGCCGGCGGTTGTCACCAGCGCCAATCCGCAGGAAGCTATTGCCGCGCTGGCGGATGGCACATCAGTTTCATTACGGATGGATGGCATGCGCTGGGCGCGTCCTTACCGCTCGGATACTCAGCAAGGTCCGACGCCGCGTAAAGTGACAGATGTGGTACAGACCGGGCAGCAAATCTGGGTGCGCCAGGTTGGCGATGCCTGGTGGCTGGCGCAAGTGCCGGATGTTAACTCCGCATTGGTTTCTATTAATCCGCAAAACGGCGCGGTGTTGGCGCTGGTAGGGGGTTTTGACTTCAACCAGAGCAAGTTTAACCGTGCGACCCAGGCGCTACGCCAGGTAGGTTCCAACATCAAACCATTCCTCTATACCGCCGCAATGGATAAAGGTCTGACGCTGGCGAGCATGCTCAACGATGTGCCGATCTCCCGCTGGGATGCCGGTGCCGGTTCCGACTGGCAGCCGAAGAACTCACCGCCGCAGTATGCTGGTCCTATCCGTTTACGTCAGGGGCTGGGCCAGTCGAAAAACGTAGTGATGGTACGCGCCATGCGTGCTATGGGCGTGGATTACGCAGCAGAGTATCTGCAACGTTTCGGCTTCCCGGCACAGAACATTGTGCACACCGAATCGCTGGCGCTGGGTTCCGCCTCGTTCACACCATTGCAGGTGGCGCGCGGCTACGCAGTGATGGCGAACGGCGGCTTCCTGGTCGATCCGTATTTCATCAGTAAGATCGAAAGCGATATGGGCGGCGTTATCTTCGAAGCGAAGCCAAAAATTGCCTGCCCGGATTGTGATATTCCGGTGATTTATGGCGATACTCAGAAATCTAACGTGCTGGAAAACAGTAATGTAGAAGATGTCGCCGTCTCGCAGGAGCAGCAGAATGCCGCCGTGCCTATGCCACAGCTTGAGCAGGCCAACCAGGCGTTGGTCGCGCAGAGTGGAACGCAGGAGTACGCTCCGCACGTGATCAACACGCCGCTGGCGTTCCTGATTAAAAGCGCGCTGAACACCAATATCTTTGGGGAACCAGGCTGGATGGGAACCGGCTGGCGTGCGGGCCGCGACCTGAAACGTCACGATATCGGCGGAAAAACCGGGACTACCAACAGTTCTAAAGATGCGTGGTTCTCCGGTTACGGACCAGGCGTAGTGACATCAGTATGGATCGGCTTTGACGATCATCGCCGCAATCTGGGTCACACGACTGCTTCCGGGGCGATCAAAGATCAAATCTCCGGCTATGAAGGCGGCGCGAAGAGCGCGCAGCCTGCGTGGGATGCTTACATGAAATCCGTGCTGGAAGGTGTGCCCGAGCAGCCGCTGACGCCGCCGCCGGGTATCGTGACGGTCAATATCGATCGCAGTACCGGTCAACTGGCGAGCGGCGGTAACAGCCGCGAAGAGTATTTCATTGAAGGTACTCAGCCAACGCAACAGGCGGTACACGAGGTGGGGACAACCATTATCGATAATGGTGAGACACACGAACTGTTCTGATCGATTGCCGGATGGCGCTTCGCTTATCCGGCCTACATTTTCGGCGTAATCATTTGATATTGCTGGATGTTGTAGGCCGGATAAGGCGTCAGCCGCCATCCGGCAACATAAACTACAATCGTCCCTGCCCTTTCAGCCATTCACGTACGAGGAACAACGCGCTCACATTACGCGCTTCGTGGAAATCAGGGTCTTCCAGCAAATCCATCATATGTGCGAGCGGCCAGCGTACCTGCGGTAATGGCTCAGGTTCATCCCCTTCCAGCGATTCAGGATAAAGATCCTCTGCCACCACAATGTTCATTTTGCTGGAGAAATAAGACGGCGCCATGCTGAGTTTCTTCAAAAACGTCAGATCTTTCGCGCCAAATCCCACCTCTTCTTTCAGTTCCCGATTCGCCGCCTCAAATACGCTTTCACCGGGATCGATTAATCCTTTGGAAAAACCCAGTTCGTAGGACTCGGTCCCGACCGCGTATTCGCGGATAAGGATCAGGTGGTCATCCACAATCGGCACAATCATTACCGCTTCACGCGTGGAGGGCCGCATACGTTCATAAACGCGGCGTACGCCGTTGCTGAACTCAAGGTCCACGCTTTCGACCTTAAACAGCCGGGATTGGGCGACGGTTTCCACTTTCAAAATCGTGGGTTTTTGTAATGATTTGCTCATTGTGAGGGTCTTTGCTGTGAAATCTGGGGTCATTGTGCGATATACCGCACGGTTTCGGCAACGTGAATTGCCGTTTATTTACATTTATGTAACGTACTAAAAGTTAATCCCTATTTCAAATTAAAAGTCAATAGGTTGAAATAACTCCAGGAATTTGCTGATATTCCATTTTTAGTGATTTTGCTATGATTCGCATTTACTGGGCTGCGCTTTAAGATGCTCAAGTTCAACTCCACACTTGCCGATAGCCAACTAAAGAATCACGAATATTGAACAGGGTGCGACTGACCACGCCTGACAGACTAAGTAAGATGGGGAAAGCATGAGCACCATTCTGATTTTTTTAGCTGCTTTGCTGGCCTGCTCATTGCTTGCAGGGTGGCGACTCAGAACGAAATCCAGACGGAAAAATTTACCTTTGAGCAACGTCTTTTCAGACGCCTCTAAGCGTAAGCTTACGCCTGAAGAACGCAGCGCTGTCGAAAACTATCTCGAAAACCTGAGTCAAATTCAGCAAGTACCTGGTCCAACTGGTGCCAGTTCTGCGCCAGTATCGTTAACACTGAATGCCCAAAGTAACAGCGTTATTGTGCTTACGCACGCGATTACACGTTACGGTATTACCACCGACGATCCTAACAAATGGCGCTATTATCTTGATTCCGTTGAGGTGCATTTGCCGCCTTTTTGGGAACAATACATCAATGACGAAAACAGCGTTGAGTTGATTCACACCAATACGTTACCGCTGGTTATTTCGCTAAACGGCCACACCCTGCAGGAATATATGCAGGAAGCGCGTGGCTATGCGTTACAGCATACCGCCTCTACCCAGGCGTCCATTCGCGGTGAAGAAAGCGAACAAATCGAACTGCTGAATATTCGTCAGGAAACTCATGAAGAATATGCGCTCAGCCGCCCTTCTGGATTACGCGAAGCGTTACTGATCGCCGCATCATTCCTGCTGTTCTTTTTATGTTTAATCATCCCGGATACGTTTGTTCCGTGGACAGTCGGTGGCGCGGTGCTGTTGCTCGGTGCAGGTCTGTGGGGGCTGTTCGCTCCGCCATCTAAAACCGCCCTGCGAGAAATTCATTGTCTGCGCGGGACGCCGCGTCGCTGGGGCTTGTTTGGCGAGAACGACCAGGAGCAAATTAACAATATTTCTCTGGGTATTATTGATCTGATCTATCCCCCTCACTGGCAGCCTTACATTGCGCAGGATCTTGGTCAGCAAACGGATATCGATATTTATCTCGATCGCCACGTTGTACGCCAGGGGCGTTTTTTATCCCTGCATGACGAGGTTAAAAATTTCCCGTTGCAACACTGGCTACGCAATGCCGTTATCGCAGGCGGTTCGCTGTTAGTGCTGCTGATGCTGCTGTTCTGGATCCCGTTGGATATGCCGATAAAATTCACCCTTTCCTGGATGAAAGGCGCACAGACTATCGAAGCCACCAGCGTGAAACAGCTTGAGAACGCGGGCGTCCGCGTGGGGGACACACTACACCTGAGCGGCACAGGTATGTGTAACATTCATACCCAGGGGAGCTGGAATACACAGCCCGCCACGCCGTTCATGCCTTTTGATTGCACGCAAATTATCTGGAATGACGCGCGCGCGCTACCGCTTCCTGAATCCGATCTCGTGAACAAAGCCACCGCGCTCACACAGGCCGTAAGCCGCCAGTTGCACCCCAAACCAGATGATGATTCCCGCGTCAGCGCGTCATTACGTTCGGCAATCCAAAAGTCCGGCATGGTGTTACTGGATGATTTTGGTGAAATTGTCCTGAAAACAGCCGATCTGTGCGCAGCCAAAGATGAATGCGTGCGCTTAAAAAATGCGCTGGTTAACCTCGGTAACAGTAAAGACTGGGCCGCTCTGGTGAAACGCGCTAACGCCGGAAAACTGGATGGCGTAAATGTGCTGCTGCGTCCGGTAAGCGCCGAGTCGCTGGATAATCTGGTCAATACCTCTACGGCGCCGTTTATTTCACGCGAGACGGCGCGAGCGGCCCAGGCGCTAAATAGTCCTGCCCCCGGCGGTTTTCTGATTATCAGTGACGAGGGCAGCGATCTGGTCGATCAGCCCTGGCCGTCAACCTCCCTGTATGATTACCCGCCGCAAGAACAGTGGAACGCCTTCCAGCGTCTGGCCCAGATGCTAATGCAAACACCATTTCGCGCGGAGGGGATCGTCACCAATATCTCTACCGACGCCAACGGTACCCAGCACATTGGCCTGCACCGAATCCCGGATCGTTCAGGATTATGGCGCTACCTTGGCACGACGCTGCTGATGCTCTCCATGCTCGGATGCGCTATCTATAACAGCGTTCAGGCATTCAGACGCTACCAGCGCCATCGCTCGCGCATCGCAGAAATTCAAAGCTATTACGAAAGTTGCCTCAACCCAACGCTGATTGACGACCCGGAAAGCCTGATTCGATAACACGCTCGCGCGCCAGGATATGCTACCCTGTCGCGCATCATGTTTTCTTCTGGGGGGTTTCCATGCATATCAATATTGCCTGGCAGGATGTCGACACCGTGTTGTTAGATATGGACGGCACGCTGCTCGATCTGGCATTCGATAACTATTTCTGGCAAAAACTGGTGCCGGAAACCTATGGCGCAAAGCAGGGTATCTCTCCCCAGGAAGCCCAGGACTATATTCGCCAGCAGTATCATGCCGTGCAGCATACGCTAAACTGGTACTGCCTGGATTACTGGAGCGAGCGCCTGGATCTGGATATTTGCGCTATGACAACGGCACAGGGACCACGCGCTGTTTTGCGTGAAGATACCGTACCGTTTCTTGACGCCTTAAAAGCCAGCGGCAAGCGCCGTATTTTGCTCACCAACGCGCATCCGCATAACCTCGCGGTGAAGCTGGAGCATACCGGCCTGGCCTCGCACCTTGATTTATTACTTTCCACCCACACATTTGGTTATCCCAAAGAGGATCAGCGGTTATGGCACGCTGTGGCTGAAGAAACGGGAATGAGTGCAGAGAAGACGCTGTTTATTGACGATAGCGAACCCATTCTCGACGCCGCTGCTCTGTTCGGCATTCGTTACTGCCTCGGCGTAACCAATCCCGACTCAGGTATTGCGGAAAAACAGTACGCACGCCATCCGTCATTGAATGACTACCGCCGACTGATCCCCTCACTGATGTGAAGGAGACGCCATGAAAGAAAAGCCCTCTGCTGAAGTCAGGTTGGATAAATGGCTATGGGCTGCGCGCTTTTATAAAACGCGTGCGCTGGCCCGTGAAATGGTTGAAGGCGGTAAGGTGCATTACAACGGCCAACGTAGTAAGCCGAGCAAGATTGTCGAGCTGAACGCCACCCTCACCCTGCGCCAGGGAAATGACGAGCGGACGGTCATTATCAAGGCCATTACCGAGCAGCGTCGCCCGGCCACGGAAGCCGTTACGCTGTATGAAGAAACCGCGGAAAGCGTGGAAAAACGCGAAAAAATGGCGCTGGCGCGTAAACTTAACGCGTTAACCATGCCGCACCCGGACAGACGACCGGACAAGAAAGAACGCCGCGACCTGTTACGATTTAAACACGGCGACAGCGAGTGACTGTCACCAGCAAGAGAGATGATTATGCCGCAACATGACCAATTACATCGTTATCTGTTTGAAAACTTTGCCGTGCGCGGCGAGCTGGTGACCGTTTCGGAAACCCTGCAACAGATCCTCGAAAACCATACTTACCCGCAGCCGGTTAAAAACGTGCTGGCTGAACTGCTGGTCGCCACCAGCCTGCTTACCGCTACGCTGAAGTTTGCTGGTGATATCACCGTACAGTTGCAGGGCGATGGTCCGCTGAGCCTGGCCGTCATCAACGGCAACAACAATCAGCAGATGCGCGGCGTGGCCCGCATGCAGGGTGATATTCCTGAAGGCGCGGATCTGAAAACGCTGGTAGGCAACGGCTACCTGGTGATTACCATTACGCCGGAAGAAGGCGAGCGTTATCAGGGTGTGGTCGGTCTGGAAGGCGACACGCTGGCCGCCTGTCTGGAAGATTACTTCATGCGTTCTGAACAGCTGCCGACACGGCTGTTTATCCGTACTGGCGACGTCGATGGCAAACCCGCAGCTGGCGGAATGCTGCTGCAGGTGATGCCGGCGCAAAACGCGCAGGCAGATGATTTTGATCACCTGACCGCCCTGACCGAAACCATCAAAACTGAAGAGCTGTTGACGCTGCCAGCCAACGAAGTACTGTGGCGTTTGTACCACGAAGAAGAAGTTACCCTCTACGATCCGCAGGACGTTGAGTTCAAATGCACCTGTTCACGCGAACGCTGCGCAGGCGCACTAAAAACGCTGCCGGACGAAGAAGTGGACAGCATTCTGGCGGAAGAAGGCGAGATCGATATGCACTGCGATTACTGCGGTAGCCACTATCTGTTTAACGCAATGGATATTGCCGAGATCCGCAGCAACGCTTCCCCGGCAGACCCACAGGTCCATTAAGTTTATCAGCCCGGTAGTGTCTTCTGCCGGGCTAACTCCCGCTTACTCAGCGTAATAATGCCTCTTTAGCCGTTCGCCAAGAATCACGATAACACGCCACATTCTGGGCGCTGAATCCAGTGACTGATTCGCTACCGCCTGCCGCAGGCCAATAGATTCCATGCCCCAGCGAGTAGTTTGTGAACGTTCAACACTAACCATGTCGTCATTCAGCATCAACAGAAAGCCTCATATCGCATCAACTTCACAATTTTGAATATTGACTGACCTTTTTCGGGCCATGACGACGGGAAGTGAATCGATATTGTTTATGTATGAGTTACGTATTTTTCTTACGTGAATGCGATTACACTCACAAGATTCCCGCCAAAAACACTCTCTATTAACGTTTTAAGAACATTTTCCACAACAAAAAAGGGTTTCCTGCCATAATATCTGCCTCTTTGTGACAGGAGTCGCAGCGCATTCGGTCGCCCGTGGTTTTTCCGGATGCGTAAATCTATGAGCCTTGTCGCGGTTAGCAATCCCAAAAAAACCTTACTATTCCAGGTAATACATATTGGCTAAGGAGCAGTGAAATGCGTGTGAACAACAGTTTAACCCCGCAAGATCTCAAGGCTTATGGTATCAATGACGTTCAGGATATCGTTTACAATCCCAGCTACGACCTGTTGTATCAGGAAGAACTTGATCCAAATCTGGAAGGTTATGAGCGTGGCGTGTTAACGGATCTGGGCGCCGTTGCTGTTGATACCGGTATCTTTACCGGACGTTCGCCAAAGGATAAGTACATTGTCCGTGACGACACGACGCGTGATACGCTGTGGTGGTCCGACAAAGGTAAGGGTAAGAACGACAACAAACCGCTTTCCCCGGAAACCTGGCAACATCTGAAAGGGTTAGTCACCCAGCAACTTTCCGGCAAGCGCCTGTTTATTATTGATGCTTTCTGTGGCGCAAACGCCGATACCCGTCTTTCCGTGCGCTTCATTACCGAAGTTGCCTGGCAGGCGCATTTTGTCAAAAACATGTTCATCCGCCCAAGCGACGAAGAACTGGTTGATTTTAAACCTGATTTTATCGTGATGAACGGCGCTAAATGCACCAACCCGCAATGGAAAGAGCAGGGCCTGAACTCAGAAAACTTCGTGGCATTCAACCTGACTGAACGTATTCAGTTGATTGGTGGTACCTGGTACGGCGGCGAGATGAAAAAAGGTATGTTCTCCGTCATGAACTACCTGCTGCCGCTGAAGGGCATCGCCTCCATGCACTGCTCGGCAAACGTCGGGGAAAAAGGTGATGTGGCGGTCTTCTTTGGCTTGTCCGGCACCGGTAAAACCACGCTGTCCACCGACCCTAAACGCCGCCTGATCGGTGATGATGAACACGGTTGGGATGATGATGGCGTGTTTAACTTCGAAGGCGGTTGCTACGCTAAGACCATCAAACTGTCTAAAGATGCCGAGCCGGAGATCTACAACGCGATCCGTCGTGACGCGCTGCTGGAAAACGTCACCGTACGCGAAGATGGTTCTATCGACTTCGATGACGGTTCCAAAACCGAAAACACCCGAGTTTCCTACCCGATTTATCACATCGAGAATATCGTTAAGCCGGTGTCAAAAGCGGGTCATGCCACCAAAGTGATCTTCCTGACCGCTGACGCGTTTGGCGTGCTGCCACCGGTGTCTCGCCTGACGGCAGATCAAACGCAGTACCACTTCCTGTCTGGCTTCACTGCCAAACTGGCCGGTACCGAACGTGGCGTCACTGAACCTACCCCAACCTTCTCTGCATGCTTTGGCGCAGCATTCCTGACGCTGCACCCAACGCAGTACGCTGAGGTGCTGGTGAAACGTATGCAGGCGGCAGGTGCGCAAGCGTATCTGGTTAACACCGGCTGGAACGGTACTGGTAAGCGTATCTCCATCAAAGATACCCGCGCGATTATCGACGCCATTCTGAACGGTTCACTGGACGACGCAGAAACATTCCGTCTGCCGATGTTTGACCTGGCTATCCCAACCGAACTGCCGGGCGTGGATACTCGCATTCTCGATCCGCGTAACACCTACGCGTCACCGGAGCAGTGGCAGGAAAAAGCCAACGCACTGGCGAAACTGTTTATCGAGAATTTCGAGAAGTACACCGACACCCCAGCAGGTGAAGCGCTGGTTAGCGCCGGGCCGAAGCTGTAATTGACGTTGCCGGAGGGCGGTTTCGCCTTATCCGGCCTACAACAACAAAAAGGGAGGCATTTCGCCTCCCTTTCTTATGCGTCTTTCGTGGTGCCCTGCGCACGAGTGAAGGGAACCGGAAGCCAGGCGCGAATCGACAACCCACCCCGCTCGCTGGTGCCAATTTCCAGCATACCGTTATGGTTATCGATAATACGCTGCACAATCGCCAGCCCCAGGCCCGTACCGCTGGTACTACGCGCGCTATCGCCGCGGACAAACGGCTGGAACAGATGTTTACGCTGTTCCGGCTTGATGCCCGGACCATCATCTTCCACCTGGAACCAGGCGCGATGCGGCTCCATACCGCTACTGACCTTAATCCAACCGTTACCATAGCGGGCGGCATTCACCACCATATTGGCAACCGCACGCTTGATCGACAGCGGATGCATCTTCACCTGAATGTTGCCCGGCAGCAGCGCAGTCTCAATTTCCCGCTCATAGCCGCTTTCCGCCGCGACCACTTCGCCTAACACCGAGTTCAGATCCGCCATCTCCATCGGCATCTCCTGACCGGTACGCAGGTAATCGATAAACTGCTCGATAATAGCGTTACACTCTTCGATGTCCTTATTGATGGGCTCTGCGAGATAACCGTCTTCCTCGCCCATCATTTCCGTCGCCAGACGGATACGCGTCAGTGGAGTACGTAGATCGTGACTCACCCCCGCCATCAGCAGCGTACGGTCATCGGCCAGTTGCTTCACGCCTGCCGCCATATGGTTAAAGGCACGGGTAACGGAACGCACCTCAGAAGCGCCATACTCACGCAACGGCGGCGGAATAATACCTTTCCCCACCTGCAACGCCGCATGTTCAAGATCCACCAGCGGTCGGTTCTGAATACGAATAAACAGCCATGCGCCGCCGATGGCCAGCAGCATGATCGCCAACGTATAGCGGAACAGCGGCGAAAAATCCCCCTGATGGATTTCAGTCAGCGGCACACGTACCCAGATATTGGGCGACAGCCAGGTTTTCAGCCACACGACCGGCGAGCTTTTGTTGACCTCAACACGGACTTCGGTCGGGCCACCCAACTGCTGCGCCATCTGATGGCTTAAGAATTCATAGTGTTGCGCCCAACGCAGTCCGGCCTCTTCAGCGGCCTCGTTGGAATAGAGGGAAATACCCAACTCACGATAAATTTCCCGGCGGAACGCGGGCGGCACCACCAGTTGCGTACCGTCCTCCAGCTGCAGTTTATCGGTCATCAGCATACGAACTTCGTAAGCCAGGACCTTATTAAACTGCTGGAGGCTCGGCAAAATCGCGAAGTTCAGCACGACCAGGTAAGTCGTCACCAGGCTGGCAAACAGCAAGGTGACGATGAGCAATAATGTGCGGGCAAACGAACTTCGTGGTGAGAAGCGCATTCGCCTCATGCTTTAGAACCGTCCGGAACAAAAACGTAGCCCAGGCCCCATACGGTCTGGATATAACGCGGATGCGCCGGATCTTCTTCCACCATACGGCGCAGACGAGAAATCTGTACGTCGATGGAACGTTCCATCGCCGAGTATTCACGACCACGAGCCAGGTTCATCAGCTTGTCGCGAGACAGCGGCTCACGCGGGTGGCTTACCAGCGCTTTCAGTACCGCAAACTCCCCGCTGGTGAGCGGCATCGGTTCATCTTCGCGGAACATTTCACGCGTACCGAGGTTCAGTTTGAACTTACCAAAGGCAATAACCGCTTCTTCCTGAGAAGGTGCGCCCGGCAGTTCGTTCGCCTGACGACGCAGTACGGCACGAATACGCGCCAGCAGTTCACGCGGGTTAAACGGTTTCGGAATGTAATCGTCAGCGCCGATTTCCAGCCCTACGATACGATCAACTTCTTCACCCTTCGCGGTCACCATAATGATCGGCATCGGGTTGCTTTGGCTGCGCAGGCGACGGCAAATAGACAGGCCGTCTTCACCCGGCAGCATTAAATCCAGCACCATCAGGTGGAAGGACTCACGGGTCAGCAGACGATCCATCTGCTCAGCGTTTGCGACGCTTCGAACCTGGAAGCCCTGCTCGGTCAGATAACGTTCCAGAAGCGCACGTAAGCGCATGTCGTCATCGACCACCAGAATCTTATAGTTCTCTTGCATTGTTATTACTCCCAAAGGTTCGCAACAATTAAGTGTATATTCTTAAGAAAGCTCACGTGAGTCACCAGCGAATTCTGGTATGAATTCCAGGCTAAATTGTTACAAAGCATATTAAACAGCAGCTTAAGTATACAATGTTTCTCGCAATACATTATTTATTCTGTTGATATGCTCACGTAATACTAATTGTGCGCATCATCACAGAGTCGAAGGTAAAACAATAAGATGAAAACGCCCCTGATAACCCGTGAAGGGTATGAAAAACTCAAACAAGAACTGAATTATCTCTGGCGTGAAGAGCGCCCGGAAGTCACCAAAAAGGTCACCTGGGCCGCAAGTCTGGGCGACCGCAGCGAAAATGCCGACTACCAGTATAATAAAAAGCGCCTGCGCGAGATCGACCGCCGCGTTCGTTATTTGACCAAGTGCATGGAAAATCTGAAAATCGTCGATTACTCCCCGCAACAGGAAGGGAAAGTCTTCTTTGGCGCATGGGTCGAGATTGAAAATGACGATGGCGACATCCGCAAATTCCGCATTGTCGGTTACGATGAGATCTTCGGTCGTAAAGATTACATCTCTATCGATTCGCCAATGGCGCGGGCGCTGCTGAAAAAAGAGGTCGGCGATCTCGCGGTAGTAAACACCCCAGGCGGCGAAGCCAGTTGGTACGTAAACGAGATCGAATACGTGAAGTGAGACCGGAACAATCCGAAGCCCCCGTAGATGACTGGCATTTTTGCCAGTCAATCCGTATAACTATCCCCTGATTTTTTATCCTATAGACGAAGCTATCCATGATGAATGATTCTTTCTGCCGCATTATCGCTGGTGAAATTCAGGCTCGTGCTGAACAGGTAGAAGCTGCCGTTCGCCTGCTTGATGAAGGGAACACCGTGCCGTTTATCGCACGTTATCGTAAGGAAATCACCGGCGGTCTGGACGATACGCAATTGCGTAATCTGGAGACCCGTCTGGGATATCTGCGTGAACTGGAAGACCGCCGTCAGGCGATCCTGAAATCTATCGGCGAGCAAGGCAAACTGACCGACGATCTGGTGAATGCGATCAACGGTACGTTAAGTAAGACCGAACTCGAAGATCTCTATCTGCCGTACAAACCCAAGCGCCGCACCCGTGGGCAAATCGCCATTGAAGCCGGGCTGGAGCCGCTGGCTGACCTGCTGTGGAACGAACCCTCCCACGACCCGGAAACGGAAGCCGCCAAATACCTCAACGCCGAAAACGGCGTGGCGGACACCAAAGCCGCTCTCGACGGCGCGCGCTACATTCTGATGGAGCGTTTCGCAGAAGACGCCGCGCTGCTGGCAAAAGTTCGTGATTACCTGTGGAAAAACGCGCATTTGGTTTCTACCGTGGTCAGCGGTAAAGAAGAGGAAGGGGCGAAGTTCCGTGACTACTTCGACCACCACGAACCGATTTCTACCGTGCCATCCCACCGCGCGCTGGCCATGTTCCGTGGTCGTAACGAAGGCATGTTACAGCTTTCATTGAATGCCGATCCGCAATTCGATGAGCCGCCAAAAGAGAGCCACGGCGAGCAAATTATCCAGGAACATCTGGGACTGCGCCTGAATAACGCACCTGCCGACAGCTGGCGTAAAGGCGTGGTGAGCTGGACGTGGCGCATCAAAGTGCTGATGCACCTTGAAACCGAGCTGATGGGTACCGTGCGCGAACGTGCGGAAGATGAAGCGATTAACGTCTTTGCCCGCAACCTGCATGACCTGCTGATGGCCGCCCCAGCTGGACTGCGCGCCACAATGGGCCTCGATCCGGGTCTGCGTACCGGGGTAAAAGTGGCTGTGGTTGATGGTACCGGCAAACTGGTCGCTACCGATACCATTTACCCGCATACCGGTCAGGCCGCCAAAGCCGCCGTCGCCGTTGCGGCGTTGTGTGAAAAATACAACGTTGAGCTGGTGGCGATTGGTAATGGTACGGCGTCGCGCGAAACCGAGCGTTTCTTCCTCGACGTACAGAAACAGTTCCCGCAAGTCACCGCGCAGAAAGTAATCGTCAGCGAAGCCGGCGCGTCAGTGTACTCCGCTTCTGAGCTGGCGGCGCTGGAGTTCCCGGACCTTGATGTTTCGCTGCGTGGGGCGGTGTCTATCGCCCGTCGTCTGCAGGATCCGCTGGCTGAGCTGGTGAAAATCGATCCGAAATCTATCGGCGTGGGCCAGTATCAGCACGACGTAAGCCAGACGCAGCTGGCGCGTAAGCTGGATGCGGTAGTGGAAGACTGCGTAAACGCCGTCGGCGTGGATCTGAACACCGCCTCCGTACCGCTGCTGACCCGCGTGGCGGGCCTGACGCGCATGATGGCGCAGAACATCGTGGCCTGGCGTGACGAGAACGGCCAGTTCCAGAACCGTCAGCAACTGCTCAAAGTCAGCCGTCTGGGCCCTAAAGCCTTTGAACAGTGCGCGGGCTTCTTGCGTATCAATCACGGCGATAATCCGCTGGATGCCTCCACCGTTCACCCGGAAGCCTATCCGATTGTGGAACGCATTCTGGCCGCCACCGAGCAATCGCTGCGCGATCTGATGGGCAACAGCAGCGAACTGCGCAATCTGAAAGCCGCCGATTTTACTGACGAGCGCTTCGGGGTACCGACCGTCACCGACATCATCAAAGAGCTGGAAAAACCGGGTCGCGACCCGCGTCCTGAATTCAAAACCGCACAGTTTGCTGATGGCGTAGAAACCATGAACGATCTGCAACCGGGGATGATTCTGGAAGGGGCCGTCACCAACGTCACCAACTTCGGCGCGTTTGTCGATATCGGCGTACACCAGGACGGTCTGGTGCATATCTCTTCACTGTCGAATAAGTTCGTCGAAGATCCCCACACCGTGGTGAAAGCGGGCGACATTGTGAAAGTGAAAGTGCTGGAAGTAGACCTGCAGCGTAAGCGTATCGCGCTGACTATGCGTCTGGATGAGCAGCCAAGTGAAACCAACGCGCGTCGCAGTGGTGGAAATAACGATCGTACTCAGGGCAATCGCCCGGCCCCAAAAGCCGCGAAACCTCGTGGCCGTGACGCTCAGCCTGCGGGCAACAGCGCCATGATGGATGCGCTGGCAGCGGCAATGGGTAAAAAGCGCTAAGTTTAAACCATGTGCCGGATAGCGGTGTAAATACCGTATCCGGCATATTTACTATATTATCTTCTCTCTTCCTCATTATATTTATCACTTCATTAACAGATGAAACCTTAATTAAACATTAAGGATTTCAATAATTGCTAGCGCGAATCATTCGTCCCCAACCAGAATAAATATTGAGGAATATCAAAATTGGCTCAAATTATTATCTAATTGTACATTCCGTCACACTTATTCTATTGATGATAGAAACCATTCTCATTATCATTGGTTTGTTGATTATTTACTCTTTCCTTACGTTGGCTAATCATCTGGTCTCATGCCGCCCTGTCGCCCCATGAGGTAATCACCCAGTTAGCGAGATATAAGTAGGCCCCTATGCAATTCACTCCTGACAGTGCGTGGAAAATTACCGGTTTTGCCCGTGAAATCAGCCCGGCTTATCGTCAGAAACTGTTGTCACTTGGCATGCTACCCGGCTCATCCTTCAACGTGGTTCGCGTCGCCCCGCTCGGCGATCCTATCCATATTGAAACGCGTCGCGTAAGTCTGGTATTGCGTAAAAAGGATTTGGCGTTATTAGAAGTGGAAGCGGTGTCCTGTTAATACAGTGAGTCTATAAAAATGAAAAAACTAACCATTGGTTTAATTGGTAATCCTAATTCCGGCAAGACAACCTTATTCAACCAGCTCACCGGCGCGCGTCAGCGTGTAGGCAACTGGGCTGGCGTTACCGTTGAGCGTAAAGAAGGTCATTTCGCCACGACGGACCATCAGGTCACGCTGGTCGACTTACCCGGCACCTATTCACTGACGACAATCTCGTCGCAGACCTCTCTTGATGAGCAAATCGCCTGCCACTACATTTTAAGCGGCGACGCGGATCTGTTGATCAACGTGGTCGATGCCTCAAACCTTGAGCGCAACCTCTACCTGACGTTGCAACTGCTTGAGCTGGGCATTCCCTGTATCGTCGCGCTGAACATGCTGGATATTGCTGAGAAACAGCAAATCCGTATCGATATCGACGCCCTCTCCGCCCGTCTTGGCTGCCCGGTGGTTCCGCTGGTCTCCACCCGCGCCCGCGGCATTGAAGCGTTGAAGCTGGCGATCGATCGCTACAAGGAAAACGACACCGTCGAACTGGTGCATTATGCCCAGCCGTTGTTGCAGGAAGCCGATTCCCTCGCCGATGCGATGGCCAAAGATATGCCGCTTAAACAACGCCGCTGGCTGGGCCTGCAGATGCTGGAAGGCGATATCTACAGCCGTGCCTACGCCGGTGAGGCCGCACAAAACCTTGATGCCGCCATTGCGCGTCTGAGTGAAACAATGGACGATCCGGCGCTGCATATCGCCGATGCGCGTTACCAATGCATCGCCGCAATCTGCGATACCGTCAGTAATACCCTGACGGCAGAGCCGAGCCGTTTCACCACCGCGGTGGATAAAATCGTCCTTAACCGCTTCCTCGGGTTGCCGATTTTCCTGTTCGTGATGTACCTGATGTTCCTGCTCGCCATTAATATTGGCGGCGCACTGCAGCCGTTATTCGATGTGGGTTCCGTGGCGCTGTTTATTCATGGTATTCAATGGATTGGCTATACACTGCACTTCCCGGACTGGCTCACTATCTTCCTGGCGCAAGGTCTTGGCGGCGGGATTAACACCGTGCTGCCGTTGGTGCCGCAAATCGGCATGATGTACCTGTTCCTCTCTTTCCTTGAAGACTCCGGTTACATGGCGCGCGCTGCGTTTGTGATGGACCGTCTGATGCAGGCACTGGGACTGCCGGGCAAATCGTTTGTCCCGCTGATAGTCGGCTTTGGCTGCAACGTACCGTCGGTGATGGGCGCCCGTACGCTGGATGCGCCACGTGAACGTCTGATGACCATCATGATGGCGCCGTTTATGTCCTGCGGCGCACGTCTGGCGATTTTCGCCGTCTTTGCCGCGGCTTTCTTTGGTCAGAACGGCGCGCTGGCGGTCTTCTCGTTGTACGTACTGGGTATCATCATGGCGGTGCTGACCGGCCTGATGCTCAAACACACCATCATGCGTGGCGAAGCAACACCGTTCGTCATGGAGCTGCCGGTGTACCATGTGCCGCACATCAAGAGCCTGATTATTCAGACCTGGCAACGTCTGAAAGGCTTCGTGCTGCGTGCCGGTAAAGTGATTATCATCGTCAGTATTTTCCTCAGCGCCTTTAACAGCTTCTCGCTAAGCGGGAAAATCGTCGATAACATCAACGACTCTGCTCTGGCTTCCGTCAGCCGCGTCATCACCCCGGTCTTCAAGCCGATTGGCGTCCACGAAGATAACTGGCAGGCAACCGTCGGTCTGTTCACCGGTGCGATGGCAAAAGAGGTGGTTGTCGGTACGCTGAACACGCTTTACACCGCAGAAAACATTCAGGAAGAAGAATTCAATCCGGCAGATTTCCACCTCGGTGACGAGCTGTTCAGTGCGGTGGATGAAACCTGGCAAAGCCTGAAAGACACCTTCAGCCTGAGCGTGCTGGCCAACCCTATTGAAGCCAGCAAAGGCGACGGCGAGATGGCTACAGGCGCAATGGGCGTGATGGGCGAGAAATTTGGCAGCGCCGCCGCCGCGTACAGCTACCTGATTTTCGTGCTGCTGTATGTCCCGTGCATTTCAGTGATGGGGGCTATCGCACGTGAATCCAGCCGTGGTTGGATGGGCTTCTCGATCCTGTGGGGCCTGAACATCGCCTATTCACTGTCAACGCTGTTTTATCAGACCGTCAGCTACAAAGCGCATCCGACTTACAGTCTGGTGTGCATCTTAGCCGTCATTCTGTTTAACATCGTGTTGCTGGGTCTGCTGCGCCGTGCCCGCAGCCGGGTGGATCTCTCACTGCTGTCAACCAACAGAACGGCTAGCTCCTGCTGTTCCAGTACCACTGGCGATTGCCACTAAGGTCGTCAACGATGGCATCGCTTATTCAGGTTCGTGATTTACTGGCGCTGCGGGGGCGTTTGGAGGCAAAGCAAATTAGCCACACGCTGCATACTCCGCAGCCAATGATTGACGCCATGCTGAATCAGTTAGAAAAGATGGGCAAAGCGGTGCGGATTCAGGAAGATGCCGATGGGTGTCTGTCCGGAAGCTGCAAGAGTTGCCCCGAAGGTAAAGCCTGCCTGCGCGAGTGGTGGGCTTTGCGCTAGTTTGCCGCTCCTGCCGGATGGCGCTACGCTTATCCGGCCTACAAATGGCAGCAAACATCCAGGCCAGATTTTGGACGCGGGCCATAAGAAACTACCGTTAGTGATCCCCATACTTTTTTATCATGGCACCGTCAGCCCATATCCATATTCACTCTGCTGGCTGGACGAATTTGACGACCCGGAGGCAGCCAGACCACTTTATGCCACAGCATTTCCATTGGTCGATATCACCGTTGTGCCCGATGACGAGATCATGCAGCACCGCCGGATGGCGCTGTTGGAGCTCATCCAAAAGCATATTCGTAAACGCGATTTGATGGGGTTAGTTGAAAAACTCGCCATCCTGCTTGTTAAAGGACATGCTAATGACAACCAGTTGAAAGCCCTGTTTAATTACCTGATGCAGGCCGGTGACACCGCGCGTTTTAGCGAATTTATTCACCAGGTCGCCGAACGTTTACCTCAACATAAGGAAAAGTTGATGACTATTGCCGAAAGATTACGTCAGGAAGGGCACCTTAATGGTCTTCAGGAAGGTCACAGGAAAGGGTTACTACAGGGGTTACGAGAGGGTTTGCAACAAGGCAAACGAGAGGAAGCTCTACGCATTGCAACAACCATGTTGGCAGATGGTATAGACCCGCTGACCATCTGCAGAATCACCGGCCTGACCGCTGAGGATCTGGCTACGTGCAGCCATTAATCACCAGCCCGGCAGTATGATTCCACCGGGCAAAACAGCGGATTTATAGCCGCTGTTTTAACGCCACCAGCACTGAGCAGAACTCCGTCGGATGTGAGATAAACGGCGCATGCGCCGCTTTGGCAAACACCAACGACTCGCTTTGCGGCCACAAGGTATCCAGCCTCGGGACGACTTTGCGCGGAACCAAACCATCAAGATAACCGTACATCCGCAGGAAAGGTATATCCACAGAACATAACGGCTCACGCAGATCGACCGTTTTCAGGATCTCCAGCCCGCCATTAAGCACCTCGACGTCCGGCATGGGTAATGCCAGCACCGTTTTCTTCAGCGCTCGCGCATCCTGACGCGCGGTTTCAGTACCCATCGTTTGCAAGGCCAGAAAACGCTCAACCGTACGCTGGAAATCTTCGCTCAACTGTTGCTGGAAACCGGCCAGTACTTCCGGCTTAATGCCCGGCCATTCGTCGCGCGCGCTAAAACAAGGTGAGGATGCCACGGTAACCAGCGCCTGAACACGCTCAGGATGCGTTAACGCCACCTGACTGGCGACCAGCCCCCCGAGACTCCAGCCGAGCCAGATGGCTTTCTCCGGCGCCTGTTTTAATACCCGCCCGGCCATCTCTTCCAACGACATTGCGCCGAACCCCTGGCTACGACCAAATCCCGGCAAGTCGACAAGATGCAGCGTGAAATGCGAGCTCAGTTCCTCACTTATGCAATGCCATACTTCCGCGTTCAGTCCCCATCCGTGCAGCAGCACAAGATGGCAATTTCCCGAACCCTGGGTCTGCCACCAGATGTCATTCATCAGTTATTGTTCTCTTTTAGCCTGAAAGGATGCATCTATGCTAACAGTACCAGGATTGTGCTGGCTATGCCGAATGCCGTTGACGTTGGGGCACTGGGGGATCTGTTCGGTTTGCACGCGGGCAACGCGTCAGCCTCTCTGCCGGTGTCCTCAATGCGGACTACCTGCCGCACATCCTTCGCTTCCCTGCGGTCGTTGCCTGCAAAAACCCCCGCCGTGGCAGCGTCTGATCGCCGTCAGCGACTATATTCCTCCGCTGAGCGGACTTATCCACCAGTTTAAGTTTTCACGCCGCAGCGAAATGGCCAGTGCTCTTTCACGTTTACTGTTGCTGGAGGTATTACAGGCCCGGCGCGTCAGCGCTCTTCCTCTGCCGGACAGAATAGTTAGCGTCCCGCTCTGGCAACGCCGACACTGGCGCAGAGGATTTAATCAGAGTGATTTACTGTGTCGCCCTTTGGCGCGCTGGCTTGGCTGCGACTGGGACAGGCAGGCCATCACACGGGTTCGGGCCACCGCCACACAACACTATCTCAGCGCCAGATTACGCAAACGTAACCTGAAAAATGCCTTTCGCCTTGAATTGCCGGTGCAGGGACTCCATATGGTTATTGTGGATGATGTCGTCACTACCGGAAGTACCGTCGCGGAAATCGCGCAGCTGCTTTTACGCAACGGCGCGGCGACTGTCCAGGTATGGTGCCTGTGTCGAACCTTGTAGAGCCTCGATGATGGGCGTATTATAACCAAGTAAAATAGTCAACTATTAGGCCATTACTATGATCCATATTTCCGATGCTGCACAAGCGCACTTTGCCAAACTGCTGGCAAATCAGGAAGAAGGGACACAAATTCGCGTATTTGTGATTAATCCCGGCACGCCTAACGCTGAATGCGGCGTTTCTTATTGCCCGCCCGACGCCGTGGAAGCAACCGACACCGCCATTAAATTTGACCTGCTGACCGCATATGTTGATGAACTGAGCGCACCGTATCTGGAAGATGCAGAAATCGATTTCGTTACCGACCAGTTAGGCTCCCAGCTGACGCTGAAAGCGCCAAACGCCAAAATGCGTAAAGTTGCCGATGATGCGCCGCTGATGGAACGCGTAGAGTACATGCTGCAATCGCAGATCAACCCACAGTTGGCAGGCCATGGTGGCCGCGTCTCTCTGATGGAGATCACCGATGAAGGCTACGCCATTCTGCAATTTGGCGGCGGCTGTAACGGCTGTTCAATGGTAGATGTAACGCTGAAAGAAGGTATCGAGAAACAGCTGCTGGCTGAATTCCCTGAACTGAAAGGCGTTCGCGATTTAACCGAACACCAGCGCGGTGAGCACTCTTACTACTAACGACCAGACCTGCAAGGCCCGATCAGGCGCATCCGCGTCGCCATCGGGCATTGATGCCGGATGGCAGCGTAAACGCTTTATCCGGCCTGCACCCTTACATTTCTCTGCATGTCCCCTGCAACAACTCCGCTATAATTTGACCCGCCTCTCATAATTTAAATTTTGCCTGCTCAGGTGATTTTCAAGCGCCACATGTTACCCGTATCATTCATATCAGCACCTAACACACCCATAACAGCCAGCTAAACTAATTAGTTTTGACGGTAATCAGCATTGGTGCTGTGAATACTCGGTTCCCGGTCGGGACAATCGGAATTTGTCATCTAAACACTGACGTTACCCATAACAAAGTAAAGGCCAGGTAAATCATGCCATTAGTCATCGTTGCTATCGGTGTAATCTTGTTACTTCTCCTGATGATCCGTTTCAAAATGAACGGCTTCATCGCTCTCGTCCTGGTGGCGCTTGCTGTCGGATTGATGCAAGGGATGCCGCTGGATAAAGTCATCGGTTCTATTAAAGCCGGCGTCGGCGGAACCCTTGGCAGCCTCGCCCTGATTATGGGTTTTGGCGCCATGTTGGGCAAAATGCTGGCGGACTGCGGCGGCGCACAGCGCATCGCCACCACGCTGATTGCTAAATTCGGCAAAAAACACATTCAGTGGGCGGTAGTATTAACCGGTTTCACCGTCGGTTTTGCCCTGTTCTACGAAGTCGGCTTCGTACTGATGCTGCCGCTGGTGTTCACGATTGCCGCGGCGGCAAACATCCCGCTGCTGTACGTTGGTGTCCCGATGGCTGCTGCGCTGTCCGTCACGCACGGTTTCCTGCCGCCTCACCCGGGTCCGACTGCTATCGCCACCATTTTCCACGCAGATATGGGTAAAACCCTGCTGTTTGGTACGATTCTGGCCATCCCGACCGTTATTCTCGCCGGTCCGGTGTACGCGCGCTTCCTGAAAGGCATCGATAAGCCAATCCCGGAAGGTTTGTACAGCGCAAAAACCTTCACCGAAGAAGAGATGCCAGGCTTTGGCGTCAGCGTCTGGACCTCTTTGGTTCCGGTTATCCTGATGGCGATGCGCGCCGTCGCGGAGATGATTCTGCCTAAAGGTCATGCTTTCCTGACGGTTGCAGAATTCCTTGGCGACCCGGTCATGGCTACGCTTATCGCGGTGCTGATTGCGATGTTCACGTTTGGTCTGAACCGTGGACGTTCGATGGATCAGATTAACGACACGCTGGTGTCCTCAATCAAAATCATCGCGATGATGCTGTTGATCATCGGTGGTGGCGGTGCCTTCAAACAGGTTCTGGTTGATAGCGGCGTGGACAAATACATCGCCTCCATGATGCACGGCTCGAACGTTTCTCCGCTGTTGATGGCATGGTCTATCGCTGCGGTACTGCGTATCGCGCTGGGTTCCGCGACCGTTGCAGCTATCACCGCAGGTGGGATAGTGGCGCCGCTGATTGCGACGACCGGCGTAAGCCCTGAGCTGATGGTTATTGCAGTCGGTTCCGGCTCCGTCATTTTCTCCCACGTGAACGATCCAGGCTTCTGGCTGTTCAAGGAGTATTTCAACCTGACTATCGGTGAGACCATCAAGTCATGGTCAATGCTGGAGACCATTATCTCCGTCTGCGGTCTGGTAGGTTGTCTGCTGCTGGGCATGGTGGTCTGATAAAACGGTGCCGGGTGGCGCTTCGCTTACCCGGCCTACCGCAGTCATTGTAGGCCGGATAAGACGCATTCTGCGTCGCCATCCGGCCAACTAACACTATTTCTTCTTCGCAGCGGCTTTTCGGCGTTTATCCAAATCCTTAATCAGCTTGTTCACCCCGTCATCGGCGAACATCTGCTCCAACGTAGCGGTGAGCTTACGCCGCCAGTTTTTGTACTGGTCGCTGGTCCCCGGGATGTTGACCGGATCCGCCATTCCTAACCAGTCCTCCGGTTGCAGGCCCAGCAGCGCACTGTTGCTGTCAGCGATGTAGCGTTGCATGCCACGATTAAGCATCGGCGTCATCGACATCAGCGAGGCCTTGTGACCCGCGCGTTTTGGCAGACAGCCATATTTGTGCAGCGCGTCCAGCAGCCCTTGTTTCGCCAACTCCCGGTCCTGATATAACCCTCGTAGCACAACCTCATCCGGGTACAGACCCAGCGCTCTACCCAGCGTCAGATCGCCACTATCCCAATAACCTTTAAGCGTAGGAAGGTCATGCGTCGCCGCGACTGCCATTGATTGTTCCGGGTACGCTTTCGGCGCACGGAAGTTTTTCTCATGGTCATTCTCAAAATAAAGCACTTTATAGGAGTACACGCCGCTATCGCGCAGCTTGCTGACGATCTCCACCGGTACAGTACCCAGATCTTCACCAATCACCATGCAGTGATGACGTTTACTTTCCAGCGCCAGAATTGAAAGAAGATCGTCGACCGGATAATGCACGTAGGCGCCGTGATCGGCCGTTTCACCGTAGGGGATCCACCACAGACGCAGCATCGACATAACATGATCGATACGCAATGCGCCGCAGTTCTGCATATTGGCGCGCAGCAGCTCGATAAACGGTTCGTAAGCGCGGGCTGTGATGATGTGCGGATCCATCGGCGGCAGCCCCCAGTTCTGACCCAGCGGACCGAGAATATCCGGCGGCGCGCCAATCGAGGCTTTCAGGCAGTACAGCTCACGGTCGCACCAGGTTTCCGCCCCCCCTTCTGCCACGCCGACCGCCAGATCGCGATACAGCCCGACAGGCATCGCAAAACCCTGACTCGTTTCCCAGCAGTCAGCGAACTGGGTATACGCCAGCCACTGAAGCCACAGGTAGAAGTCCACGTCATCACGATGCGCTTCGCAGAACTGTTTGACCTCTGGCGAGTCCACCGACTGGAAAGCCTCTGGCCACACCGGCCAGCCCCAGCGCAATGCGTCTTCTTTCACCTGATGCGCATGCAGGGCGTCAAAGGCCGCCTGCCAGTACAGGCTATCGCCTTCCTGAGCCACAAACTGGCGAAATGCCGCCATCTGCTCATCATCACGCGCAGAGAAACTTTTCCACGCCATACGTAGAGCCGTCATCTTCAGTGCGGTAACGGTAGAGTAATCCACCCATACGGCATCTCGCGCCTTTTGCAGGGCTTGCTGAGTCGTGGGTTTCTGCCACCAGGCCTGTGCCTCTTTACTGTGGTGGAAATCGTCTACTGCGTTGACATCAATATAAATAATATTCAGCCAGCGACGTGACGACGGGCTGTATGGACTTGCACTTTCCGGGTTCGCCGGATACAGCGCATGAATAGGATTCAGGCCGATAAACGCGCCGCCGCGTTGTGCCACATCCACCAACATGGCGCGGAGATCGCCAAAGTCGCCAATCCCCCAGTTTTTTTCTGAACGTAGGGTGTAAAGCTGAACGCATGCCCCCCACAGCTTCTGCCCGGCCAACAACGCCTGCGGTTCGTAACAGCGCTTCGGCGCCACGATGATACGGCAATGCGTACGCAACTCCCCCTGGGTCAGGGTAAGCGTGTGATATCCCTCCGGCAGTTTCGCCGGCAGGTTGAAAGATTTACCGCCAACGGCATGCCCTTTGTGCTGCACACCCTCTTCGGTGGTTAGCAGCCAGGTAAACTCTCCACTTCCCTCAACCGCCAACGGCATTTTTTTGCCCGCGGTATAAACCATGACGTTCGGCACCGGGGTCACCGCCACCTTCGTGGCGGCGGTGGTGCGATGCATGGCGTCAAGCAAACGCCGCTTGGTTTCGGCACCAATAGACTGCGGTTTACCGTGGGCATTAATGTAATGTGGGCTGATCCCCGCCGCCAGCGCGGCATTATCCAGACGTTTGCTTTCCATCGCGCTTCCTTAACGTTTCGCCTGCCAGATACGAGCCTGATAATCGCGAATAGAGCGATCTGAACTGAACATGCCGCAACGCGCGGTATTCAGAATCGCCGCCCGGGTCCAGGCGTCCTGGTCACGGTACAACACGTCAACCTGCTTCTGGGCTGCAACGTAGGCCGCGAAGTCCGCCATGACCAGATACGGATCACCGCCCTGCTTACCAATACTGTGCAGCATCTGGTCAAAGGCATGTTTATCGCCGTCGCTGAATTTTCCGCTTTCCAACTCCTTCAGAACAGCATCCAGCACCTTATCTTTCTTACGCCATTTCACCGGGTCATAGCCTTTCGCTTTCAGGGCTTTCACCTCTTCCACAGTATGACCAAAGATAAAGATATTTTCGTCGCCCACCTTCTCGGCGATTTCGACGTTGGCGCCATCCAGCGTACCGACGGTTAACGCGCCGTTCAGCGCCAGTTTCATGTTACCGGTGCCGGAAGCCTCTTTGCCCGCGGTTGAGATCTGCTCAGAGATATCCGCCGCCGGAATCAGCATTTCCGCCGCCGAGACACAATAATCCGGCAGGAAGACGACTTTCAGCTTGTCGCCGATTTTCGGGTCGTTATTGATCGTTTCCGCCACCTTGTTGATAGCGAAGATAATATTTTTCGCCAGGTAGTAACCCGGAGCGGCTTTCGCGCCAAACAGGAAGACGCGCGGCACGCGATCCGCCTGCGGGTTTTCACGAATTTCTTTGTACAGCGCCAGAATATGCAGCAAGTTCAGATGCTGACGCTTGTACTCATGCAGACGTTTGATCTGAATATCAAAGATTGCCTGCGGATTGATTTCAATACCTGTCCGTACTTTCACAAACTCTGCCAGGCGCTTTTTATTCGCCAGCTTAATGTCACGATAAGTCTGACGGAACTTCGCGTCGTCGGCGTATTTTTCCAGGTTAATCAACTGGTCGAGGTCGTTGGCCCACTCTTTTTTCAGCGATTTATCCAGCAGCGCGGCAAGCGCCGGGTTGCACTGTTTGATCCAGCGACGCGGGGTAATCCCGTTGGTGACGTTATGGAATTTGTTAGGCCAGAGCTGGTGATATTCCGGGAACAGATCTTTCACCACCAGATCGGAGTGCAGCGCCGCCACGCCGTTAACTGCAAAACCGCTGACCACGCACATATTGGCCATACGTACCTGTTTATTATGCACCACCGCCAGTTTCGCCCACACTTCAGCATTACCCGGCCAGGTTTTATCGACCAGTTTCTTAAAGCGGTCGTTAATCTCTTTGATGATTTGCATATGGCGCGGCAGTAGCGCTTTCACCAACTTCTCATCCCAACACTCCAACGCCTCCGGCATCAGGGTATGGTTGGTGTACGCAAAGGTTTTGCTGGTAATGGCCCACGCATCGTCCCAGCTCATCTGATGCTCATCAATCAGCACACGCAGCAGCTCAGGGATCGCAATGGTCGGGTGAGTATCGTTCAGCTGAATCACTTCGAAATCGGCCAGCTCATGCAGTTTACGCCCGGCCAGATGATGGCGGCGCAGAATGTCGGCTACGGAGCAGGCGCACTGGAAGTACTGCTGCATCAGGCGCAGCTTTTTACCCGCGGTGTGGTTGTCGTTCGGGTACAGCACCTTGGTTAGTTTCTCAGCGTCGATACCCTGCTGCTCAGCGCGCAGGAAATCGCCGTCATTAAATTTAGTCAGGTTAAACGGATGCGCGTGGCTGGCCTGCCACAGACGCAGCGGTTGCGCCACGCCGTTACGGTAGCCGAGAACCGGCAGATCCCAGGCCTGACCGGTGATGATAAATCCCGGCTCCCAGTGTCCCTCTTTGGTGACTTTACCGCCAATGCCTACCTGCACATCTAACGCCTCGTTGTGACGGAACCACGGATAGCTACCGCGATGCCAGTCATCCGGGGCTTCCATCTGCTGACCGTCGGCAAAAGACTGGCGGAACAGGCCGTACTGGTAGTTGAGACCATAGCCCGTCGCCGACTGGCCGACCGTCGCCATCGAATCCAGGAAGCAGGCCGCCAGACGCCCCAATCCACCGTTACCTAACGCCGGATCGATCTCTTCTTCCAGCAGATCGGTCAGGTTGACGTCGTGCGCTTTCAGTTCATCGCTCACCGCCTGATACCAGCCCAGATTGAGTAAGTTGTTGCCGGTCAGACGACCAATCAAAAATTCCATCGAGATGTAGTTAACATGGCGCTGATTTTTTGCCGGTTTCACCGCTGGCTGGGCGCTGAGTAACTCAGCCAACGCCCCACTCACTGCCTGCCACCACTGGCGCGACGTCATTTCGTGAGCCGACAGTAAACCGAAACGCTGCCACTGACGCGTCAGGGCTGCCTGAAATTGATCTTTGTTGAAGGTTGGCTGTGACATAGGGATTCCAGGTCCTTAGGTAATAAAACAACGTTATCGCTAGTTTGCCAGGCTCGTTGTTGACCTTCCTCATCCTGGCACGGATTAGGGAGGGAGGAGGAGCGGGGATGAGCATAAAAGTGTGATCGCCGCCACTTAAAGCAGAGAGGCATTGCCGGTCAATACGTAGGTTTCCCCCGTATCCCCCTGAAATGCATCACGGTTTTCGCATTAACCTAAAGAGATTAGCCAGACAATATCAAACAGTAAGATGATATTTAGAAAAAATATGTAAACAGAGAAATAGTTTCTCACCTGAAATACGCATTCTGCTTGAGTTATTTCACATGAAAGTTTTAAGTCGAGCACAAAACTCATCGTCTTTTTATTAAACGTTACAGTAACAACATAAAAAAGTGGAATCTTTCCGCTGGGTGAAAGTCACGCTGGATCCAGTCGCCACGCCTGTTGCGACTCTTTAAAGAAATTATTGCAATAGATGTATAGATTTGTGACATAGTGCAAAATCAGACACACAAAAAGCCCGCTTAGCTTGCATAAAATACCAATCTGGCCGACCTTATATCTATTAATTACGAAGCGCAAAAAAAATCATTCTTCCCCATTTTCACACAGTGAAGTGACTAACTTATGTTGATTCCGTCTAAATTAAGTCGTCCGGTTCGTCTCGACCATACGGTGGTTCGTGAGCGCCTGTTGGCTAAACTTTCCGGCGCGAACAATTTCAGGCTCGCCCTGATCACAAGTCCTGCTGGTTATGGAAAAACAACGCTTGTTTCACAATGGGCGGCGGGGAAGACCGAGTTAGGCTGGTACTCTCTGGATGAAGGCGATAACCAGCAGGAGCGCTTTGCCAGCTATCTGATTGCCGCGATCCAGCAGGCGACCGGTGGGCATTGCACCACCAGCGAAGCGCTGGTGCAAAAACGCCAGTATGCCAGCCTGACGTCACTGTTTGCGCAGCTTTTTATTGAACTGGCCGAGTGGCATCGTCCACTCTACCTGGTGGTGGATGATTATCACCTGATCTCCAATCCGGCCATTCACGAAGCAATGCGCTTTTTCCTGCGTCACCAGCCTGAAAATCTCACACTGGTCGTGCTGTCGCGTAATCTGCCGCAGTTGGGCATTGCCAACCTGCGGGTGCGCGATCAGTTGCTGGAAATCGGCAGCCAACAGTTGGCCTTCAACCATCAGGAAGCGAAACAATTTTTCGATCGGCGTTTATCCTCCCCGATTGAAGCGGCTGAAAGCAGCCGGATGTGCGATGACGTTGCTGGCTGGGCCACAGCGTTACAACTGATTGCCCTTTCCGCCCGCCAGAACAATAACTCTGCGCACCAGTCGGCACGACGCCTCGCTGGGATCAACGCCAGCCATTTATCCGACTACCTGGTAGATGAAGTGCTGGATAGCGTTGACCTCGGCACCCGTCACTTTCTGCTCAAAAGCGCCATCCTGCGTTCGATGAACGATGCGCTGATCGTTCGGGTCACCGGCGAAGAAAACGGGCAAATGCGACTTGAGGAAATTGAGCGTCAGGGGTTATTTCTGCAGCGAATGGATGACGTCGGCGAGTGGTTCAGCTATCACCCGCTGTTTGGCAGCTTTTTACGCCAGCGTTGTCAGTGGGAACTGGCGAGCGAGCTGCCTGAAATACACCGCGCGGCCGCAGAAAGCTGGATGGTGCAGGGTTTCCCTAGCGAAGCTATCCACCACGCTCTGGCGGCAGGCGACGCCCATATGCTGCGCGATATCCTACTTAATCATGCGTGGGGCCTGTTTAACCACAGCGAACTGGCGCTATTGGAAGAGTCGCTGAAAGCCCTGCCGTGGGAAAGCCTACTGGAAAATCCGCGTCTGGTTCTGCTGCAAGCCTGGCTGATGCAAAGCCAGCACCGCTACAGCGAGGTTAATACCCTGCTGGCCCGTGCGGAACAAGAGATGAAAGGCGACATGGAGCCGACGCTGCACGCTGAATTTAACGCGCTGCGTGCGCAGGTAGCGATTAACGACGGTAACCCTGACGAAGCAGAACGTCTGGCAAAACTGGCGCTGGATGAATTACCCATCGCCTGGTTCTATAGCCGTATCGTTGCCACCTCGGTGCATGGTGAAGTCCTGCATTGTAAGGGTGATCTCACGCGTTCACTGGCGTTGATGCAGCAAACCGAGCAAATGGCGCGCCATCATGATGTCTGGCATTACGCGCTGTGGAGTCTGATCCAGCAAAGCGAAATTTTATTTGCCCAGGGCTTTTTGCAGGCCGCCTGGGAGACGCAGGAAAAAGCGTTCCAGCTGATCAAAGAGCAGCACCTGGAACAGCTGCCGATGCATGAGTTCCTGGTACGTATCCGCGCGCAGTTACTGTGGGCATGGGCACGTTTGGACGAAGCTGAAGCGTCTGCCCGCATGGGCATTGAGTTGCTTTCCACATTCCAGCCACAGCAACAGCTACAGTGCCTGGCGCTGCTGATTCAGTGTTCGCTGGCCCGGGGCGATTTAGACAACGCGCGTAGCCTGCTCAACCGTCTGGAAAACTTATTGGGCAACGGTCGCTATCACAGCGACTGGATCTCAAACGCCGATAAAGTCCGGGTGATTTACTGGCAAATGGTGGGTGACAAAAACTCGGCCGCCAACTGGCTACGCCACACGCCGAAGCCGGAGTTCGCTAATAACCACTTCCTGCAAAGTCAGTGGCGCAACATCGCCCGCGCGCAGATCCTGCTGGGTGAGTTTGAACCGGCGGAAATCGTACTGGAAGAGTTAAATGAAAATGCGCGTAACCTGCGCCTGATGAGCGATCTGAACCGTAACCTGTTGCTACTTAATCAGTTGTACTGGCAGGCAGGACGCAAAAATGACGCGCAGCGCGTCTTACTCGAAGCGCTGCAACTGGCGAACCGTACCGGATTTATCAGCCACTTTGTTATCGAAGGTGAGGCGATGGCGCAGCAGTTGCGCCAACTGATTCAGCTCAATACGCTGCCAGAACTCGACCAGCACCGCGCCCAGCGCGTTTTGCGGGAGATTAACCAGCACCACCGCCACAAATTCGCCCACTTTGATGAAGGATTCGTTGAGCGACTGCTTACCCATCCGGAAGTGCCGGAGCTTATCCGCACCAGCCCGCTGACCCAGCGCGAATGGCAGGTTCTGGGACTGATTTATTCAGGTTACAGCAACGAGCAGATCGCCGGTGAGCTGGCCGTTGCAGCCACGACCATTAAGACGCACATCCGCAATTTGTACCAAAAACTCGGCGTCGCCCACCGCCAGGATGCGGTGCAGCATGCGCAGAAACTGCTGAAGATGATGGGCTATGGGGTATAGTTAATGCCTGATGCGCTACGCTTATCAGGCCTGGAGTTAACTTAACACAGCTCTAACTGAATATGGTGGTCGGCAATAACCTGCATCACGCCAGCTGGCGGCAGCGTGTCGGTATAAACCGCATCCACCATGCTAATGCTACCCATATTCACCATCGCGTTACGTCCGAACTTCGAGTGATCCACTACCAGCATGACGTGACGTGAATTCTCAATGATCGCGCGTTTGGTGCGCACTTCGTGATAATCAAACTCCAGCAGGGAGCCATCGCTGTCGATACCGCTGATCCCCAGGATGCCGAAGTCCAGACGGAACTGGGAAATAAAGTCGAGGGTCGCTTCGCCCATAATGCCGCCGTCACGGCTACGCAGTTCGCCCCCGGCCAGAATAATGCGGAAATCCTCTTTCGCCATCAGCGTGTTTGCCACATTGAGATTATTGGTCACAATGCGTAAGTTGCTGTGATTAAGCAGCGCATGAGCCACCGCTTCCGGTGTGGTGCCGATATCAATAAACAGCGTTGAACCGTTAGGGATCTGCGTGGCAACTTTGCGCGCAATGCGCTCTTTTTCCGCCGTCTGCGTCGCTTTACGGTCATGCCATGGGGTATTGACCGAGCTGGATGGCAACGCCGCGCCGCCGTGGTGACGCAAAATCATATTTTGATCGGCCAGGTCATTCAGATCCCGGCGAATCGTCTGCGGGCTGACGGAGAAATGCTCCACCAGCTCCTCGGTACTGACGTATCCCTGTTTTTTTACCAGCTCAATGATCGCGTCATGTCGTTGTGTTTGCTTCATTATTGTTCCCTGGAATTTTGCCGGATGCGCTGACGCTTACCCGGCCTACAAATTGGTCCAAACGCACACCGCCTTCCGGCACCACAAAACTTGAGTCAAGTTCGTTTTCGCACATGAATAGTATCGGCAAACGCCATTGCCAGACCCACGGCCAGCCCGGCGATATGTGCGCCGTTCGCCATCGACATGCCGAACAGATCAAACCAGCCGGCAACAATCCAGATCAAGGCAAAGATAATCAAACCACGCTGCAGGAAAATACCGCTTTGCGGATCGCGCTCGCCGCGCAACCACACGTAGCCCATCAGCGCATATACCACGCCAGACAGCCCGCCAAACCACGGGCCGCTAAATTTCTGCTGAACATAACCGCTCAGCAAGGCGCTGATCACAGTAATGACAATCAGCTTTCCGCTGCCCAGGCGCTTTTCAACCGCGCCGCCGAGATACCACCACCACAGCAGGTTGAACAAAATGTGCATGAGCGAGAAATGCATAAACGCGTGGGTGAAATAACGCCAAAACTCAAATTTCAGCGAAGGATCGAACGGCCAGGCCAGCCAGAGCATTACCGCCTGGTCGCCCAGCACATTCATCGCGATAAACACCAACACACACGCCGCCATTACCGCCCAGGTCACCGGGCCGGCACGTTCGCGCAATGTGGCCAGAAACGGATAACGTTGATAGCGCAGACCGCTGTCGGTATGACCTGACTGCCAACTGGCCGCGAGGTAACGCGGATCGCCCGGGTTATCGAGAAATCGCGCCAGTTCAGCACGCACGCGTTCAGTCTGGGACTCATCCGCCAGCCAGACATCCGTTTGCTGATGTTGTTGAATCGTCAGGATAACGCCCTGCGTCGCCATATAATCAACAAATGCCTGCGCCACGCGGGGGTTAGCAAAAGAGGTAATCATCAACATTATTGCTGTCGCTTATTCCACACAAAAGAGGACAGTATATATATCCTGTCCGTTTCAGGCTGCATCTTTGTTAGCTTACGAACCGTATGTCACTTCTGCAGGAAAATGTCGATGCCAGGCATCGAAGCCGCCGTCAACGCTGTAAACCGCATCATAGCCCTGCTGAAGAAGATACTGCGCCGCGCCTTTACTGCTGTTGCCGTGGTAACACATCACCATCACGGCAGTATCAAAATCATGGTCACGCATAAACGTCCCCAACGTGTCGTTCGTCAGATGAAAGGCCTGCGGCGCGTGGCCCATCGCATAGCTTTGCGGATCGCGGATGTCCACCAGCACCGCCATTCCGTGCAGGAGTTTCTGATGGGCTTCTTCGACATTAATACACTCAAACTGATCCATGGCGTTCTCTTGTTAAGTTCTACTTATATTCTGGCAGGTAACCAATATTACCCTCCAGTGTACGTTGCCTGCGCAGGTAAACGCCATAATGTTATATGTATCACTGTAAATTGTTTATCCAATGTTACCAATGGCGCAATTCTTTGCTATTATGCTCGATAACGAACATTAATGAGCTATAACGAAAGTGCGAGAGGCCAACATGGAAACCAAAGATCTGATTGTGATAGGTGGAGGCATCAACGGTGCCGGTATCGCGGCAGATGCCGCTGGACGCGGTTTATCCGTGCTGATGCTGGAGGCACAGGATTTAGCCTGCGCCACCTCCTCCGCCAGCTCCAAACTCATCCACGGTGGCCTGCGCTACCTGGAACACTACGAATTCCGCCTGGTGAGCGAGGCGCTGGCAGAACGTGAAGTGCTGTTGAAAATGGCACCGCATATCGCCTTCCCGATGCGCTTTCGTCTGCCCCATCGCCCGCACCTGCGTCCGGCATGGATGATCCGTATTGGTTTGTTTATGTACGATCATCTGGGCAAACGCACCAGTTTGCCGGGTTCTACTGGTTTGCGTTTTGGCGCGGATTCCGTAATGAAACCTGAGATTGTGCGCGGTTTCGAATATTCTGACTGCTGGGTAGACGATGCGCGTCTGGTTTTGGCAAACGCCCAAATGGTCGTGCGCAAAGGCGGTGAAGTATTAACCCGCACCCGTGCCACCTCCGCTCGCCGTGAAAACGGCCTGTGGATCGTTGAAGCCGAAGATATCGATACCGGTAAAAAACACACCTGGCAGGCGCGCGGTCTGGTCAATGCCACCGGTCCGTGGGTGAAAGAGTTCTTTGATGACGGCATGCATCTGCCTTCGCCGTACGGTATTCGTCTGATTAAAGGTAGCCACATCGTGGTGCCGCGCGTACATACCCAGAAGCAAGCGTATATTCTGCAAAATGAAGATAAACGTATTGTGTTTGTTATCCCATGGATGGACGAATTCTCGATCATCGGGACGACTGACGTCGAATACAAAGGCGACCCGAAAGCAGTGAAAATTGATGAAAGCGAAATCAATTACCTGCTGAAGGTCTACAACGCGCACTTTAAGAAACAGCTTGGCCGTGACGATATCGTCTGGACTTACTCGGGCGTGCGTCCACTATGTGATGACGAGTCCGACTCGCCGCAGGCTATTACCCGTGATTACACGCTGGATATCCACGACGAAAACGGCAAAGCGCCGCTGCTGTCGGTCTTTGGCGGTAAGCTGACAACCTACCGTAAGCTGGCCGAGCACGCGATGGAAAAACTGTCGTCGTACTATCAGGGCATTGGCCCGGCATGGACCAAAGAGTGCATCCTGCCTGGCGGTGATATTGGCGGCGATCGCGAAGATTACGCGGCAAAACTGCGCCGTCGCTATCCGTTCCTGACCGAATCGCTGGCACGCCACTATTCGCGTACCTATGGCAGCAATACTGAATGGATTATCGGCGACGCCACGTCAATCGCCGAGTTAGGCGAAGACTTCGGCCATGAGTTCTATGAGGCCGAGCTGAAGTATCTGGTTGAGCATGAGTGGGTGCGTCGCGCAGAAGATGCGCTGTGGCGTCGTACGAAAGAAGGCATGTGGCTGAATGCCGAACAGCAGTCCCGCATGACCCAATGGCTGGCGGAGTATGTCGAGAAGCACCAGCTGTCGCTGGCCTCCTGATAAAAATGCCGGATGGCGGCTAACGCCTTATCCGGCCTACAAGAGTGCATAAACATAGGCCGGGCAAGCGAAACGCCCCCGGCCTCGGATGTTACAACCGCACCGAATCAATATGCCAGATGTTCTCGGCATACTCTTTGATCGTCCTGTCCGAAGAGAAGTACCCCATATTGGCGATGTTTATCATCGACTTCGTGGTCCACTCTTCCGGATGGCGATACAGCTCATCAACCTTATCCTGGCAATCGACATAGCTGCGATAATCCGCCAGCACCTGATAGTGGTCGCCAAAGTTAATCAGCGAATCGACCAGATCACGATAACGTCCAGGCTCCTCAGGGCTGAACACGCCGCTGCCAATCTGCGTCAGCACCTGATGCAACTCTTCATCTTTCTCGTAATACTCACGCGGCTTGTAGCCCTGAATGCGTAAAGCCTCAACCTCTTCCGCCGTATTACCAAAGATAAAGATATTCTCCGCACCCACATGTTCCAGCATCTCAACGTTGGCGCCATCCAGCGTCCCGATGGTCAGCGCGCCGTTGAGCGCAAATTTCATATTACTGGTTCCGGAGGCTTCGGTCCCGGCCAGAGAAATCTGCTCAGATAAGTCGGCAGCAGGAATAATCACCTGCGCCAGACTGACGCTGTAGTTGGGGATAAACACGACCTTCAATTTATCGCCAATCTGCGGATCGTTGTTGATCACCTTCGCGACATCGTTGATCAAATGAATGATGTGCTTCGCCATGTAATAGGCTGAAGCCGCTTTACCCGCGAAGATATTCACGCGCGGCACCCACTCGGCGTCTGGATCGGCCTTGATACGGTTGTAGCGGGTGATCACATGCAGCACATTCATTAGCTGACGTTTGTACTCGTGAATACGCTTGATCTGCACATCAAACAGCGATTTCGGGTTCACTACCACGTTCAGCTGCTGGGCGATGAGCGTTGCCAGTCGCTTTTTGTTCTCCAGCTTCGCACGACGCACAGCCTGATTCACTAACGGGAAATCACAGTGCTGCTCAAGCTCGCTGAGCTGGCTGAGATCGGTACGCCAGGTGCGGCCAATGTTCTCATCCAGTACGTCAGAAAGCGATGGGTTCGCCAGCGCCAGCCAGCGACGCGGCGTCACACCGTTGGTCACGTTGCAGAAGCGGGTCGGGAAAATCTTCGCAAAGTCAGCAAACAGCGACTGCACCATCAGGTTGGAGTGCAGTTCAGACACACCGTTAACCTTGTGGCTCACCACCACCGCCAGCCATGCCATACGCACACGACGACCGTTAGATTCATCGATAATCGACGTCCGTCCCAGCAGAGCGGTATCGTTCGGATACTGCTCCTGCAGCGTCTTCAGGAAGTAGTCGTTAATCTCAAAAATGATTTGCAAATGGCGCGGCAGGATTTTGCCCAGCATATCCACCGGCCAGGTTTCCAGCGCTTCACTCATCAAGGTGTGGTTGGTATACGAGAAAACCTGACAGCACACCTCAAACGCGTCGTCCCAACTGAACTTGTGTTCATCGATCAGCAGGCGCATCAGCTCAGGGATCGACAGCACCGGGTGGGTGTCGTTAAGGTGAATGGCGATTTTATCGGCCAGGTTGTCGTAGGTTTTATGCAGTTGATAATGGCGGTTCAGGATGTCCTGCACCGTTGAGGAGACGAGGAAATACTCCTGGCGCAACCGCAGCTCGCGTCCCGAATAGGTAGAGTCATCCGGATACAGTACGCGGGAGACGTTCTCGGAGTGGTTTTTATCTTCCACCGCCGCAAAGTAGTCGCCCTGGTTAAATTTACCGAGGTTGATTTCGCTACTGGCCTGGGCATTCCACAGGCGCAGCGTGTTGGTGGCGTCAGTGTCATAACCGGGGATAATCTGGTCGTAGGCCACTGCGAGGATCTCTTCGGTCTCAATCCAACGCGTTTTCTTGCCTTCCATCTGCACGCGGCCGCCAAAGCGCACTTTGTAGCGCGTGTTGTGGCGTTTGAATTCCCACGGGTTACCGTATTCCAGCCAATAGTCCGGGGACTCTTTTTGTCGACCATCGACAATGTTCTGTTTAAACATGCCATAGTCATAACGGATACCGTAGCCACGTCCGGGCAGACCCAGCGTTGCCAGTGAGTCGAGGAAGCAGGCTGCCAGGCGTCCGAGGCCACCGTTACCGAGACCGGGATCATTCTCTTCGTCGATCAGATCTTCCAGATCTAATCCCATACCTTCCAGCGCACTTTTAACATCGTCGTAAATCCCCAACGATAACAGCGCATTGGAAAGCGTGCGCCCAATCAGAAACTCCATTGACAGATAATAAACCTGACGGGTTTCCTGGGATAATTGCGCACGGTTAGAACGCAGCCAGCGCTCCACGAGACGATCGCGCACCGCAAATAACGTGGCGTTCAGCCACTCATGTTTGTTGGCAATGACCGGGTCCTTACCAATCGTGAACATCAGTTTGTAGGCAATAGAATGCTTAAGTGCCTCGACGCTGAGTGTGGGCGATGCATAAGTAAATGGAGCGTTCATATAGGTGATTCCTGGATATCTATTTCAAGCGGTAGTAAAGCTCGCGGTAAGACTTCGCCGCGACTTGCCAGCTAAAATCCATGGTCATGGCCTGGCGTTGTACAAACCGCCAAAGCGAAGGCCGGGACCACAATACGAAAGCACGCCGGATCGCGCGTAGCAGCGACCAGGCATTACTGTCTTCAAAGACAAACCCACTGGCGATACCGTCCGCCAGGTTTTCCAGCGAACTGTCAGAGACCGTATCCGCCAGCCCACCGGTACGCCGCACCAGCGGCAGCGTGCCATACTTCAGCCCATACAACTGCGTTAAGCCGCACGGTTCAAAACGGCTGGGTACCAGAATGACGTCGGCCCCGCCCATGATGCGGTGCGAGAAGGCTTCGTGATAACCAATTTGCACCCCTACCTGTCCGGGATGTTCCGCCGCAGCGGCCAGGAAGCCTTCCTGTAATACTGGGTCGCCCGCGCCAAGCAGCGCCAGTTGCCCCCCCTGCTCTAACAGACCCGGCAGAGCCTCCAACACCAGATCCAGCCCTTTCTGACTGGTCAGACGGCTCACGACAGCAAACAGCGGCACTTTATCGTTAACCTTAAGTCCCATCGCAATTTGTAGCTGACGTTTGTTCTCCGCCTTCTCATCCAGCGTGTCGCGTGTATAGCGCGAGGCCAGTAGCAGATCGGTTTCCGGGCTCCAGATTTTTTCATCAACGCCGTTCAGCACGCCGGAAAGCCGTCCTTCCCGATGACGCTGTTGCAACAGGCCTTCCATGCCGTAGGCAAACTGCGGCTCGGTAATCTCCCGCGCGTAGGTCGGACTCACCGCCGTGATGTGGTCGGCGTAGTACAACCCGGCCTTCAGGAACGAAATCTGCCCGTTAAACTCCAGCCCGTGCACATTAAAGAACGACCATGGCAATTGGATGTCATCCATATGCTTTGCATAAAACATGCCTTGATACGCCAGGTTGTGGACGGTGAACACCGATTTCGCCGGATGGCCGCGGGCCGCCAGATACGCCGGGGCCAGACCGGCATGCCAGTCGTGCGCATGCACCACATCCGGGCGCCAGAATGGGTCAAGCCCGCAGGCCATTTCACATCCGGCCCAGCCGAGCAACGCAAAACGCAGGACGTTATCGGTATAAGCGAACAGGTTGGTGTCGTGATACGGACTACCCGGACGGTCATAGAGATGCGGCGCGTCCACGAGGTAAATGCCGACGCCGTTGTAATGCCCGAACAGCAGCGTAATTCTGCCTGCAAAAGTATCGCGACGCGTCACCACTTGAGCATCAGGAATGCCGCGACGGATATCCGGAAACGCCGGGAGCAGCACGCGGGCATCTACACCGTCCGCAATTTGCGCGGCCGGTAACGCCCCAAGAACATCCGCCAGTCCCCCGGTTTTAAGCAGGGGGAACATCTCTGAACATACGTGTAAAACCTGCATTATCGCTCCTGTTTGATTTGCAGTTTGCGCAGCATTTCACGCGTGACCAGCACAATGCCTTCTTCTGAGCGGTAGAAGCGACGAGCATCCTCTTCCGCATTTTCACCAATCACCATGCCTTCAGGGATAACGCAGGCGCGGTCAATGATACAACGACGTAACCGGCATGAACGTCCTACCCATACTTCAGGCAACAACACTGCCGAATCAATGTTACAGAATGAATTCACCCGCACTCGCGGGAACAGAACGGACTGCACCACCACCGAACCAGAAATAATACAGCCGCCGGAGACCAGCGAGTTCAGCGTCATTCCGTGGCTACCGGAACGGTCCTGCACAAATTTCGCCGGCGGCAGAGATTCCATATGCGTACGGATTGGCCAGTCCTGGTCGTACATATCCAGTTCAGGCGTCACCGAGGCCAGATCGAGGTTGGCCTTCCAGTAAGCTTCCAGCGTTCCCACATCGCGCCAGTACGGCTCGGATTCCGGGTCAGACTGTACGCAGGACAACGGGAAGGGATGTGCATACGCCATGCCAGCTTCGGTGATTTTTGGGATGATGTCTTTACCGAAATCGTGACTGGAGTTTTCATCGAGGTCATCTTCCGCCAGTAACTCATACAGGTAATCGGCGTTAAAAACGTAGATCCCCATGCTGGCAAGAGATTTGGTCGGGTCACCCGGCATGGCTGGCGGGTTGGCAGGTTTTTCAACGAACTCGATAATTTTGTCGCTGTCGTCCACGTCCATCACACCAAACGCGCTGGCCTCTTCGATAGGCACCGGCATACAGGCCACGGTGCAACGCGCGCCCTTCTCGACATGGTCGATCAGCATACGCGAGTAGTCCTGCTTATAAATATGATCGCCTGCGAGGATCACTACATATTCCGCTTTGTAGCGGCGAATGATGTCCAGGTTTTGGGTTACCGCATCCGCCGTGCCGCGATACCAGTTTTCACCCTGCATTCTCTGCTGCGCAGGCAGCAGATCGACAAACTCGTTCATCTCTTCGCTAAAGAACGACCAGCCGCGCTGAATATGCTGTACCAGCGTGTGCGACTGGTATTGCGTGATCACGCCGATACGGCGGATGCCGGAGTTAATACAGTTGGATAAAGCAAAATCGATAATGCGGAATTTACCGCCAAAGTGCACGGCCGGCTTGGCACGTTTATTGGTCAAATCTTTCAGGCGGGTACCGCGGCCACCGGCCAGGATCAGGGCAACAGATTTTAATGGCAGCTGGCGCGCCAACATAACACGATCGTTCTTCTCTAAACTCACCATGACTAACTCCTTTTTTATCCTCTATGGAACACACACAGTCCGTGCGCAGGTCCCTGCCAGACAGCCGTAAGCACCGGATTGTCCTCTCCGGCAAATGGGGGAATAGCTCGCCATTCCCCTTCAGGTAAAACGATATCTGTCACCTCAAGCGTGGCGTTTATTGCAATCAGGAAACGGTCGGAAAGCAGGATTTGCATCTGCCTCGGGCCGTTTTGCCACTCATCCGCACTTAAGGGTTGTGCGTACTTATTCAGCCAATGAACATTGCCATCGCCCTCTTCCCACCAGCAATCGCCCGTTAATGCGGGGATTTGCTGGCGAAGATGAATCAACGCGGCGGTAAAGGTGGTTAGCCCACCGTTTGCCTGCTGCCAGTCCAGCCAGGTTAAGGCGTTATCCTGACAGTAAGCGTTATTGTTGCCGTGCTGGCTATGGCCATGCTCGTCACCGGCCAGCAGCATCGGCGTCCCTTGAGAGAGCAACAGCGTACTCAACAGCGCATGAATGCTGTCGCGCCGCCGTTCAATCAGGTCCAGCGAGCCGCCTAACCCTTCTTTACCATGATTATCACTGTAGTTATTGCTAGTGCCGTCGCGATTTTCCTCACCATTCGCTTCATTGTGCTTATTTGTGAAGCACACACAGTCACGTAGGGTAAAACCGTCGTGCGCGGTCACCAGATTGACCGTGGCGCTGGGTTTGCGGCCATTGCGTTTAAACACGTCGCTGGATGCGGCAAAACGCCCGGCGAATTCTCCTAAAGAGAGATTACGCTGGAGCCAGAAACGTCGCGTCGCATCGCGAAAATGGTCATTCCATTCGGCAAACGGCGGTGGAAAGTTCCCCACCTGATACCCGCCTTCACCGATATCCCACGGTTCCGCAATCAGTTTGATGCGTGAGAGCAGCGGACAGTTTTGGATTGCAGTGAACAACGGCGCATCCTGACGAAACGTAGGCGTACGTCCCATAACCGACGCTAAATCAAAACGAAAACCATCCACGTGGCAAGTTTCAACCCAGTAACGCAGGCATTCACACGCATACTCGACAACGCCGGGATGGCTCAGATTGAGGGTGTTCCCACAACCGGTCCAGTTGTAGTAATCGCCATCATCCCTGATCCAATAATAGCTACGGTTATCAATTCCGCGCAGCGAGAAGACGGGGCCTTCAAGATCCAGCTCGGCGCTGTGGTTCAAAACGATGTCGAGAATGACCTCAATCCCCGCTTTGTGCAGCGCTTTCACCGCATCACGGAACTCATCCAACGCGCTCTCCGGCGAGCAGGCGTAAGCCGGATGCAACGCGAACATAGCGACCGGGTTGTAGCCCCAGTAGTTCGACAAGCCCAGCCGCTGCAGACGCGGTTCGCTGGCGAAATGCGCCACCGGTAGCAGCTCAAGCGCAGTAATGCCCAGGCGTTTGAAATAGTCGATCATCACCGGATGACCCAGCGCTTTATAGGTTCCGCGAAGCTCTTCCGGCAGCTCAGGGTGCAGATACGTCAGTCCTTTGACATGCGCTTCGTAAATCACGGTATTGCCCCACGGCGTGCGCGGCGGGGCATCGTCTTCCCAGTCATAATGGTCGGACACCACCACGCCCTTCAGCGCGATGGCGGCATTATCATGATGATCAGGTTCATTTAGCCCGCCGTGCAGCAGCGGGTTATCTTTTAACTCGCCATCCACCCGGCGCGCATAAGGATCGAGCAACAGTTTCGCCGGGTTAAACCGGTGGCCTTGCTCTGGTTGCCACGGACCATGTACGCGATAGCCATAGCGCAGGCCCGGACGGGCGTTGGCCAGATAACCGTGCCAAATATCGCCGCTACGCCCCGGCAGGTCATAGCGGAGTTCACAGCCTTGCTCATCGAAAACGCATAATTCAACGCGTTCGGCGTGGGCCGAGAAAAGCGTGAAATTGACGCCATGGCCGTCATACGTTGCACCATGGGGGGTGGCGTTGCCGGTTGCCAGATGCGTCATTCCCCCTCCCGAACCAGCCAGATCGTCGCCAACGGCGGCAACGTCAGGCTCAGTGAGTGCTGGCGGCCATGACTGGCGATTTCATCGCTATGCACCGCGCCGCCGTTACCGGTATTGCTACCGTGGTAATGCATCGAATCGGTATTGAGGATTTCACGCCATTTGCCCGGCTGATTGATACCGAAGCGATAGCCGTGGCGAGGTACTGGCGTAAAATTGCTGATAACGATAATTTCGTTGCCGGCCTTGTCACGACGAACAAAAATCAGCACCGAACGTTCTTTATCGTCAACTACCAGCCATTCAAAACCATAGCGGTCAAAGTCGAGCTCATGCAGCGCCTTGTGATGGCGATAAGTATGGTTCAGGTCACGCACCAGACGTTGCACCCCGTGGTGCCAGTTATCGCCGCCTTCCAGTAAGTGCCAGTCCAGACTGACGTCGTGATTCCATTCACGTCCCTGAGCAAACTCGTTGCCCATAAACAGCAGTTTCTTACCCGGGAAGGCCCACATCCAGCCGTAGTAAGCGCGCAGGTTGGCAAACTTCTGCCATGCGTCTCCCGGCATGCGGTCGAGAATGGATTTTTTACCGTGCACCACTTCATCGTGCGACAGCGGCAGAACAAAGTTTTCGGTGTAGTTGTACAGCATGCCGAAGGTCAGCTTGTCGTGATGATACTGACGATAAACCGGATCCAGTTTCATGTAGTCCAGCGTGTCGTGCATCCAGCCGAGGTTCCACTTATACCAGAACCCTAAACCGCCCATGTCCTGCGGTCTTGATACGCCGGCAAAGTCGGTTGACTCTTCCGCCATGCTTACGGCGCCGGGCACCTGCTCGCCAAGAATACGATTGGTATTGCGTAAAAATTCAATCGCTTCGAGGTTCTCACGACCACCAAATTCATTCGGGACCCATTCCCCTTCTTTGCGGCTGTAGTCGCGATAAATCATCGATGCCACGGCATCCACGCGCAGCGCGTCAATCCCAAAACGTTCAATCCAGTACAGGGCGTTACCCACCAGATAGTTGCTGACCTCACGGCGGCCGTAGTTGTAGATCAGCGTATTCCAGTCCTGGTGATACCCTTCACGCGGGTCACTGTGCTCATACAACCTGGTGCCATCAAACTCTGCCAGACCAAAATCATCTGACGGGAAATGGCCCGGCACCCAGTCCAGAATGACGTTCAGCCCCGCCTGATGCGCGGCATTCACAAAATAGCGGAAATCATCACGCGTCCCGAAACGACGGGTCGGCGCATACATGCCGGTTGGCTGGTAGCCCCAACTGCCGTCGAACGGATGCTCGTTAATCGGCAACAGCTCGAGATGAGTAAAGCCCATCCACTTGGCGTAAGGAATCAGTTGATCCGCCAGTTCGCGGTAGCTCAGCCAGAAGTTGTTATCAGTATGACGACGCCATGAACCCAGGTGCACCTCGTAGATAGAGATCGGCGCATCAAACTGGTTGGCTTTTTTGCGCTCCTCGCTTTGCACCACTTTTTCGGGCAGGCCGCAGATAAGCGACGCGGTTTCCGGGCGCATCTGCGCTTCGAAGGCGTAAGGGTCAGCTTTAATGCGCAGCTTACCGTTAGCATCGATCATCTCGTACTTATACAGCTGACCATGCTGTGCGCCGGGGATAAACAGCTCCCAGATACCGCTCTCTTTACGCAGACGCATCGGGTGGCGACGGCCATCCCAGTAGTTGAACTGCCCGACCACCGAAACACGTTGGGCGTTGGGCGCCCAGACTGAGAAACGCGTACCGGTTACGCCATCCATGGTATCCGCATGCGCGCCCAGCGTTTCGTAAGGACGCAGGTGCGTACCTTCAGATAACAGCCAGGCATCCATATCCTGGATTAGCGGACCAAAACGATAAGGGTCATCAATAAGATTCTGCTGGCCATGCCAGACAACGGCTAACTGATAACGAAAGAAATTTTTACGGCGGGGAAGTACAGCACAGAAAAAACCGCGAGAGTCGAGGCAGTCCAGCTTGCCGACTTTACGTCCGGTTTTGGGTTCGATCACCCACACTTCTGTGGCGTCTGGAAGTAAGGCGCGGACTTCAAGTCCCGCGTCAGTTTGATGCATACCGAGTACGGAAAAAGGATCCGCAAAATGGCCTGCAATTAGCGCATTAATCACGTCTCTATCGATACGAACGGACATGGTTGTCATCCTGTTTTATGGTGTCACGCCTTCCAACTGATTTTCGACATCAGGTAGTGACACTTTTTTTGACCTGAACGGCGCAGCACAATTGTGCATCCTCTCTGCGTCGTCCCACCTTCAGGCAACAACTTAATACCTCCGGTACTAAGTCACCCTTAAAGAATAGCCAATGCTTTATCTTACTCCTGGTAAAAAATGAAACATCTGCGCTTACTCCTGTATTACGCAAAAAAAGGGGTGATTCCTCACCCCTTGATCGTTAACAAATTATTACGCCAACTGGCGCAGCATACGGCGCAATGGCTCCGCAGCACCCCACAGCAACTGATCGCCCACGGTAAAGGCTGACAGGAACTCCGGTCCCATATTCAGCTTACGCAGACGGCCTACTGGCGTGGTCAGCGTACCGGTAACGGCCGCCGGGGTTAACTCACGCATGGTGATCTCCCGATCGTTTGGCACCACTTTGGCCCACGGATTGTGCGCCGCCAGCAGCTCTTCCACGGTCGGAATAGACACATCTTTTTTCAGTTTAATGGTGAACGCCTGGCTGTGGCAGCGCAGCGCGCCGACGCGCACACACAGACCATCTACCGGGATCACAGCAGACGTGTTGAGAATTTTGTTGGTTTCCGCCTGTCCCTTCCACTCTTCACGGCTCTGGCCGTTATCGAGCTGTTTGTCGATCCACGGAATCAGGCTCCCGGCCAGCGGTACGCCAAAGTTATCAACCGGCAGTTCGCCGCTGCGGGACAGGGTCGTCACTTTACGTTCGATATCGAGAATAGCAGAAGAAGGGGTCGCCAGTTCATCGGCCACATGGCCATACAGATGGCCCATCTGGGACAGCAGTTCACGCATGTGGCGCGCGCCGCCGCCGGAAGCCGCCTGATAGGTCGCCACGGAAACCCAGTCGACCAGGTCATTGGCAAACAGGCCGCCGAGGGACATCAGCATCAGGCTAACGGTACAGTTACCGCCGACAAAAGTCTTAATACCTTTGTTCAGACCGTCGGTAATCACATCCTGGTTAACCGGATCGAGAATGATGATGGCATCGTCTTTCATGCGCAGCGAGGAGGCCGCGTCAATCCAGTAACCCTGCCAGCCGCTTTCACGAAGCTTTGGATAGATTTCGTTGGTATAATCGCCGCCCTGACAGGTCACGATGATATCGAGCGCCTTCAGCGCGTCCAGATCAAAAGCGTCCTGAAGCGTGCCGGTCGCGGTTCCACCGAACGTCGGTGCCGCCTGCCCGAGCTGGGAAGTAGAAAAGAAAACAGGGCGAATGGCGTCGAAGTCACGCTCCTCAACCATGCGTTGCATGAGAACAGAGCCGACCATACCGCGCCAGCCGATAAAACCAACATTTTTCATAGCGTTTTTTTCCTGCGAAGATGTGTGCTGTGTATGTATGCCAGTGTCCTGGTGGCATATCCTTCACCATACAAAATGCAGCCAAAGTCGCAAGTGAAATTAATCAATGATAGCGAAGCCATCAGTAATGCGACTTATCCCGCTGCGCAAGCAAGCAGAAAGTCCGCGGTAATTATCAGGGAATTTGAGTTATGAATGAAATCATTTCAGCGGCAGTTTTATTGATCCTGATTATGGATCCGCTCGGAAATCTGCCCATTTTCATGTCCGTATTGAAACATACCGAACCAAAACGCCGCCGCGCGATTATGATTCGCGAGCTGTTCATTGCGCTGTTGGTGATGCTGATATTCCTGTTTGCGGGCGAGAAAATTCTGGCATTTCTTAACCTGCGTGCAGAAACCGTCTCGATCTCCGGGGGCATCATTTTGTTCCTGATCGCCATTAAGATGATTTTCCCCAGCGCCACCGGGAACAGCACCGGCCTTCCGGCAGGCGAAGAGCCATTTATCGTACCGTTGGCAATCCCGCTGGTAGCCGGGCCGACAATCCTGGCCTCGTTGATGCTGTTATCACATCAGTACCCAAATCAGATGGGGCATCTGGTGATTGCGCTGCTGATCGCCTGGGGCGGGACATTTGTGATTCTGCTGCAGTCGTCGCTGTTTTTACGCCTGCTGGGTGAGAAAGGGGTGAACGCGCTGGAACGTCTGATGGGATTGATTCTGGTGATGATGGCAACCCAGATGTTCCTCGATGGCGTACGGATGTGGATGAAGGGGTGATATGCTCGCCGGGTGGCGGCCTCGCCTTACCCGGCCTATGGTGTCGATATGTGCCCGTTTTCAGGCCCGGTAAGCACAGCGCCACCGGGCAACAAGACTCAGCTCAACAGCTGGAAGGCAATCATACCGACAATCGCGCCGACCGTACCGAGGATGGTTTCCATCATCGTCCAGGTCTTCAGCGTTTGCGCTTCGGTCGCGCCGGTGAATTTCCCGAACAGCCAGAAACCAGCGTCGTTAACGTGGCTGACGACGATTGAGCCGCCTGCGATACAGATAGACAGCGCCGCCATCTGCGCGCCGGAGTAGTTCAGTTGCTCAATCACCGGCATGACCAGACCGACCGCCGTTAAGCAGGCCACGGTCGCGGACCCCTGAATGATACGTACTGCCGCCGCCAGCACGAAGCAGGTAATGGCAATGGGCAGCCCCATACCGGTTAACGCTTCACCCAGGGCCGGGCCAACGCCGGAATCAACCAGCACCTGCTTGAACACGCCGCCCGCACCAATCACCAGCAGAATAATCCCCGCCGGTTGCAGCGCGTGACCACAAATCTCCATCACCCGATCTTTTGCCATGCCCTGGCGCACTGCCAGGCCGTAAATCGCCACCAGACAGGCAACCAGAATCGCGGTAAACGGGTGACCGATAAACTCGAACCATTCGTAGGTTGAAGAACCGACCGGCACAAAGCGCGCGGCGATGGTTTTCAGGCCAACCAGTACTAACGGCAGCAGGATCAGCGCCAGACTGAAGCCAAAGGAGGGCATTTTGCCTTCGCCAAGATGCGGCTCGGTAATGTCTTCTGGCACATGCAGTTCAACGTAACGGCTGATGAAATTGCCCCACAACGGCCCGGCAATAATCATGCCCGGAATGGCTGCGCACAGGCCAATCAGGATCATCCAGCCAAAGTCAGCGTGCATTTGGGATGCGAGCAGCATCGGCGCAGGTCCCGGCAGCAGGAACGCCGCAGCGGCCGCCACCCCCGCAAACAGCGGAATAACCAGCTTCACCAGGTTCGTTCCGGTGTGACGCGCCATTGAGAACGCCACGCTTATCAGCAGCACAATCGCCACTTCAAAGAACAGCGGTAGCGCGCAAATCAGGCCGGCCAGACCAATCGCATAATGCGCGCGGCTGTGACCGAAAGATTTCAGCATCTTGACGGCAATCTGATCGACCGCGCCGGTCTCATGCAGAATCTTGCCAAACATCGCCCCCAGCGCCACCACAATCGCCAGGAAGCCGAGCGTGCCTCCCATCCCTTTTTCCATGGTCGCCGCGATTTTATCAAGCGGCATACCGGAAAAGAGACCTGCACCAATAGACACCACCATCAAAGCAACAAAGGCATGCATACGTGCCTTCATCACCAAAAACAGCAGTAATAAAACAGACCCTACTGCTGTTAAAACAAGCGTTAATGTAGTCACTACTTACTGCCCTGGTTAATCACTTCAATGGTGCTAGCTACCACACCGTCCAGCGGCTGATCAATATCAACCACCAGAACATCTTTTTCATTCGCATCCGGTTCTTCCAGCGCTTCGAACTGGGTTACCAGCATTTGCGTTTTGAAGAAGTGCCCTTTACGTGCCTTCAGGCGGCTTTCGATTACGTCAAAATCGCCCTTCAGGTAAATGAATGAGAGGTTCGGGTTACCGTCACGCAGCTGATCGCGATAGACTTTCTTCAGCGCGGAACAGACGATCAGCGACACCTTATTGGTACGCTGCATCGCAAAGGCGGCGTCATTCAGCGCCTGTAACCACGGTTTACGGTCGTCATCGTTGAGTGGCTCACCGGAAGCCATTTTCATGATGTTGCTGCGCGGATGGAGAAAATCGCCATCAAGAAACGCGGCCTGCAGTTGATGCGCCACTTCACTTGCGACAGCAGATTTACCGCTGCCTGATACGCCCATCAGAACGTAAACGTGGTGATCATGATTAGTCGTGCTCAAAGCGTTGCCCCCACTGGTACAAGAATCAGGAAATTGTTACGGGTAACTGTTATCGGTAACATTGTCCAGCCGGATAAATAGAGAAGCAATATCCATTCGTGCCCGAAGTGTATAAGTGTGAGCTACTTCAAAGTTGTTGGCTTAAATAGATCCACCCGGTGACAAGGTGAAACCTAAATCTAACATTTTAGGTGTGACTGCTTCACCTCGGATGCGCGCCAGCAGGCGTTCTGCGCCAATGCTGCCCATTCGTTCACGCGGCGTGAGCACACTCGCCAGACGCGGCTCCATTACCTGACCGATATCATGGCCGTGGAAACCGGCAATCGCCATATCGTCAGGGATTCTCAGCCCTAAACGCTGACATTCAAAGGCCGCCCCTACCGCCAGGTCATCGTTGGTACAAAACACACCATCCAGTTGCGGATATTCACGCCGCGCCTGACGGATAAGTTCAATGCCGGATGAGTAAGATGAAGACTGCTCCACCATCACGCTGTACGGCACCAGATTGGCATCGCGCATAGCCTGTTCGTAGCCCCTCTGTTTGATGATAGTACGTTCATCAAGACGCGCGCCAAGATAAGCAACATGACGGTGCCCACGGGCGATGATAGCGGCGGTCATCTGACGTGCGGCCTCGAAGTTATCAAAACCGACGGCGATATCCAGACACGGGGACTGACTGTCCATCAGCTCGACGACCGGGATACCCGCGACTTCGATCATTTTCAGCGTACGGGGTGTATGGCTACGTTCAGTGAGGATCAGACCATCGATATTCCACGACAGCATCGACTCCAGACGCTCTTGCTCCATTTCGGGCTTATAGCCGTAGTGCGCCAGCATGGTTTGATAACCATGCGCGTCGGTGACGGCCTCAATGCCGCGTAACACTTCCGCAAAAACCTGGTTGGTGAGAGACGGTAACAGCACGCCGATAGCGCGACTGGTGGCGTTAGACAGGATATCAGGTGCGCGATTGGGAATATAACCCAGCTCATCAAGTGCAGCGGCAATTTTGCCCCGCAGCGCCACGGAGACCTGCTCCGGGTTACGCAAAAAGCGACTGACCGTCATTTTGGTCACGCCCACGCGGTCGGCTACATCCTGAAGTACGGGTCTTTTCTTTTTCATCGTCCTGAAGCGTTAAAAAGGGATAGATTTCCCCAGTTTACCACGGACGTGCGTGAACCTTCGCAGAGAAAAAAGGAGTTTTTGATTGTGAGAAATACACAAAATCATTCGAGTTGCATCAAGGCGGCGACGCAGTGAATCCCCGGGAGCGTACATTAAGTACGCGACCGGGGTGAGCGAGGAAAGCCAACACAGATGCGGCTTGAAGGATGACGTGTATTTTTAGACTGGCGGCAGGTCAAACAACAACACTTCGCTGTCGCTATCGGCATGAATCGAAATTGCCTGCTCATCCCAGATTGCCAGACCATCGCTGGTGGTGGCTTTAGTTCCGTTAATGGTGACATTGCCTTTTACCACCTGGATCCAGACGCGGCGCTCGGCGGCAATCTGATGCACCGACTGCTCATCTTTGAGCAGCGCCCAGCGGTACAACTCCATATCCTGGTACACTTTCAGCGAACCATCGCGGGCATCCGGCGACAGCACCAGCTGTTTGCCCTGCACCGCATCGAAACGGCGCTGTTCATAGCGTGGCGTAATCCCGTTTTCCTGCGGCATGATCCAGATTTGATACAGGTGTAGTTTCTCAGTATTGCTCGGGTTGTACTCCGAGTGTCGGATCCCCGTCCCGGCGCTCATAATCTGGAATTCACCGGCCGGAACCTGCTCTTTGTTGCCCATGCTGTCCTGATGCTCCACCACGCCTTCCAGTACGTAGGTCAGGATTTCCATGTCTTTATGGGGGTGAGTGCCAAAGCCCTGACCTGCGTCGATCACGTCATCGTTAATCACGCGCAGTGCCGAGAACCCCATAAAGTTCGGGTCATAGTAGTTAGCAAAAGAAAAGGTATGCCAGGAATCGAGCCAGCCATGATTCGCATGACCACGGTCGTTCGCTTTGCGTAAATAGATCATTATGTTCACCCCCAGATGTTTTCGATGGATTAAGTGTGGACCCAATCCGTCTGGGATCATAGAGGGTGAAAATTGACTCCTCTGTTCAAAAAATATGAACAACCTCAGAGGAGTCGGTAAGGGCTATTTAGCAAGGGTTATCGTCGCGGGAGACGCCTGTTCGAAGGCCCGTTCGAGGATTTCCAGGTTGGTAAGAACTTCAGATTCCTTGACGTAATTAGGCGTACCGACGGTCAGCGACTGGTACAGCGCATCATAGACGCGACCGTAGTCCCCCTCTTCCGGTTTCACCTCTTCTTTCACCGTAACGCCATCATCATTGACATACTCCAGCACACCAACAGAATCGTCAGCGGCGAAACCGGGTTCGCCGGGCATAATATTGGCCTTCAGGCTGGTTTCCTGCTGGTCGATACCGTACTTCACAAACGAGCCTTTGGTGCCGTGAACAATAAACTTCGGATAGTCGATTTTCACCAGATGGCTGGTTTTCACAATGGCTTTCAGGTCACCGTAGAACAACTGCGCTTCAAAGGTATCATCCGGGTTCGCCTTGTTGCGCAGACTGCGAATGTCATAGGCTACATGGTCGGGACGCCCGAACAGCGAGATAATCTGATCCATGGTGTGTACGCCCAAACCATAGAATGCGCCGTCCTGCGGCAGGCCCGGTTTGGTTTCCGCCACGGGTCGGTAGTAGTCAAAATGGCTTTCAACTTCCACTATTTCACCCAGTTTGCCGCTCTCAATCGCTTTTTTAGCCGTGAGAAAACAGGAATCAAAACGACGATTCTGATACGGAGTGACGGTCAGTCCTTTGCTTCGCGCCAGTTCGAACAACACTTTTGCTTCCGCCAGCGTCGGCGTGAACGGTTTCTCAACCAGCACGCTTTTACCCGCCTCCAGCGCGCGTTTGGCATATTCAAAATGGCTATCAGCATGTGTACAGACGATCACCAGTTTTACCTGTGGATCGCCCAGCACCTCATCCAGATCGCTGGTGAAGTGAATGTGGGAATAGATCGGCGCCTGCTCTTCCGGTTTAGCGTGACGACGGAAAATATGCGCGACATGCCAGGTATCTTTACGATTCAGAACGTAAGGGAGATGGTAACGGGTGGTGCTTTTACCGAATCCAATAAATGCGCAGTGTAAGGTCATGAGACGATCCTTTTGAAGGTGATTGTTTACACCATAGCGCAAAGCGTGAGGAGACTGAATGTTGGATTCTTTGCCGGGGACAAAATGGCAAGTAAGCCAGGCTGAAACAAAACCCAAAAAAAAGCCAGCAAAAGCTGGCTAAAATAATACTGGAAGCAATGTGAGCAATGTCGTGCTTTCAGGTTCTCCGTAGGGGTTCCCCTGAACGCAGAGCAATAATAATCATTCTCATTCGCACTTGTCTACTTCTTTTTGCAAAAAAATGCAGTTGACGGAATTTTCTTTCTCAGCGAGTGTAAATGCTCAATTAACCCTGCAGGAGATAAGGAATGAGTGAGATAGTGATACGCCACGCTGAACCGAAAGATTACGACGCCATTCGTCAGATTCACGCCCAGCCGGAGGTGTACCACAACACGCTACAGGTTCCTCATCCTTCCATGGAGATGTGGCAAACGCGACTTGCCGATCAGCCGGGGATCAAACAGTTGGTGGCCTGCATCGATGATATCGTCGTGGGACATCTTTCCATTGCAGTTGCCCAGCGCCCGCGCCGCAGCCACGTCGCTGATTTCGGTATTTGCGTTGACGCTCGTTGGCAAAACCGCGGCGTCGCCAGCGCGCTGATCCGCACCATGATCGACATGTGCGACAACTGGCTGCGCGTTGACCGCATTGAGCTAACGGTATTTGTTGATAATGAGCCCGCCGTGGCGGTCTATAAGAAGTACGGCTTTGAAATCGAAGGCACTGGTAAGAAATACGGCCTGCGCAACGGTGAGTATGTTGATGCCTACTTTATGGCGCGCGTGAAATAAATCTCAGGGCGAATTTTTCGCCTTGCTTATTGAAAGGACGCAATAGTGAAAAAGTACCTTCTCCTGGTTTTGCTGGCCTCGCTCTCCCCTGCTTTTGCCACTACCGTACAAAATCTCGATTCCGTACCCAGTGCAATCCAACATCCTGAAGGTAAACAAATTTTCGCTGAGCAAATGGCGGGAGCAACACCAGCGAAAGGATTTGGCGAGCTTCCACAGGGATTATCTGAGAACCAGTGGATTGCCTGGGTTGCGCCGAATGAAGATCCTGGCAACCTGATCCTCACGGGTGCCAAAGCCTGGGGCAAAGACGGCAAATATATTGGCGTCGCCTGTTTCGCTGACAATCAGGCCGATGCCGGGCAGGCAAAGAAATACGCAGATAACAACTGCCCGGAAAACTACAGCAACGGACGCGCTAATAAATTATATCTCGGCGTTTTTTCCTGGCAGAACCAACGGCTAACACCGATTGCTCGTTCGGAAAAACCGTTAAACCAACTCTCGGGGTGGAATAAAGCCGCCGAAAAAGAGAGCGATGATGAGTCCGCCAGACCGCTGGCTTATTATACAAAACTGGATCTGGCACCGTACCGGATAGCACCCGATACACTGGCATTCGGGGTGCGGGGTGGATACTCTGATGCGTATTCCGGCGGTGGCGCATTTTATGAAGTACTGGAACTCTATGCGATCAAAGACAACAGGATAATCAACATATTTTCTGACCTTGTTTATCAATATACGGACATCGCTGGAGACTGGAATAAAGATGGCACAAGGCAGCATGACATCGACGAAAGTAAGTACATTCTCAAAATGCGCTCGGCAAAGACGCACGGATTTTATGATTTAGAACGCGTTAACCTGCAGGATAAAAGCAGCCAAATATTCCACTGGTCTGAATCACTTCAGGGATATGTGCCATAACCACTCCACCTGGCCTACATCATTCAGAATACTGTAGGCCGTTATTCTTAATTTCCCGCCGTTAAATCCAGAAACGGAAGCGCCACCCTGTCCTGAAATAAAGTTATTGATTGCTGCCCATCTTCTCACCGCCGTCATGCTCAGGCCCAACAACCCTCTGAATTATATGGCTATTCACTTTTTATCTTCATCTCTATTTTTCGTAACCTTAATAAAATTAATATTACATTTTTGTTTTTTTTTGGTTTCTGCCGTCACTTTATGGTGACAATCACAACAATATACTCCTCCCGGGACTAACTTAACCACGGTGAGGTAAAAAATGAAATTTGAACGCCATCATAGAATATTGAAGGAACTCAGTATTTCGGGAGCTGTAAAAGTTTCAAATCTGGCGAAATGTCTCAAGGTAACAAAGGAAACTATTCGTTCAGATCTCAATGAACTTGCCGGACAGGGATATCTTACTCGCTGTCATGGTGGTGCATTTATTACCCTTGATTCTCTTGATAACGTCGCAAAAAATGAAATTGCTTATGTGCTGGAAAAATATGAATCAGCACAGAAAATAAAAAAAGGTCTCTCTGCCATGAAAAATAATGTATGTGTTATTGGCTCGTTCAATGTTGATATTATCAGTTATCTACCGAGATTACCCTCAACGGGAGAATCATTGCTTGCCGATAAATTTATTTTTTCACCCGGCGGTAAGGGATGTAATCAGGCATTAGCCGCGAGCTATGCCGATTCTGATGTGCATTTTATTACTAAAGTAGGTTCAGACCATTTTAGTGATTACGCCATTAATTTTATAAACTCATCAAAAATCCATAAAAGTGTTATCTACCAGACCAAAGAAACACAAACAGGTACAGCAACCATCATGGTGAATGGAGATACCGGAGATAATGTCATCGCTATCTACCCTGGCGCCAACATGACAATTTCCCCTGATGAAATCACCATTCAGAAAGAAGCCATTGTTCATTCAGATATTGTTCTTGTACAACTGGAGACGAATTACGAAGCACTGCAGCAAACAATTCGTCTCGCACAAAAAAATGACATACCAGTCATTATCAATCCAGCGCCATACAATGACATGGTTAACACCATCATTGATAACATTGACTATATTACGCCGAATGAAACGGAAGCGGGCCTGCTGGCCAATATGGCGGTTAATGATATCGAATCAGCCAAATGCGCAGCCAAAATTATTCATCAGAAAGGCGTCAAAAATACCATTATTACGTTAGGTAGCAAAGGTTCTCTCGCTTATGACGGAACACAATTCATCTATTCCCCGGCATTTCCGGCAGTAGTAAAAAACACCGCTGGCGATGCTTTCAATGGTGCTCTCGCCTCTGGCCTTGCTAAAGGGAAATCACTGGCATCCGCATTGTGTTACGCCAGCGCATTTGCCTCGCTTGCGGTTGAAACGCCGAATGCGTCTGATATGCCGGAAAACGAATCCGTTCTTCATCGCATTCAGGGTTCACATTACAAACAAACTATCTCTACTCACTAAATCAAGGGGCAGACTATGAACAATACGCAGAAAAAACTAAATGTGCTCTTTATTGGAGAATCCTGGCATATTCACATGATTCATTCAAAAGGTTATGACAGCTTCACTTCCAGTAAATATGAAGAAGGCGCCACATGGTTACTGGAATGCTTGAGGAAAGGCGGCGTTGAAATTGATTACATGCCTGCCCACACGGTACAAATTGCATTTCCAGAGAACATTAATGAGTTAAACCGTTACGATGTTATTGTTATCAGCGACATTGGTAGCAATACCTTCCTGTTGCAAAATGAGACATTTTATCAGCTAAAAATAAAGCCAAATGCCCTGGAATCAATTAAAGAGTACGTCAAAAATGGCGGTGGACTACTCATGATTGGCGGCTATCTGTCATTTATGGGTATTGAGGCAAAAGCCAATTATAAGAACACCGTTCTTGCTGAGGTTCTGCCAGTTATTATGCTTGATGGCGATGACCGGGTAGAAAAGCCAGAGGGTATCTATGCTGAGGCTGCCTCACCTGAACATTCTGTTGTTAACGGATTCTCAGATTATCCGGTATTTCTGGGATATAACCAGGTCGTCGCCAGAGACGATGCCGATGTCGTCTTAACAATAAATAATGACCCATTGTTAGTGTTCGGTGAATACCAACAGGGTAAAACCGCCTGCTTTATGAGTGACTGCTCCCCACACTGGGGAACCCAGCAGTTTATGTCATGGCCATTTTATACCGACCTGTGGGTCAACACGCTTCAATTCATCGCCAGAAAATAAAAAACAATGGAGTAACGAAAGTTACTCCTTTTATAAAATATAAGGATTGATGTATGAACAAGAATAAGTACTCAACCCCCTTACTGATGCTTGCCACCATCTTAGCCGGTATGCTTTCCCCGATGCAGTCTGCCGTTAATGGACAGTTAGGACACTGGTTACAAGACGGTAATGCTTGCGCAGTAATCTCGTTTGCCAGCGGTCTGGTCGTCATGTTTTTTATTATTATTGCGCGCAAAGAAACACGCCAGCAATTCGCCTCAATACCCACTCTGATTAAAAAGAGAAAAATCCCGCTATGGAATTGGTTTGCAGGATTATGCGGGGCGATGGTCGTATTTTCTGAAGGCGCATCCGCCAGCGCGCTGGGCGTTGCCACCTTTCAAACGGCATTAATTTCCGCCCTGCTCCTTTCCGGCCTGCTGTGCGACCGTTTTGGCGTCGGTGTGGATGAGAAGAAATATTTTACGCCATGGCGCATTACTGGCGCATTGTTCGCAGTTATCGCCACAGTTTTTGTCGTGTCGCCACAGTGGCACTCAACCTCGTTTATCCTGCTCGCTATCCTTCCCTTTTTGGCAGGGTTACTCGCTGGGTGGCAGCCTGCGGGGAATGCTAAAGTCGCCGAGGCAACAGGCTCCATGCTGGTGTCCATTACATGGAACTTCATTGTCGGCTTTTGTGTCCTGGGCGCGGCGCTGGCGATCCGTATCGCATTAGGCCATGTCACCGTCCAGTTACCCGATACATGGTGGATGTATCTCGGTGGTCCTCTCGGTCTGCTGTCCATCGGGCTAATGGCGATTCTGGTGAGAGGCTTAGGGCTATTGATGCTGGGCGTAGCGTCAACAGCGGGCCAACTGCTTGGCTCTGTGCTAATTGATGAATTGATCCCTTCATTAGGCAATACGGTCTATCTGGTCACCATCATCGGTACGCTGTTCGCGTTAGTCGGTGCGATTGTTACCACCATACCTGAATACAGAGCATCCAAAATGGCGCAAAAAATGGAGGTGTCAGGATGAAAGGTTTCCTGCAAACCGTAACTGGCCCGGTGGCGAATACTGATATGGGTCTGACGCTACCGCATGAACATCTGTTTAACGATCTGTCATCGGTCGTTGACGAGCCACATTATGCTTTTTCACAGCAACTGGTGGGAAAGAAAGTCAGTGCTGACCTGCAGTGGGGGCTGAAACACGACCCCTACTGCTGCGCCGATAACATGGACCGAAAAGAGATTGATGATGTTATCTTTGAAATCAATAACTTTATGTCCCTGGGCGGCAGGACGATTGTCGACGCCACGGGATCAGAATCCATTGGGCGGGACGCCTCAGCGCTACGAGAAGTTGCCTTAAAAACGGGTTTGAATATCGTTGCGTCATCGGGGCCTTATCTGGAGAAATTTGAAAGCACCCGGATCCATAAACCTGTCGAGCTGTTAGCCTCACTCATTGATAAAGAACTGAATCAGGGTATTGGCGAGACGGATATTCGTGCTGGCATGATCGGTGAAATCGGCGTATCACCTGCTTTTACCCAAGCGGAGCGTAACAGCCTGCGAGCAGCGTCTCTGGCACAATGTAACAACCCCCACACGGCGATGAATATCCATATGCCGGGGTGGCTGAGACTGGGGGATGAGGTGCTGGATATTGTGCTGGAAGAAATGAACGTCTCTCCGGCAAAAGTCTCGCTGGCGCATTCGGACCCTTCAGGAAAAGATGTCGTCTATCAACGTAAAATGCTCGACCGCGGCGTATGGCTTGAATTTGACATGATTGGTCTGGACATTACCTTCCCAAAAGAAGGTGTCGCGCCGGGCGTTCAGGAGACAGCTGATGCGGTAGCACATCTGATTGAGTTAGGTTATGCCGACCAAATCGTTTTAAGCCATGACGTTTTTCTCAAACAGATGTGGGCGAAAAATGGTGGAAATGGCTGGGGGTTTGTACCGAATGTCTTCCTCGCCTATCTGGCTGCCCGTGGAGTAGACAAAGATACTCTTCGCAAACTCTGTATTGATAATCCAGCCCGATTACTCACGGCATAATCTGCAAATAGCCCGGTGCCTGACACCGGGCCTGGTAGTAAAAATTAGTATCCCGCCGTTAAGTCATCCACGGAACGCGGGTCGGACGCGCCATACAGGGCGCCATCCGGCCCAACCATAATACTTTGCGTGCTGCCCATCGCCTCTTTCAGCGCCACTTTCTGTCCTTTTTGCTCCAGCAACTTGAGCGTGTCCGGGCTGAAGCCCTTCTCGACGCGAAGCTCATCCGGCAACCACTGATGATGGAAGCGCGGCGCGTTGGTCGCTTCGGCGACGTTCATTCCGAAATCAATGCTGTTCACTACCATTTGCAGCACGGTAGTGATGATTCGACTCCCGCCAGGGCTGCCGGTCACCAGCCAGGTTTTCCCGTCTTTTACCACGATAGTCGGCGACATCGACGACAGCGGACGCTTCTTCGGCCCGACCGCGTTGGCATCGCCGCCCACCAGTCCGTATACGTTCGGCACGCCCGGCTTGGCAGAGAAATCGTCCATTTCATTATTGAGCAGAATACCGGTATTACCCGCCACAATCCCGGTGCCGAAGGTTGTATTCAAGGTATAGGTCACCGCCACGGCATTGCCGTCTTTATCCACCACCGAGAAGTGGGTGGTCTGGTTGCTTTCATACGGGGCGAGCTTGCCCGGTTTTATCTGGCTGGAAGGTTTGGCCTTGTTGATATCAATTTGATCGGCCAGCGTTTTCGCATAGGCTTTGTTGGTCAGCGCCTGCCACGGCACTTTCACAAAGTCCGGGTCACCCAGATACTCTGAACGGTCGGCATAGACGTATTTTTCCGCTTCCGCCATGATTTGCATGGCATCGGCACTGCCAAAGCCGTACTTCTTCATGTCGAAGTTTTCAAGAATATTGAGAATTTGCACGATGTGAATACCGCCCGAGGATGGCGGCGGCATGGAGAAGACCTGATACCCGCGATAGTCACCACTGATGGGCGTACGCTCAACGGCTTTATAGCTGGCTAAATCCTCTTTGGTCATCAGACCGCCGTTCTTCTGCATTTCGCCGGCAATCTGGTCGGCAATCGCCCCTTTATAAAACGCATCCGGGCCATTTTCGGCAATCATTTCCAGGCTTTTCGCCAGATTCTTCTGGACCAGCTTATCGCCCTTCTTCAGCGGCTCGCCGTCTTTCCAGAAAATGGCTTTGCTGTTCTCATGATTAGGGATCACTTCGCTGCCGTAAGTTTTTAAGTCGTCGGCCAGCGCATCGTTAACCACAAAACCCTCTTCCGCCAGCTTCATCGCCGGACGCACTACTTTATTCAGCGGCATCGTGCCGTATTTCTCCAGCGCCAGCGAGAAACCCGCCACGGTACCCGGCGTACCGGATGCCAGATGCGACGTCAGCGACTTTTTCGCATCGGCGTTACCCTGATCGTCGAGGAACATATCACGGGTCGCGGCAGCAGGCGCCATTTCACGAAAATCAATCGCCGTAGTGTTACCGTCTTTGGTGCGCAGCAGCATAAAACCACCGCCGCCCAGGTTCCCCGCCTGAGGATGCGTCACCGCCAGCGCGTAACCAACGGCGACGGCGGCATCAACGGCATTGCCCCCCTGTTTGAGGATATCCACCCCGACCTGGGTGGCTAACGCATCCACCGAGGCCACCATTCCCTGCTGCGCACGCACGGGATGGAACACATCTTCCTCGACACCGTAGGATACCGGCGGTGGCGCTGCCGGCGCGGCAGCAACGCTAAAACAACTTCCTGAGAGCAGAGCAGCAATGGCTACCCGGCGTAAAAACGTCGGTTTTATCATCGTTATTCTCCAGATGTATGGGGTCGGCCCCCACTAAGCCTGGTGCATAACTCTGAAATAATCATCGTAACGGCGAGAAAGGAGTAAACTTAAGCGATCCCCGAGAGGAGAAAAGCGATGAAACGACTCTTACTTTTAGCCATGCTATTGCCGTTTGCAGGCTTTGCACAGCCCATCAACACCATGAATAACCCGAATCAACCGGGTTACCAGATCCCGAGCCAGCAGCGTATGCAAACCCAAATGCAAACGCAGCAAATTCAGCAAAAAGGGATGCTCAACCAGCAGTTGCAAACGCAAACCCGCATGCAGCAACAGCACATGGAAAACCAAATCAACACCAATTCCCAGCGAGTCCTTCAGTCCCAGCCTGGAGAGTTGAATTCGGGTCAACAGCAGATGCTGCCCAACAGCAACGGTGGCATGTTGAACGGAACCCGCAACCCGGACAGTTCGCTGAATAAACAGCAACATATGCTGTCGGAGAAAAAGAACGGCGACATGCTGAAGCCCTCCAGCACGCCGCAGCCTAACGTTCCGTTAAAAACGATTGGGCCTTAATAGGGTTGAAAATCCGGTCCTATCGTATCAATAGCATCGGTACAGATGCAGTCCACTCCCCAGCGCAGCAGCTCTGCCGCGCGCTGGGGTCGGTTGACGGTATAAACCAAAATACGTAGCCCCGCGTCGCGCAACGCATCCACGCGCGCTTCATCCAGCAGCTTATGATTAAGATGAATCGAGACGCAGCCGAGCCGGGTAGTGAGTTCGCGCCAGTCGTCACGCCATTCATCAAGCAGTAAACCGCGCGGCAGTTCTGGAACCGCCTGCTGCGCCGCTTCAAGCGCGTCAATTTCAAAAGACGACAACAGCGGCGGCGTCATTCCCGCCCACAGTTCACGCGCGGCCAGCGCCACGACTTTGCCGGTTAGCGTTCCGGTGCCGGTAGTGGGTTTAATTTCAATATTCGCCATCATGCCGTGCTGACGGCAGCGCGCGGCCACTTGCGAGAGCAGCGGCAGCGGTTCGCCTTTAAACTCGCCGCTAAACCAACCGCCTGCGTCCACGCGTAATAGATCCTGCCAGTTCAGTTCACCCGCCACGCCCCAGCCGTTACTGGTCCGTTCGAGATTGTCGTCGTGCAGCAAAAAGATCTCGCCGTCTTTCGACAACTTAGCGTCAAACTCAATCATGGTATGCCCGTATCGCGCCCCCACGTCGATCGCCGCCAGGGTGTTTTCCGGAGCCAGCTTACCGCCGCCGCGATGGGCGACAATGTGGGGATAAGGCCAGTTACTCATACGCGTTGTCCTGTTTCGCCATCAAAAAGATGCAAATGATTTTCTGGCAGATGCAGCCACAGCGTACTGCCTGCCGTCGGGCGATGCTGATGCGCCAGTCGCACCACCAGCTTTTGCTCGCCCCAGCGCCCGTGTGCCAGGTTATCCGCACCCAGCATTTCCAGCGTGTCGACAACCAACGGCACACCGCCATCGGCCTGCGAGCTTAACGCAATATGCTCCGGGCGGATACCCAGCGTCATGTTACGCCCAATACACTCCCGGACGCTCCTGCCGATGGGCAAAGCCATGCCGTCATCCAGTTCAAAATGCGTACCCGAAGCGCTAATACGCCCATCCAGCAGGTTCATCGCCGGGCTGCCGATAAAGCTCGCCACAAAGCGGCTGGCAGGTTTCTCGTACACTTCAACCGGCGTACCGATCTGCTCGGCAATGCCTTTGTTCATCACCATCACCCGCTGGGCAAGGGTCATCGCTTCAACCTGATCGTGCGTCACATACAGCGAGGTGGTTTTCAGTCGGCGATGCAGATGTTGTAACTCCAGACGCATCTGGACGCGCAGCTTGGCATCGAGGTTAGAAAGCGGCTCATCGAACAGGAATACCGCCGGATCGCGAACAATCGCCCGTCCCATCGCCACGCGCTGACGCTGGCCGCCGGAAAGTTCGCGTGGGCGACGTTTGAGCAGTTCACCCAGTTCGAGAATACGTGCCGCCTCTTTCACCCGCTCGGCAATATGCTCCTTACCCATTCCACGGATCTTCAGCCCCCAGGCCATGTTTTCTTCTACGCTCATATGCGGGTAGAGGGCATAGTTCTGGAACACCATCGCAATGCCGCGATCTTTCGGCTCCATCTCGGTGACGCGCTTATTATCGATCCAGATATCGCCGCCGCTGACCCGCTCCAGCCCGGCCACCATCCGCAGCAGCGTAGACTTGCCGCAGCCGGATGGCCCGACCATCACGATAAACTCCCCGTCCGCAACGTCCAGCGTCAGCGGTTTAATCACCTGGGTTTTGCCGTCCCAGCTTTTGGTTACTGCCTGTAGTTTGAGTCCTGCCATTTTATTTCTCACTGTCCACTAAACCACGCACAAAGGCACGCTGCATGGCTAACACGATGATTACCGGAGGGATGAGCGTCAGCAGCATGGCTGCCATCACCTGATTCCATTGGGTGGTACCTTCGCCGGTGGCGATCATGCCTTTGATGCCCGCTACCGCAGTGCCCAGGTTGACATCGGTAATAATTAACAACGGCCACAAATACTGGTTCCAGCCGTAAATAAAGGTGATCACGAACAGCGCCGCCAGATTGGTTTTTGACAGCGGTAGCACGATATCGCGGAAAAAGCGCATCGGTGACGCGCCGTCAATACGCGCCGCTTCAACCAGCTCATCCGGCAGGGTCATAAAGAACTGACGGAACAGGAAGGTCGCGGTAGCCGACGCCATCAGCGGCAGCGTCAGGCCCGCGTAGCTGTCGAGCATTTTCAGGTTGGCGATCACTTCTACCGTCGGGAAAATACGCACCTCAACCGGCAGCATCAGGGTGATAAAAATCATCCAGAAGAACAGATTGCGCAGCGGAAAGCGAAACCAGACGATGGCGAATGCGGAGAGCATAGATACGGTGATTTTCCCCACCGTAATACTGAACGCCATGATGAAACTGTTGAGCATCATCAGCCAGAACGGTGCGCTGTTGACGCCCACGCCGTTGACCCAGATGTATTTCATGTTTTCCAGCAACTGCGTGCCGGGAATCAGCGTCATCGGCGTTTCAAATACCGCTTTGTTGTCCAGCGTCGCCGCGACAAACGCGACGTACAACGGGAACAGGATCACCATGATTCCCAGCATCAGCATGGTATGGCTGAATATTGTCAGCCCACGACGGTTCTCAATCATTGGTAACGCACCTTACTTTCCACATAGCGGAACTGCACCACCGTCAAAATAATGACCAGGAACATCAGCACCACCGACTGCGCGGCTGACGCAGAGAGATCCAGGCCGACAAAGCCTTCACGATAGATCTTATAAATCAACGTCGTGGTCGCCTGTACCGGCCCACCTGCCGTGGCGGCGTCGATCACTGGGAAGGTGTCAAAGAAGGCATACACCAGATTCACCACCAGCAAAAAGAAACTGACCGGCGCAATCAGCGGCAGCGCTAATTTAAAGAAGCGGCGAACCGGTCCTGCGCCATCAATCGCGGCGGCTTCGATCAGCGACCGGGGAATAGATTGCAGTGCGGCAAAGAAGAACAGGAAGTTGTAACTAATCTGCTTCCAGACCGACGCGAACACCACCAGAAACATTGCCTGACCGCTGTTTTGCGCGTGATTCCAGTCATAGCCAAACTCAGCGAGCAAATGGGTGATCAGCCCGCGACCCGGGTTAAACAGGAAGATCCACAGTACGGCGGCAACGGCGGGCGCAACGGCGTAGGGCAACAGCATCAACGTCTGGTAAAAACGGCTACCGCGCACGACATAATTCACCAGCGCAGCAAAAAACAGCGACACCAGCAGGCCGCTTACCGTAACCAGCGTACTGAACTTTATCGTCGTCCAGAACGAATCAAGGTAGTACGGGTCATGGAACAGCGCGACAAAGTTTTCCAGTCCGACAAACTGGCTGGAAAGGCCAAAAGGATCAACGCTTTGTAGCGAGTACCACAGCGCTTCACCGGCGGGCCAGATAAAGAAAATAACGGTGATAACCAACTGCGGGGCCACCAGTAAATAGGGAAGCCAGCGCGAGCGAAACACCGGACGGGATGAGGACATTGAGGTTTGATTCCTGAACAGCGCCAGATGGCGCTACGCTTATCCGACCTACGCGCATTTGTAGGCCGGGTAAGGCGCAGCCGCCACCCGGCATTTCACATTACGATTTGGTCGATTGCTCAAAGCGGCGCAGTAACTGATTGCCACGCTCAACCGCGGCATCCAACGCCTGCTGTGGGGTTTTCTTTCCGGTCCACACGCTTTCCAGCTCTTCATCCACGATGGTACGGATCTGCGGCATGTTGCCCAGACGCAACCCTTTAGTGAACGGCAACGGCGGTTTGTTCAGCATCTGACGGGTGGCGATATCGGCCCCGGGGTTCTTATCATAGAAGCCCTGCTCGCGAGTCAGATCGTACGCGGCGGTGGTGATCGGCAGATAGCCGGTCTTCTGATGCCATTCGGCAGCAATCTCTGGTTTTGCGAGGAAATTAAGGAATTGCGCCACACCTTCGTAGGTGGCTTTGTCTTTACCCTGCATCACCCACAGACTGGCTCCACCGATAATCGCGTTCTGCGGTGCGCCCTTCACATCGGCATCGTACGGCATCATGCCGACGCCATAGTTGAATTTGGCGTAGTGGCGGATGTCGGCCAGAGAACCTGAAGAAGCGGTAGTAATGGCGCAATCCCCGTTGTAGAACTTCTCGGTGGATTCATCTTTACGTCCAAAGTAGCTGAAGTCGCCCTTTTTATTCAGCTCTTCCAGTAGTGCAATGTGTTTCACCTGCTCCGGTTTATTGAACTCCAGCACCGCATCAGTACCGTCAAAACCGTTGTTTTTGGTGGCGACCGGCAGACCGTTCCAGGCGCTGAAGTTTTCAATCTGGATCCAGCCCTGCCAACCGCTGGCATAGCCACACTTCATACCTGCGGCTTTCAGCTTCGCGGTGTATTCCGCCAGATCCTGCCAGGTTTTTGGCGGCTGCTCAGGATCTAAACCGGCTTTTTTGAAGGCATCTTTGTTGTAATACAGCACCGGCGTGGAGCTGTTAAACGGCTGGGAGAGTAAATGTCCGCTTTTCGAGTCAGTGTAATAACCGGAAACCGTCGGCACGAACTGAGATTCATCAAAGTTAATACCGGCCTCTTTGAATACTTCATAGACCGGTTTAATGGCTTTCGAGGCCATCATCGTTGCCGTCCCCACTTCATAAACCTGCAGCAGCGCAGGCGCGTTTCCGGTACGGAAGGCAGCAATACCTGCGCTCAGGCTTTGCTCATAGTTGCCTTTATACTGTGGAACAATTTTGTAGTCGGGATTGGCGGCATTAAAACGTTGCGCCAGTGAATCAACTTCTTTACCCAGTTCGCCTTCCATTGAGTGCCAGAACGGGATGGTGGTGACTGCCAGCGCCTGACCTGCAAATGCCAGGCTAAGTGCCAGTCCTAAAGCTGTATGTCGTAACGATATCATCGGTTATCTCTCTTGTTGTGCCGGATGCGCGATATCACGCGTTTTATGCTCGCGGGGGTAACATGACATGCTCGAATGACAGAAAAATAACTTTTTTATTACAAAAAAAAGATAGTAAGGCGACAAACAGATGGCAAGGCGGTGAAAGCGGAGTGACAGGAAAATGCGGGGTGGAGCACAACAAAGCCGGGGAGGTGCCTTACCCGGCCCATAAAAAGATTTGCCGTACAGATGAGATCACTCAGGCTGTGCGAACGTAAACTCCAGCGCCAGTCCCAGGACCTGCATACCGTGGATATTATCTTCCGGCGATATCGCCACCAGACTTTCCAGAAACTTGAGCCGTCGCGACTGGGCGTTAATGATGAGCTTTCCTCGTAACGCAGGAAGCTTCAGCGAAGTGATGGGATAAACCACACGGCCAACGACTTCAACCGGCAGCTTGCGTAAGTCGACCTGCTGCAGCACACCAACAGAAGAGTACAGCAATGCAACAGGCGTAACGGCAAGCAACGGCGCGCTACTGATACTCACGAAATCCAGAAGTAGCTCGGGGCGCAGATAGTGCAGTCCATTAAAAGAGACCGTGACACCGTCTATTGCGGGCATGGGCAGCACGTCAGTTTGACGCGGTAAATCATTCATTCAATTACCATTGACTCAAGATATACATCAAGCCTTTGATTATGCAGCAAATAACCTATACTTGCTGGGACAAGGCTCGCAATACCTGCAGATTTAGCTAGCGACGTTACCTGACACGCTGCCCATTGACTCCGGTAACGTTAATCCCGACGCCAGCGTCGCTCAAATTCATTCTGTAAACGCTGCTGTTCCCGCCGCTCACGTTCACGTTGGATATCTGATTTTTCATCTTCCCAGCCAGGGCATACCGAGCTGGTGAAGACTTCGCAGGGCGAGCTGGATTGTGCCAACGGGTTGGCCGGTTTCTCTTCCCAGATAGACGGATCGCGCGGGTCGAACGTTTGCGGTTCCAGTGCCTGAACACCAGATGCAAACGCCAATAACAGAGTTCCAATCATCATGCAGGTACCTGAACGTATCATCCTTTCTCCATGTTCATGTTATTATTGATAACCATTCTCAATAATAACATAACGCGATAAAAAGGGGCCATCAGGCCCCTTAACTCTTAAGAGAAATCTTAACCGCCCAGATAAGCGCTACGCACCGCTTCATTCGCCAGTAGCGCATCGCCGGTGTCTTCCAGTACCACATGACCGTTTTCCAGCACGTAGCCGCGGTCGGCGAGTTTCAGCGCCTGGTTGGCGTTCTGCTCGACGAGGAAGATGGTCATCCCCTGCTCGCGCAACTGCTCGATGGTATTAAAGATCTGCTGGATGATAATCGGCGCCAGACCCAGCGACGGCTCATCAAGCAACAATAGCCGGGGCTGGCTCATCAGCGCACGACCTATCGCCAGCATCTGCTGTTCACCGCCGGACATGGTACCCGCACGCTGAATGCGACGCTCATGCAGGCGCGGAAACAGGTCATACACCCATTTGATACGTTCCTGAAACTGGTCCTTCTCGGCAAAGAAACCGCCCATCGCCAGGTTCTCTTCCACCGTCATGCGCGAAAACACACGACGCCCTTCCGGGACGATCGCCACCGCTTCACGCATGATTTTAGCCGTTTGCCAGTCGGTAATGTCTTTACCATCAAAGACAATGCGTCCGCTGGTCGCGCGTGGGTCGCCGCATAATGTACCGAGCAGGGTGGTTTTCCCCGCGCCGTTGGCACCGATAAGCGTTACGATTTCACCCTGATTGATATACAGGCTCACCTCGTGCAGCGCCTGAATTTTGCCGTAGTGGGCGCTGACTTTATCGAACGATAACATCGCCTTATCCATATTATGCCTCGCCCCCATTATGCTTCACCTAAATAGGCGCGGATCACGTCCGGGTTATTACGAATCTGTTCCGGCGTCCCGTTCGCCAGCGGCGTGCCCTGGTTCACCACGTAAATACGGTCGGAAATGCCCATCACCAGTTTCATATCGTGCTCAATCAACAGAATGGTGGTGTTGTGATGGTTGCGCAGCTCGGCAATCAGCTCGTCCAGCTCTTTGGTCTCTTTCGGGTTGAGGCCAGCGGCAGGCTCGTCAAGCATCAGGATCTCCGGTTGCGTCACCATGCAGCGGGCGATCTCCAGACGACGCTGGTCACCGTAGGCGAGGTTACTGGCCTGGCGGTTGGCATGCTCCAGCAAACCAATACGCGCAAGCCAGGTAGCGGCGCGATCCAGGGCTTCACTCTGCGCGCGACGGAACGACGGTGTTTTTAACAGACCGGAAAAGACACCGGTTTTCAATTGCTGATGTTGCGCCACCAGCAGGTTTTCAATCACCGTCATTTCGCGAAACAGGCGTACGTGCTGGAAAGTACGCACCACGCCCATACGCGCAATTTGCTGACCCGGCAGCCCTTCCAGATGCTGGTCGCGCAGCTTAATCGTCCCACCTGTCGGTTTATAAAAACCGGTCAGGCAGTTAAAGACCGTGGTTTTTCCCGCGCCGTTCGGCCCGATTAACGAGACGATTTCCTGCGGTCTCAGTTCCAGCTCAACGTTGTTCACCGCCAGCAGACCGCCGAAGCGCATCATCAGGCCGTTAACGGATAATAATGGCTGACTCATGCCTGCTCTCCTTTTGCGTCCCCGTTTTTCAGCTTCAACTGCGGACGGGTCATCGGTAACAAGCCCTGCGGACGCCAGATCATCATCAGTACCATCAAACCACCCAACATTAACATGCTGTATTCATTGAAATCACGCATCAGTTCGCGTGACACCACCAGCAGGATAGCTGCGAGAATGACCGCAAACTGCGAGCCCATTCCACCCAGTACCACAATCGCCAATACAAAGGCCGACTCGGCAAAGGTGAACGATTCCGGGCTGACAAAACCCTGCCGCGCGGCAAACAGCGTGCCGGCAAAACCCGCGAACGCGGCGCTGATTGTAAAGGCGGTCAGCTTGATGCGTGTAGGATTTAAGCCCAGCGAACGGCAGGCGATTTCATCTTCACGCAGCGCTTCCCACGCACGTCCCAGCGGCATGCGCAGCAGACGGTTGATGACAAACAGCGAGAACACCACCAGCAGCAGCGCCACCAGATAGAGGAAAATCACGCGATCGGACGGGTCATACTTCACGTTAAAGAAGTTGCTGAAGGTATCCCAGCCGCCTTCACGCGCGCTGCGGCTGAACTCAAGACCGAAAAAAGTAGGTTTCGGGATCTGGCTAATACCGTTCGGGCCGCCGGTGATTTCGGTGTTGTTGAGCAGCAGGATACGGACGATTTCGCCGAAGCCTAAGGTCACAATCGCCAGATAATCACCGCGCAGACGCAGGACCGGGAAGCCGAGCAGGAACCCCGCAGCGGCAGAAACCAGCCCCGCCAGCGGCAGACAGGTCCAGAAACCGAGGCCGTAATAGTGGTTCAGCAGCGCAAAGGTATAAGCGCCGATGGCATAGAAGCCGCCGTAGCCCAGCACCAGCAGGCCGGAAAGCCCCACCACCACGTTTAAGCCGAGGCCGAGGATGATATAAATCATCGTCAGCGTGGCGATATCGACCGTGCCGCGCGAGACCATAAACGGCCATGCCACGGCAATCACCAGCAGCGCCACCAGAAACAGTTTCTGTTTAACGGTGGAGCCGTCAATCGCTGGCAGAATAAACTTCGGCCCGGAGACGCTCTTCAGACCTTTCTGGAACGCCGGACGCAACAGTTGGAAAAGAAACACGACGCCAGTGCCGATAAACACCCACTGCCAGCGGATATCCGCAGCGGTGTCCACCACCAGTTTGGTGCCGTCCAGCTCTAACTGGACGCCCATGAAGACGCCCGCCAGGATGAAGAACATGGCGGCAGAGAGCAGCGCCATTGCAAAATGCATCGGTTTCATACTTTCTCTACCTCCGGACGACCCAGAATACCGGTCGGCATCACCAGCAGTACCAGAATCAGCAACGCGAACGACACCACGTCTTTGTATTCCGTACTCAGATAAGCAGAGGAAAGCGCTTCGGCAACGCCCAAAATCAGGCCGCCAATCATCGCGCCAGGAATGCTGCCAATGCCGCCCAGTACCGCCGCGGTAAAGGCTTTCATCCCGGCCATAAAGCCGATGTAAGGGTTAATTACGCCATAGAACTGACCGAGCAGCACGCCCGCAACCGCCGCCATTGCCGCACCGATCACAAAGGTCAGCGCAATCACACGGTCGGTGTTAATGCCGAGCAGGCTGGCCATTTTCAGATCTTCCGCACAGGCGCGGCAGGCACGTCCCATACGCGAATAGCGGATAAACAGCGTCAGTGCCAGCATCGCGAGGAAGGTTACAATCCAGATAACCAACTGCATAGTGGTGATAGATGCAGAGAAGTTATCACTACTGCCGACAGTCCACTGGCCGTTAAACAGGCTGGGCAGCGCCACGTCGCGTGAACCTTCCGTCAGGCTGACGTAGTTTTGCAGGAAGATGGACATCCCGATAGCGGAAATCAGCGCGATCAAGCGCTTGGAGCTGCGCACGGGCCGATACGCCACCCGTTCAATACTCCAGCCGTAGGCGCTGGCAATCACAATCGCGCCGACGAAACCCGCCGCGACCAGTAGCCAACTGGAATCAATCCCCATCATCATTAGCGCAGCGATGATCATAAAGGAGACATAGCTGCCGATCATATACACCTCGCCATGGGCGAAGTTGATCATGCCAATAATGCCGTACACCATCGTATAACCGATGGCGATCAGCGCGTAGGTGCTTCCCAGCGTGACGCCGTTAAACATCTGCTGCAAGAAATAGAGGAACTGCTCGGACATAAGGTAACCTTTCTTAACCCGCCCGTTTTGCACGGGCGGTGGGATAACTCGTCTTCAGGTATTACTTCGCGACGGTTGATGAACCATCTGCGTGCCACTGAAAGACACCAAACTCAAATCCCTTCAAATCGCCTTTTTCGTCCCATTTCAGCGGCCCAATCACGGTATCAGCCCCGTGTGCTTTCAGATCTTTCACCAGATCCAGCGGCTCTTTGCTTCCGCTGCGATCCATTGCGCTCGCCAGTGACTGGACGGCTGCATAAGTGATCCACACGTATGGTCCACTTGGATCTTTCTTGTCAGCTTTGAGCGCATCGACAATCGCTTTATTCGCCGGATCCTGGTCATAGCGTTTTGGCATCGTCACCAGCATGCCTTCTGCGGCATCACCGGCGATGTTAGACAGAGAGGCATTACCCACACCCTCTGGCCCCATAAACTGCGTTTTCAGGCCAACGGATCGCGCCTGGCGCAGCATTTGCCCCATTTCCGGGTAGTAGCCGCCGTAATAGACGAAGTCGATATTTTCTTTCTTCAGACGGGCAATCAGCGCAGAGAAATCTTTTTCCCCGGCGGTGATGCCATCAAAGAAGACGATGTTGGCTTTGCCCGCTTTCAGGCTGTCCTGTACCGAACGCGCCAGGCCTTCGCCGTATTGCTGTTTATCATGGATGATGGCGATGCGCTGCGGCTTCACCTTCTCCAGAATGTATTTCGCGGCGGTTGGTCCCTGAGAGGAGTCCAGACCCGCAGTACGCATAATGTGTGCGTAACCGCGCTGTGTCAGTTCCGGGTTAGTGGCGCCCGGGGAAATCATCAGGATCCCTTCGTCTTCATAGATGTCTGACGCTGGCTGAGTCGAAGATGAGCACAGGTGGCCAATAACATACTGAATACCGTCGTTGACGATTTTGTTTGCTACGGCAACGGCCTGTTTTGGATCGCAAGCATCGTCATATTCCACGGCCACCAGCTTGTCGCCTTTGATCCCGCCTTTGGCATTGATATCTTTAATGGCCTGACGTGCGCCATTAAATTCCATATCACCCCACTGCGCGACCGGACCCGACATCGCCCCGACAACAGCCACCTTGATATCTTCTGCCATGACAGCATGCGACATTGCCAGTGCTATCACCCCTGCGATGATTGTTTTCGCATTCCGTTTCATTAACTGAATCCCCATTCGTGACGTAATTAATATTTTGTATTTATGTGGTTAAAAAGCAGACTGTGCTTTTTTTGAACTGCACTATTTTTACCAGTCTCATTAATGGGTTAGCGCAGTTTTTTAAGCAAAATCAGACTAAAATCTCTATATTTCAGTCGATTAAGAAAAGATAATATTCTGCTTTTCACTATAGATAAACAAAAAAAAGCACGTTTGTCAGCATAAAATAACGGTACAAAGAGCGGAATAAAATGCTGCATTCCAGGGTATTATCCTGCCTGTTTTTCAATCTCTAATGTTTCAAACTGTCATTACCGTTGTCGCAAAACTATTAACCTGGTTAATCGCATAAAAAAGAGAAAGCATCCGGGCGAATTATTTCGGTACACTGATCTCATCTTTTGTGATTTGGACATGCTGCTAATGAAGCTGACCATCGTTCGTTTAAACAACTTTAGCGCCCAGGATCTGATTGATCTGGGCAAAATCTGGCCGGAATATTCCGCCTCATCATTAAGCGTAGATGAAACGCACCGGATCTACGCCGCGCGTTTTAACGAGCGTCTGTTAGGCGCAGTACGTGTCACCCTGAGCGGCACACAAGGTGCTCTGGATTCGTTGCGCGTACGTGAAATCACCCGTCGTCGCGGCGTCGGGCAGTATTTGATCGAAGAGGTGATCCGTGAAAACCCAAGTGTGAGTTCATGGTGGATGGCAGATGTAGGCGTTGAAGACCGCAGCGTGATGGCCGCGTTTATGCAGGCGTTAGGCTTTACAGCCCAGGCAGATGGCTGGGAAAAAAGATAAAAAAGCCGGATGGCGCTGACGCTTATCCGGCCTACATGCTGGGAGCAAACAATAAAAAACCACCTCGCAATTTTCCAGGTATGTAGGCCGGGTAAGGCGAAGCCGCCACCCGGCACTCAATTACTTGGCGTCGGTCGCCGTACCATTAGCATGCCAGTCAAACACGCCGAATTCGAAGCCTTTCAGATCGCCCTTCTCGTCCCAGGACAGCGGCCCCATTACGGTTTCTACTGAGTTTGCTTTCAGGTACTTGGCAATTTCAGCCGGATCGTCAGACTGGTTCAGACCGGCCTGCAAGGATTGCAGCGCGGCGTAAGTGGTCCACACGAATGCGCCACTCGGATCCTGTTTCTTGGCCTTGATAGCATCCACAATCGGTTTGTTCGCTGGCACCTGGTCGTAGTTCTTCGGCTTGGTTACCAGTAAGCCTTCCGCAGACTCACCCGCAATGTTAGACAGCGACACGTTCGCTACCCCTTCCGGACCCATAAACTGGGTTTTCAGACCTGCGGCACGAGACTGACGCAGGATCTGCCCCATTTCCGGGTGATAACCACCGTAGTAAACGAAATCGATATTCTCTTTCTTCAGGCGTGCTACCAGCGTCGAGAAGTCTTTTTCACCGGCGGTAATCCCGTCAAAGAACACCACGTTGGCGTTGCCTTTCTTCAGGCCGTCCTGCACCGCACGCGCCAGACCTTCGCCGTACTGCTGCTTATCGTGAATGATGGCAATGCGTTGCGGCTTCACTTTTTCCAGAATGTATTTGGCGGCAGTTGGCCCCTGATCGGAATCCAGGCCGGTGGTGCGCATCACCAGCTTATAACCACGCGCGGTCAGCTCCGGCGCCGTCGCTGCCGGGGTGATCATCAGAATGCCTTCATCTTCATAGATATCTGACGCGGGCTGGGTAGACGATGAGCACAGATGGCCGATAACGTATTTAATCCCGTCGTTGACCACTTTGTTCGCGACCGCTACCGCTTGTTTCGGGTCACAGGCATCGTCATATTTCACCACGACCAGTTTGTCACCTTTCACCCCGCCCTTGGCGTTGATATCCGCAATCGCCTGCTCTGCGCCAGTAAACTCCTGATCGCCATACTGCGCTACCGGACCGGACATTGCGCCGACAACGGCCACTTTAATATCCTTAGCAAACGCCATATTGCTCAAAGACAGGGCGATACATCCTGCCAATAACGCTTTACCCTTCATATTCATCCTGACAATCCCCATTATTGTGGTTATTACGTGTGTTGTGATGTTGTTGTTCAGCACTTTATTTCGATTATTGGATAGCCACCCGTGCTTTAGCAGCATACTCTGCTAAAACATACCCGATTTTTATTATTTTGGAATAGCTAAATTTACATCCAGATAACAAATTCGTGTCTGGGGAGGGGAGGAAAGGTCGTAGGCCCGATAAGCAAAGCGCCATCGGGCAAAGGTGTTGCCGGATGGCAGCGTAAACGCCTTATCCGGCCTACAAAAAACAAAACCCCCGAATTCACATTCGAGGGTTCATTGGCAATGCGCGAAGATTACGCTTCGATCGCCGCGCGCAGTTTTTTCATGGCGTTCTTTTCAAGCTGACGAACACGTTCAGCGGAAACGCCGTAGCGATCGGCCAGTTCCTGCAACGTCGACTTGTTGTCTTCGTCCAGCCAACGGGCGCGGATGATATCCTGGCTACGTTCGTCCAGACCTTCCATTGCGTGAGTCAGTTTGTTCGCGGCCTGATCTTCCCAGTTATCTTCTTCAATGCCATCGGCAAAGTTAGAGGATTTATCCTGCAGATACAGAACCGGCGCCATCGGCTGGCTGTCAGACTCGTCGTCTGAAGACATATCAAACGTCATGTCCTGCGCCGCCATACGGGATTCCATTTCGCGCACGTCTTTGCTGGAAACACCCAGCTCACGAGCCACCATTTCAACTTCGTCCTGGTTGAACCAACCCAGACGCTGCTTGGTTTTACGCAAGTTAAAGAACAGCTTACGCTGTGCTTTAGTGGTCGCGACTTTCACGATACGCCAGTTACGCAGAACGTATTCATGGATCTCAGCTTTGATCCAGTGCACGGCGAAAGAAACCAAGCGCACACCCACTTCCGGGTTGAAACGGCGCACGGCTTTCATCAGGCCGATATTACCTTCCTGAATCAGATCCGCCTGCGGCAGGCCATAGCCCGCGTAGTTACGAGCAATATGAACAACAAAGCGCAGGTGAGACAGGATCAGCGTTTTAGCTGCTTCCAGATCGCCCTGGTAATGCAGCTTTTCAGCCAGCGCCCGCTCCTCGTCAGCCGACAACATCGGCCACGCGTTCGCAGCCCGGATGTAAGACTCCAGGTTACCAACAGGGGCTAAAGCTAAATTTTGCATTTCTTTGGTCATTCAAATCCTCTCAATCTTTTCATCTGGCGCGTTGGCAAAAACTAATTAACAAAAACCAGTAGCAACAACCATGCCAGAGCTTATGAGCAACGAGAATATCATTCAATCTTTTATCAGACAGTGATTTTATCCACAAGTTCCATGTCGTAATGTGTATAGATTACGCACAAAATGTGACATCACAATGAATACGCCGGGAAGAGATAACAGGGACTCTTTCCCTGCAGAGCGAACTACTCAGTGCAGGGAAAGATTATACCAGAGATTTTTTAATCGGGGGTAAAGTGGCGTAAATGTTGAACCGTGGCAAGCCAGGCTGCCACCCAGCCGATCATTGAGCACACCAGCAGTAACAACAGGCACTCGTCGAATGATAAACCATTGATATCAAACTTAGTTCCAAATACCTGCGCCACTTCAGTCACCGCTGACGACAGACGCATCACCAAAATTTCTGACAAAATCAGTGAAAGAAATGCACCGGAAAAACCGAGCAGCGCGCCGCCGTAAAGGAATGGGCGCAGGATAAATCCGTCGGTTGCGCCAATCAGCTTCTGCACGTTAATGGTATCGCGACGCGCAAAAATACTCAGGCGCACGCTGTTACCAATGACGAGGAAGACCGCCGCCACCATCAGCACGCCAATCATCGCGGATACGCGCCCCACGAGTCCCGTCAGCGCCGCCAGACGAGCAAACCAGCTGTCATCCATTCGCACTTCATCAATACCGTTGATTTGTGCAATACGGTCGCGCAGGGTGTTCAGCGACTCCGTCCCCTGGAAGTCCAGTTTCGGGATAACTACCGCTACGGCAGGAAGCGGGTTCTCTTCCAGCATGTCCAGCGCGCCGCCAAAACCGGACCAGTTACGGAATTCGCCCAGCGCATCTTCGCGGGAAAGATAATTTACTTTCTCAACGCCCTGTTCGGCCTGCAACTGACCAACCACCCGCGCCGCCGCGTCATCATCCAGCGTTTTTTGCAGATAGACGGTGATTTGCGGCGAAGGATAATACTGGCTTGCCGCCTGGTTTACGTTTTTATAAACCATGTAGCACACGCTTGGCAGCGTCAGGGAGATGGCGATCACCATTACCGTGAGGAACGTCGCCAACGGCTTACTTTTCAAGTCCTGCAACGCGCCATGGAACGCATAGCGCACCTGCTCGTTAAAAACGTTGGTTTTACGTGAGTTCGGTTTTGGCGCGGCTTTCGCTCGTTTTGGCGCATTGCGACCACCGTCACCCGGCGCGCCGCCTGATTTACGAAAACGATCCAGTCGGCCACCGAACTGTTTGATTTGATTGATAGCGTCACGTCTATTCATGCGCCAGGCCTCCATGCAGGTGTCCATCACTCAGGACCAGCTGGCGGTAGGAGCGACGGGAGATCAGTCCAATGTCATGCGTGGCCATTAATACCGTGACCCCGACGCGGTTAAACTCTTCGAACAGGCGCAGGATCCCTTCCGACAGCGCGTCATCCAGGTTCCCCGTCGGTTCATCCGCCAGCAGTACCGCAGGTTTATTCACCACCGCGCGGGCGATACCCACGCGCTGTTGTTCACCGCCAGAGAGCTGAATCGGGAAGTTTTTCGCTTTGTCCAACAGCCCGACCTTATCCAGTGCCGCTGACACGCGACGACGAATATCGTCCCCGCTGGCGCCCGCGATGATCAGCGGGATTGCCACGTTGTCAAATACGGTTCTGTCCATCAACAGGTGGTGATCCTGAAAAATCATGCCAATCTGACGACGCAGAAACGGCACTTCACGGTTTTTCAAACGGCTGATGTCATGCCCGCTGAAGTAGATTTTCCCGGCGCTGGGCCGTTCAATTCCACAGATCAGCTTCAGCAGGGTACTTTTACCCGCACCAGAGTGGCCGGTCAGAAACGCCATCTCGCCAGGCTGCATATGGAAGGTCACTCCCTGCAGCGCTTGTCTCCCACCGAGATAGGCCTTGCTGACATGTTCAAAGCGAATCATTGTTAATCCTCTCGGGCAAAAAGTGCCTCTATAAAATCGTCCGCTTTAAACGGACGTAAATCCTCGATACGTTCGCCCACACCAATATAGCGGATAGGGATGCCAAACTGATCGGCAACCGAGAAGATGACCCCACCCTTCGCTGTACCGTCCAGCTTGGTCAGGGTGATACCGGTTAAGCCCACCGCTTCATGGAACAGTTTGGCCTGGCTTATCGCATTCTGCCCGGTACTGGCGTCGATAGTCAGCATAACTTCATGCGGCGCCTCTTCGTCGAGCTTCTTCATAACGCGAACGATTTTTTTCAGTTCTTCCATCAGGTGCGATTTGTTCTGCAAACGCCCTGCGGTATCAGCGATCAGCACGTCTACGTTACGTGCCTTCGCGGCCTGGATGGCATCAAAGATAACGGAGGCGGAATCCGCACCGGTATGCTGCGCAATCACCGGGATATTGTTACGCTGACCCCAGACCTGCAACTGCTCTACCGCTGCCGCACGGAAGGTATCGCCTGCCGCCAGCATCACCGTTTTACCCTGCTGCTCAAACTGACGCGCCAGCTTACCAATGGTAGTCGTTTTACCCACGCCGTTTACGCCAACCATTAAGATAACAAATGGCGTTTTACCCTCGACGTTCAGCGGCTCATCAACCTTCGCCAGGATCTCGCCCATCTCATCTTTCAGCAGGCCATACAGCGCTTCTGCATCTTTGAGCTGCTTGCGGCTGGCACCTTCCGTCAGATTCGCAATAATCTTACGGGTCGTTTCTACGCCCACATCCGCAATCAGCAACTGCTCTTCCAGCTCTTCAAACAGATCATCGTCGATCTTTTTACCGCGGAACAGACTGATAAATCCGGAACCGAGGTTTTCTTTTGTTTTCAGCAGACTGCGTTTCAGACGCGCAAAGAAACCTTCTTTAGTTGGTTTTTCCTGCTCCTGGACCGCCTCTTCTTCTACCGGTTTTTCAACGGAAAGTTCTTCAACCGGCACCACCATGACGGCTTCTTCCGCCGCCTCGGCAGCCAGGGCCTGCGCTTCCAGTTCTTCGTCAGTCAGTTGCGGTTCGTTTTCGGCTTCTTCTTCAACCGCCTCGACGATTTCGACAGTTTCCGCTTCAGCCTGCCACTCTTCGGCAGAAACATCTGCGGTTTTCACCTCTTCCGGCAGCGGCAATTCTTCGCGTTCGATAACTGCCGCCGCAGGGGTTTCCACTTCAGGTTCAACAGTGGATTCAGCAACCGCCTCAGCCTCCGGCTGCGGTTGCCCGGCAACAGGCGCTGCTTCCGGCTGCAGTTTTTCGATTTCAGCAACTTGTTCCGTGACTTCAACAACTTCAGCAGCAAAGGCTTGTGTTTGTGCCTCGCTACGGGTTTCCTCGGCGCGCGGCTGTTCGTCAACGACGGTAGTTTCTTCAGCAACCGGTTGTTGTTCTTCGTTTTTTAGTTCTGTCTCGTTTTCCGGTGCCTGCTCTTTTTGACCAAAGCCCAGCCAGGAAAAAAAGCCACGTTTTTTCTCTTTCGCCATTTGCGACTACACTCCCCCGCTGTTGCTTCATGGCACAGCGTCAACGCTATGTACATAGCAGCTAAAAAAATGATGAAATAGTCTATCACTTATACCCAATGAATTTCGAGTTACGTCAAGGCGGCAAGCGCACGAATCCCGATGAGCTTACTTTTAGTAAGTGATTCGGGTGAGTAAGTGCAGCCAACGAAGAGGTAACTTGAAAGGCGAAGGATTAACTTAACTCACATCACCGCCTGGAATGACATGCTATAGGCGGATTGAGCAATAATAGAAATGAAAAAACCGAATCACTCTGGTAGCGGCCAGATCCGCATTATTGGCGGGCAATGGCGTGGCCGTAAACTCCCGGTTCCGGACAGCCCCGGCCTGCGCCCGACCACTGACCGCGTACGCGAAACCTTATTTAACTGGTTGGCCCCGATAATGGTCGATTCACAGTGCCTGGACTGCTTCGCCGGCAGCGGCGCGTTGGGGCTGGAAGCGCTCTCTCGCTATGCGGCAAATGCGACGCTTCTGGAGATGGATCGCGCGGTATCGCAGCAGTTGCAAAAGAATCTTGCTACGCTGAAGGCAAATCATGCCCGCGTCGTCAACACCAATACGCTGGCGTTTCTGGCCCAACCTGGTACGCCGCATAACGTGGTGTTCGTTGATCCGCCGTTTCGCAAAGGATTACTGGAAGAAACTTTAACGCTTCTGGAAACCCATGGTTGGCTGGCAGATGAAGCGTATATTTACGTTGAGAGCGAAGTCGAAAACGGCCTGCCGCCGGTTCCGGTAAACTGGTCGCTATACCGTGAAAAAGTGGCAGGACAGGTCGCCTACCGCCTGTATCAACGTGAAGCACAAGGAGAGCACGATGCTAATTAATCTGGGACGTCTGTTGATGCTGTGCGTCTGGGCATTTTTATTACTGAATATTTTCCAACCCTTCCCACGCCCGCTTAACATCTTCGTTAACGTCGCGCTGATCTTTATGGTGCTGATGCACGGCATGCAATTGGCGCTGCTAAAAAGCACCATGCCAAAAGATGGCCCGCAGATGACCAGCGGGGAGAAAATCCGCATTTTCCTGTTCGGCGTCTTTGAGCTGCTGGTCTGGCAGAAGAAGATTAAGGACCAGTTGAAGAAGTAACTGGGATGTTTTCGCCCGGCGGCGCGTTGCGAGCCGGGGCGACAAAATTTGTAGGCCGGATAAGGCGTAACCGCCATCCGGCATCAGTCAGATGAAACCTTAGCGTTCAGCCGTAAAATCAATAAAACGCGAACCTTTGTAACTCAGCGTGCCCTTGTCTCCGACCGTTAGCGCATGGTACTGCCGGGCATCCAGGCGAAACGTCTGCTCCAGACCGCCGCTTTGCGGCTTAAAGCTGGCTTCATAGCGCATGCTGGTTCCTGCCGGGCTCACTTCCTGTTGACGGGATCGCCGATCGTTAAGTGGTTTTTCCCGCTTATTACTCACTACCACCTGCTTTTGCACCAGCGGTGCTGCATCGTTATCCGCTTTTTCACGCCGCTGCTGGACAAAGCGAAACGATGCGGCGACAACAATTAAGACAATGATAACAATGAAAAAAAGTGGCGGTTTGCTCATAGTATTAACCCATCAGAAAATGCGGAAATAAGCATACATTGCCTGTTATGGTGTTGTCATCTGGCAGTGTCGACCTCTACACTGAACAATAGAGCCGTAAGCACCCCGCTTACGAAAAAATAACGAATTCAAGGAACTAAGATGCTTTGGTCGTTTATCGCTGTCTGCCTTTCCGCATGGTTGTTCGTGGATGCTTCCTATCGTGGGCCCGCCTGGCAACGCTGGGTCTTTAAACCCCTCACTTTACTCCTGCTGGCGCTGCTGGCCTGGCAGGCGCCAATGTTTAACGCCATCAGCTATCTGGTGCTGGCAGGGCTGCTTGCCTCACTGCTGGGCGATGCGCTGACGCTGTTGCCGCGCCAACGTCTGCTCTACGCCGTGGGGGCGTTTTTCCTCTCGCACCTGCTGTATACCATCTACTTCGCCAGCCAAATGACGCTGTCGTTCTTCTGGCCTTTGCCATTGGTATTGGTGGTGCTGGGGGCGTTGCTGATCGCCATCATCTGGACACGGCTGGAAGAGCTGCGTTTAGCCATCTGTACTTTTATCGGCATCACGCTGATGATGGTCTGGATGGCGGGCGAACTGTGGTTCTTCCGTCCCACTGGCCCCGCGCTGTCGGCATTCCTCGGCGCCTCATTATTGTTCATCGGCAATTTTGTCTGGCTGGGTAGCCATTATCGCCGCCGCTTCCGCGCCGATAACGCCATTGCCGCCGCCTGCTACTTCGCCGGACATTTCCTGATTGTTCGTTCGTTGTATCTCTAATATCGCTTGACTCTGGAGTCGACTCCAGAGTGTATCCTTCGGTTAATACGAAATGATTATTAACCGGAGGATGCCATGTCGACGCCCGATGCCCCTGGCAAAAAAGCCCCACAATTTTCTTCATTCAAGCCAGCGCCAGCCCCAAAAAAGGCGGACGACTGCTGCTGCGAAGGAAGTTGCTCCACCCCAACCACCGTATCCGAAAGCGTAATGGGCACCCGTTATTCCTGGAAAGTGGCAGGAATGGACTGTGCCGCCTGCGCCCGAAAAGTGGAAAATGCGGTCCGCCAGGTGAGCGGCGTCAACCAGGTCCAGGTGCTGTTCGCCACCGAAAAACTGGTCGTCGACGCGGGTTCTGATATCCGTCAGCAAGTTGAAAGCGCGGTACAAAAGGCAGGTTATACCCTGCGCGATGAACAAGCGCCGGAAGCCGCCCCCGAATCACGGCTGAAAGAGAACCTGCCGCTGATTTCGCTGATAATCATGATGGCGATTAGCTGGGGGCTGGAACAGTTCAATCATCCTTTCGGTCAGATAGCGTTTATCGCCACCACGCTGGTCGGCCTGTATCCCATTGCCCGCCAGGCCCTGCGTCTGATGAAAACCGGCAGCTACTTCGCCATTGAAACGTTGATGAGCGTGGCCGCGATTGGCGCACTGTTTATCGGCGCGACGGCGGAAGCCGCCATGGTGCTACTGCTGTTTTTAATTGGCGAGCGCCTGGAAGGGTGGGCCGCCAGCCGCGCCCGCAAAGGTGTCAGCGCATTGATGGCACTCAAGCCAGAAACCGCCACGCGCCTGCGTAATGGCGAACGCGAAGAGGTCGCAATCAATACGCTCCGGCCTGGCGATGTTATTGAAGTTGCCGCCGGTGGACGTTTACCCGCCGACGGTAAGCTGGTCTCCGGTTTTGCCAGCTTTGATGAAAGCGCCCTGACCGGCGAATCGATCCCGGTTGAACGCGCCACCGGCGAGAAAGTCCCGGCGGGGGCCACCAGCGTGGATCGTCTGGTTACGCTGGAAGTGCTCTCCGAGCCGGGCGCCAGCGCTATCGATCGCATTCTGAAGCTGATTGAAGAAGCGGAAGAACGCCGCGCCCCCATTGAGCGCTTTATTGACCGTTTCAGCCGAATTTATACCCCCGCTATTATGGCGGTTGCGCTGCTGGTTACCCTCGTCCCGCCGCTGCTGTTTGCCGGCTCCTGGCAGGAGTGGATTTATAAAGGACTGACGCTGTTGCTGATTGGCTGCCCGTGCGCGCTGGTTATCTCAACTCCCGCAGCGATTACCTCTGGTCTTGCCGCCGCGGCGCGTCGTGGCGCATTAATCAAAGGCGGCGCCGCGCTGGAACAGTTGGGCAGAGTCACGCAGGTGGCGTTTGATAAAACCGGCACCCTGACCATCGGTAAACCGCGCGTGACGGTGATTCATCCGGCAAGCGGTATAAATGAGGCTGAACTGCTGGCGCTGGCAGCGGCGGTAGAGCAAGGCGCGACGCACCCACTGGCGCAGGCGATTGTTCGGGAAGCGCAAACGCGCGAGCTGACTATTCCTGTCGCGAAAGAACAGCGGGCGCTGGTTGGTTCCGGAATAGAAGCGCTGGTCAACGGCGAGCGCGTGCTGATTTGCGCCGCCGGTAAGCAGCCTGCCGATGCCTTTACCGGACAGATAAGCGAGCTGGAAAGCGCGGGCCAGACGGTGGTGCTGGTGCTACGTAACGATACCGTTCTCGGTGTACTGGGCCTACAGGATACGTTGCGCGACGACGCCCGCACTGCCATCAGCGAGCTCAATCAGATCGGCGTGAAAGGCGTGATCCTGACCGGCGATAACCCACGCGCGGCAGCAGCCATTGCCGGGGAGCTGGGTCTGGAATTCAAAGCGGGGTTATTGCCGGAGGATAAGGTGCGAGCCGTTACCTCTCTCAACCAACAGTCGCCGCTGGCAATGGTCGGCGACGGCATCAACGACGCCCCGGCGATGAAAGCGGCGACCATCGGCATTGCCATGGGTAGCGGAACCGACGTCGCGCTGGAAACCGCCGATGCCGCCCTGACCCACAACCGTCTGAGTGGTCTGGTGCAAATGATTCAACTGGCGCGCGCCACCCACGCCAATATTCGCCAGAACATTGCGATTGCGCTGGGTTTGAAGGGGATTTTCCTCATCACCACGCTGCTCGGTATAACCGGACTGTGGCTGGCGGTGCTGGCTGATACGGGGGCGACGGTGCTGGTGACCGCGAACGCGCTGCGGTTGTTGCGTAAAGGATAATGAGTGTGCCGGATGCGGCGTTGCCTTATCCGGCCTACAGGTTACACCGTCTTTGTAGGCCGGATGGCGCTTCGCTTAATGACCTTTGCGCACTAAATAGCGGTACGGCAGCGAGTCGGTCTCTTTGGCTACCAGTTCATGCTCCATAAAGGTACAGAAGCCGGGAATGTCGCGGGTTGTCGCCGGATCGTCGGCGACAATCAGCAGCGTTTCACCCGCCTGCATACCGCGCACGGTTTTACGCACCATCATTACAGGTTCCGGGCAGCGTAGTCCCTGGGCATCAAGCGTATGGTCGGGAGAGGTAAACAGATCGCTCATCGTAGTCTCATTCATGCAAAAACGGCGTTATTTTACGCTCTGTTGTGGCGTAAGCCAATCAGGTTAACGATTGCGTGAAAAACAACCATTGCAATGTGCTCTTAAAGCAGTATCATGCGACGGTTTTTTATTGGGTTCCCTCACCCCATCCAACAAAAAGGTCACAATATGACTCCGTTTACACAATCTCAGCGCGTAAAAGCGTTGTTTTGGCTATCGCTATTTCATCTGCTGGTGATCACCTCCAGCAACTATCTGGTACAGCTACCGATCTCCATTTTTGGTTTCCATACCACATGGGGCGCTTTTAGCTTTCCGTTTATTTTCCTCGCGACCGACCTGACCGTGCGTATTTTTGGCGCGCCGTTGGCACGACGTATCATCTTTGCGGTGATGATCCCCGCGCTGCTGATCTCCTATGTTGTTTCATCACTGTTCTATATGGGATCGTGGCAGGGATTCGGCGCGCTGCTGCACTTTAACCTGTTTGTCGCCCGTATCGCCGCCGCCAGCTTTATGGCTTACGCGCTGGGACAGATTCTGGATGTACATGTCTTTAACCGCCTGCGTCAGAGCCGTCGCTGGTGGCTGGCGCCGACGGCTTCCACGCTGTTTGGCAACATCAGCGATACGTTGGCCTTTTTCTTTATCGCTTTCTGGCGCAGCCCGGATGCCTTTATGGCCGAGCACTGGATGGAAATCGCGCTGGTAGACTACTGCTTCAAAGTACTGATCAGCATTATTTTCTTCCTGCCGATGTACGGCGTGCTGCTGAATATGTTACTGAAAAGGTTGGCAGATAAATCTGAAATATCTGCATTGCAGACGAGTTAAAGGTTCATTTTCCGAGTTGTGATAAGATGGTCGAATGAGCCGTTATGGCCGTTTATCGAAAGGAAGAAGTCAATGCGCAATCTGGTTAAATATGTCGGTATTGGCCTGCTGGTTATGGGGCTTGCGGCCTGTGATAATAGCGATACAAAAGCGCCAGCAGAAGGTGCTGCCGCAGAGAGTAGCGCCACCGGACAACCGGTCAGCCTGCTGGACGGCAAACTCAGTTTTTCCCTGCCAGCGGATATGACCGATCAGAGCGGCAAGCTGGGTACCCAGGCAAACAATATGCACGTATATTCTGACGCAACCGGCCAGAAAGCGGTGATTGTGATTGTCGGCGACAATACCAACGAAGATCTTGCCGTACTGGCAAAACGTCTGGAAGATCAGCAGCGTAGCCGCGACCCGCAGTTGCAGGTCGTCACCAATAAATCTATTGAGCTGAAAGGCCACACGCTGCAACAGTTAGACAGCATCATCTCGGCCAAAGGCCAGACCGCTTACTCTTCCGTGGTGCTGGGTAAAGTGGACAACCAACTGCTGACGCTGCAAATTACGCTGCCTGCTGACGATCAGCAAAAAGCGCAAACGACCGCAGAAAACATCATTAACACGCTGGTTATCCAGTAACGGTTAAGACGATGACTCGGCCTCCGGTGACGCCACCTGAGGCCGTTTTTTTAGCCGCCAGGTCAGCAATAACGCCACCGCCACCAGCCCGGCCGCCGCCAGGTAGATAATCGGTACGCCCGCCCACGTCATGACCAGCCCGGCCAGCGGCCCGGTAACGCCCAGCGATAAATCCATAAACACCGTATAGGTCGCCAGCGCGGCACCCTGATTTTGCTGCGGGACGGCTTTTACCGCCACCACGCCCAGCGCCGGGAAGACCAACGAGAACCCGGCACCTGCCAGCAGAACGCCGATTTTAGCCATCCACGGCATGGAGGCCATGCCCACCAGCAGCAGTCCAACAATCTCGACGCTAAAGCAGATCATCGCGACATTGAGCCCACCTAACCGGTTGATACCATTTGGGAATAACAAGCGAGTACCCACAAATGTACAGCTAAAAAGCGTCAGCGCAAAAGCTGCGCCGTCCCAGCCTTTAGCATCATAAAACAGCGTGATAAAGGTGGCGATCACGCCAAATCCGGCGGAGGCCAGCGCCAGCGCCATCCCGTACAACCAAACGCGCCCAAGCACAGCGCGAAACGGTAACGGCTTGCCTTTGCTGGCCTTCACCGCCGGTCGAGGGAGCGCCAAAAGTATCGCCAGCAGCGCCACGCCCATCACGGTCAGCGCCAGTCCCTGTAAGCCACCCCAGGCGTAACACAATACGCCCAGCGGGGCACCTATCGCCATCGCGCCATAGGTCACGATGCCGTTCCACGAAATCACCCGTCCGATATGCATTGAGCCAACAACTCCCACGCCCCATAGCGTAGAGCCGGTGCCGGCAAAGCTTTGCCCGATGCCCAGAATCACCCGCCCGATGCATAACAGCAACAAACTTACCAGCGGCCAACCTTGGGTTGAGCCTGCCAGCAGGTAACCCAGGCCACTTAAAAAGCAGCCGCACAGTCCGAATACCACGATTTTTTTCGGCCCCAGCAGATCGGCATAGCGACCGGCATGAGGGCGGCTCAGCAGCGTGGCGAAATATTGCAGGCTGATGACCAGTCCCGCCCAGAAGGCGCTAAATCCCATCACATCATGGACATAGCCGGGTAATACCGCGAGCGGCAGGCCGATGGTCAGATAGCTGGCGAAGTTAAACATCACCACCGAAACAATGCGCAGATTAAGGCGCAAACCGCTTAACGTCGGTTCAGCGACGGGTTCGGGCATGGAAGGTCACCACATTTTCACAACAGTGTTTCATTTCTACCATGTTGCAGACCATAAATCAGCAGCCAGTTTAGGAATAACAGACGCAAGCCAACCGCTACACTTAATGCAAAAACGCAAACAGGAAGAAAACATGACAACCGCTCAGCCCGATAAAACGGGTATGCATATTCTGCTCAAACTGGCCGCTTTGGTGGTGATCCTCGCGGGCATCCATGCCGCGGCGGATATCATTGTGCAACTGTTGCTGGCGCTCTTTTTTGCCATCGTATTGAACCCGCTGGTCACCTGGTTTATTCGCCGAGGGGTGCGTCGCCCGGTAGCCATTACGTTAGTGGTCGTGGTAATGCTGATTGTTCTTACGGCGCTGGTTGGCGTGCTGGCATCGTCGATCACTGAGTTCATGGCCATGCTGCCAAAATACAATAAGGAACTGACGCGCAAAGTTCTGTATCTGCAAGAAATGGTCCCCTTTCTGAACCTGCATATGTCCCCGGAGCGCATGTTGCAGCGTATGGACTCCGACAAACTGATGACCTTCACCACCACGCTAATGACGAGTCTTTCCGGCGCCATGGCCAGCGTCGTCCTGTTGGTAATGACGGTCGTCTTTATGCTGTTTGAAGTGCGCCACGTTCCCTATAAGCTGCGCTTCGCGTTAAACAATCCGCAAATTCATATTGCGGGGCTGCATCGGGCGCTGAAAGGCGTTTCACACTATCTGGCGCTGAAAACGTTGCTCAGCTTATGGACCGGCGCCATTGTCTGGCTGGGGCTGGCGTTGATGGGGATTCAGTTTGCTCTGATGTGGGGCGTGCTGGCATTCCTGCTAAACTACGTGCCCAACATTGGCTCGGTCATTTCCGCCGTCCCGCCCATGATTCAGGCGCTGCTGTTCAACGGCATTTACGAATGCGTGCTGGTTGGCGCGCTGTTTCTGGTCGTGCATATGGTGATTGGTAATATTCTCGAACCCCGTATGATGGGGCACCGCCTGGGATTATCGACGCTGATCGTCTTTCTCTCCCTGTTGGTATGGGGATGGCTGCTCGGCCCGGTCGGCATGTTACTCTCCGTGCCATTAACCAGCGTGTGTAAAATCTGGATGGAAACCACCAAAGGCGGCAGCAAACTGGCAATTTTGCTCGGACCTGGCAGGCCCAAAAGTCGATTACCGGGATAAACTTGCAAATGGCGCGTGAAGAATGATACACAACCCCATTATTACTAAAGGTTAGTCCTGATATGTATCAGCTCGTTCTTGGGAAAGTTTCTGTTTTAAGCGCTGGCGAACTGCCTGCCGCGATGAAAGAGCAAGCGCCGCAAGGTGCTCGCCGGGCACGCTGGCTGGCTGGCCGTGTGCTGCTTTCCCATGCCCTTTCGCCATTGCCGGACATTGTCTACGGCGAGCAAGGAAAACCCGCTTTTCCCGCTGATACGCCGCTGTGGTTCAATCTCAGCCATAGCGGCGATGACATCGTCCTGCTGCTCAGTGACGAAGGGGAAGTCGGCTGCGATATTGAAGTTATTCGCCCCCGCGATAACTGGCAGTCGCTGGCAAATACGGTATTCAGTCTTGGGGAACATGCTGAAGTTGAAGCCGAACGCCCGGAGCAACAGCTGGCGGCGTTCTGGCGCATCTGGACGCGCAAAGAAGCCATAGTAAAACAGCGTGGCGGCAGCGCCTGGCAAATCGTCAGCGTCGATAGCACCGCGCTGACCTCCTCACTCTCCGTCAGCCAGTGCCAGATCGATACCCTGAGCCTGGCGGTGTGCACCCCCACGCCATTTACCCTGACCGCCGACGCCGTGCAGCGTCTGGAAGCCTTAGCGTAAATTTTCCGGGAAGTTTTTCGGCAACTCACTCGCCGCGCAGGCAATCACGTCGTCATTATCTGCCCCGCAGTCGCGCACGAAGGTGATGGTCGCGAACTCATCAATCACCTCGGTTGGATACGCCGGACCCGCATCGCGATACGACATCATCAGCGGAATATGATCATTCTGGAAGCACACCGTTTTTTCCGGATTGTTGATCACCCAGCGCGGGAAAAAGATGGTGCCGTGAAAGAGTTTGTCACCCAGGTTTACGATCAGGCTGACGTCGGTCCCGGTCGGTTCGGTCCAGGAAATTTTATAAACACTCGCCCCTACCCGCACAATATATGCCCGCTGATCTTTCACCCAACGATTACCCACAATACCGCTGTGGATGCGGTAATCCAGCGTGGTCTCATTTTTTACGTAAATCTCGTAATTCCAGCCATTATCGTAGGTATAGACCAGATGTTTGCCGACAAATCCGCTCAAATCATGTTTATCAAAAGCGCTCATATTCGTTCTCCTCTTACTTGATGCGAGGATCTTAACGCTTCAAAAATTGGATTAATAACGCTATGTTTACATCATATTCATTCAATTTTTAGATGAGTTATGCACAAAACAACCCTTGAGCAATGGGCCCTGTTGGAGAAAGTGGTGGAACTGGGCAGCTTTGCGAAAGCCGCGGAAGAGACCAACCGTAGCCAGTCATCGGTAAGCTACAATCTGGCGCTATTGCAGGAGCGACTCGGCGTGACGCTGCTGACGCCGGAAGGCCGCAGGGCGGTGTTGACCCCGGCGGGCGAGCTGTTGCTAGCTCAGGTCAAACCGTTACTGAAGGCCTTTTTATGGGTGGAGACCCGGGCAGCAACGCTGCAAAACGGCACACGAACACGGCTGGATTTGCTGGTCGATAGCATCTTCCCACGCAGACGCCTGTTCGCAATCCTCAAACAGTTTCAGCAGGCGTGGCCGCAAACGCAGGTGCGGCTGACCGAGGTACTGGAAAATGCAGACGACAGGCTGGCAGCGCATGCCGATGCGGACGTAATGGTCCTGACCCGGCGTCAGGATGTGACCGGGCGTGGTGAATGGCTGATGAACATTGACTTCGTGGCCGTTGCCCATCGCGATCACCCACTCTGCACGCTGAATGCGCCGCTGGATGAAGAGGCATTACGCGCGTGGCCACTGATTCGCATTGCCGATCGCGACAACCCGCAGCAACCGGTTCGCGATGCCTGGACCTTCTCTACCATTGATGCCGCGATTGATGCAGTGATGTATCAAGTCGGTTACGGCTGGCTGCCTGAGGAGCGTATTCAGACGCAATTGGCCCAGGGGCTTTTACGTCCGCTGCCGTTAAGCCATGGCGCTCGCCGCGCCACGCCGCTGCATCTGATCGTTAAAGATACTCTCGCGCCGCTGGATGAGCAGGTGAGCACGCTACTGCGTTTATTGCGGGAGCATTAACCTTTTCCCCAGAGGCCGAACGTGTGTTACAAAATACGCTAATTCCCGCATTCTCTGTGCGTCAACGCGCCACATGAAAGGTTAATTGCAGATGCAACGAGTCACCATTACCCTCGATGACGATTTACTGGAAACGCTCGACGGCCTGAGCCAGCGCCGTGGCTACAACAACCGTTCCGAAGCGATCCGCGATATTCTGCGCGGGGCGCTGGCGCAAGAAACCACCCAGGAGCACGGCACCCAGGGCTTCGCGGTACTCTCGTATGTTTATGAGCATGAGAAGCGCGACCTGGCGAGCCGTATTGTTTCCACCCAGCACCACCACCATGATTTATCGGTCGCCACATTACATGTGCATATCAACCATGACGACTGCCTGGAAATCGCCGTGCTGAAAGGCGACATGGGCGATGTACAGCATTTTGCCGATGACGTCATTTCCCAGCGCGGCGTACGCCACGGTCATTTGCAGTGCCTGCCGAAAGAAGAGTGATTGCCTGTTTCGTTGCCGGAGGCGCTGCGCTTGCCCGGCCTACACCCGTTCTCGTTTGTAGGCCGGATAAGACATAGCCGCCATCCGGCAATAATCGTTGAATCAGCCAGCAGCTATGCCTGTTTCAGGCTTTTACTAAGCGTTTCGATAATCCAGGTATTCACTGATACCTGTTCTTCCGCTGCCGCAAAACTTAAACGTTCTCCGAATGACTCTGGGTAGCGTAGCGTAAATGTCTTCAGCTTTTCCGGGTGAGCATAGGGCTCTATCCCTGCGGCAGAGCAATCATCCAGATACTCGCGTAAGGAAATCTCCCCCTCTTTTTGCAGCCCCTGAATGCTGTCAGCAACAAAATCACAATAGCCTGATAAACCCAGGAACTTACCGCGGAACGCATTAAGCTCAGGGACATAATTAATCACCGCAGGTTGCCCAGCGATTTCCATTGAGTTTGGCGTTTTGGGTTTGATCATGGTTTTACCCCTATACTTGTTAACCAGTCACGTACGTTTTCGACCGCGCCTTTATCTGTATCCGGAGAAGGATGTGGTCGATGAAAACTCGCAATGCTCTTATTTAAAAGAAATTTACATCGCGAACCTCGCCCTTCTTTGATTTCGCCACCTAATGCCTTAATCAGTGACTCGATTTCCGACCACTTGATTCCCTGCGGCGTAGGCGCTTTAAAAAGCTGATCCAGCGTGTTCTTTTGCTTTTTGCGTAAAGACAACACCTTTTCCTTCATCGCATGTCCTTATGACTTCATCCTTTGAAGTCATATTATAACAGTACACAATGCAGTCAAGAAATGAAGTCAACCGTTTACGCCATTGTGCCAATAGTCTTGCGAAAACGCAGCAGCGCTATCAGGAAGAACGCACCGCCAATCGCCAGCAGCGTCAGGAACTGCGGCCAGACGATGCTAAACCCCGCCCCGCGATAAAGTATCGCCTGCGCGAGGCTGACAAAGTGGGTGGTCGGCATGGTCAGCATAATATCCTGCACCGCCTGCGGCATGCTTTCACGCGGCGTGGAGCCGCCGGAGAGCATCTGTAACGGCAGTAGCACCAGAATCATCAGCAGCCCCAGTTGCGGCATGGAACGCGCCAGCGTACCCATAAAAATGCCGATCGAGGTGGTGGCGAACAGGCTCAGCGCCACGCCCAGCATAAACAGCGGTATCGAGCCTTCAATTGGCACCCCGAGCACGCCTTTTACCATCAGCATCAGCGACAGACCGGAAACCACCAGCACCACCAGTCCCATCGACCAGATTTTCGCCATCATTATCTCAAACGGTGTCACCGGCATCACCAGCAGGTGCTCAATGGTCCCATGTTCGCGCTCGCGGATCAGCGCCGACCCGGTAAGCACAATCGCCAGCATAGTGATGTTGTTGATGATCGCCATTACCGCGCCAAAGCGGGCTGGCTCCAGATTGGGGTTAAAGCGCATGCGCATTTCCAGCGCCACCGGCGGCTCATTATTGTCGCGGTAACGCGCCACAAAACTATTCACTTCACCGCTAATGATATTCTGGATATAGCTGTTGCCGGTGAAGGCCTGGCTCATCCGCGTGGCATCGACGTTGACCTGGATATCCGGCTGTCGCCCGGCCAGCACATCACGCTGAAAATCAGGCGGAATGTTCACGGCGAAGGTGTAGCGACCGGCATCCAGCCCGGCATCCATCTCATCGGCGGTGATCATCTCCGGCGGCAAAAACCACGGGCGATAAAAGCTGTTCACAATCCGGTTCGACAACTGCGACTGGTCCATATCCGCGATGGCAATCGGCGCCAGATGCAGCGACCCCGGCAGGACAGTTGCGGAGGAGTAAACCGAAATCGTGAAGGCGAAAACGATCAGCGTCAGCATCGCTTTGTCACCCAGCAGACTGCGTAACTCTTTGATGCCAAGGTTATAAATATTGCGTAATCGGCGCATCACCCCTCCTGTTTTTTCAGCAGTAATACGCTCAGACCAACCACTACCGGAATGGCGATTGCCAGCGGGATAAATAGCTGCCAAAGATCCGCCAGATCCAGCGCTTTAGAGAACGTCCCGCGCGCAATGGTCAGAAAATGGCTGGTCGGATAAATTTCACCAATCCAGCGTCCCGGCCCTTCCAACGAGGCCACCGGATCGATCATCCCGGAAAACTGCGTCGCCGGGATCAGCGTAATAATCGCCGTACCAAAAATGGCGGCGATCTGGCTTTTCATAAACGTAGAGATTAACAAGCCCAGTCCGGTAGCAATGGTGACGTACAGCAGCGCGGCCAGCGTCAGCGTTAAAAAGCTGCCCTTATGTGGGACGCCGAAGACAAACACCGACAGCGCACATAGCAGCAGGAAGTTCAGCATTCCCAGCACGATGTAAGGCAACTGTTTGCCGAGCAAAAACTCGCTGCGGGTGGTGGGCGTAACGTACAGGTTGATAATCGACCCCAGCTCTTTTTCGCGCACCACACTGAGTGCGCTGAGCATGGAGGGAATCATCATCAACAGCAGCGGGATCACCGCCGGAACAATCGCCGGCAGGCTCTTCACATCCGGGTTGTAACGATAGCGCGTCTCGATGGTCATCAGCCCGTTTTTTCCACTGGCATTGGGCTGACGCGCCATCACATCCTGCAGCCAGGTCTGGTGCATCGCCTGTACATAGCCTCTGACCGTTTCTGCGCGGCTCGGCATCGCCCCATCAACCCAGACGCCAATCTTCACCGGCGTTCCACGCGCGATATCGCGGCCAAAATTGGGCGGGATTTCAATGGCTACCGCCACCTCTCCCGAACGCATCCGTTTGTCCAGTTCGTCATAACTGGTGAGCGGCGGCTGCTCGATAAAATAGCGCGACCCCGCCAGATTCAACGTCCACGCCTGGCTACTGACGGTCTGGTCACGATCGAGCACCGAAAAACGCAGGTTTTCCACATCCATACTGATGCCGTAGCCCATAATCAGCATCAGGATCACCGTCCCCATCAGCGCCAGCGTGGAGCGCACCGGATCGCGTCGCAGCTCCAGCGCTTCACGCCGGCTGTAGCTGAACAAACGCCGCAGGCTAAAGCCCTGGCGTGGCGGCTGATTATTTTCATGCACCACCGGCGCATCCGCTTGCGAAAGCGTCGTCTCCGGCGCCGGGCCTGCGGCCTCCTGTAACCAGGAGATAAACGCCTCTTCCAGACTGGCGGCACCGCGCTGCTTCACCAGTTCCTGCGGCGTGCCGCTGGCCAGCACTTTTCCGGCGTGCATCAGCGACATGCGATCGCAGCGCTCCGCTTCGTTCATAAAGTGGGTGGAGATAAAAATGGTCACTTTATCCTGCCGCGACAAATCGACCATCAATTGCCAGAACATGTCCCTCGCCACCGGATCGACCCCGGAGGTCGGCTCATCAAGAATGAGCATTTCCGGGCGATGAATCACCGCCACCGCCAGCGACAGGCGTTGCCGGATCCCCAACGGCAGCGCGCCGGGCAACGCGTCTTCGACATCGGTCAGGCTAAAGCGCTCGCTCATCTCTTGTACGCGCTCAGGGATTTCTGCCTCAGGGATATGGAACAGCCGCGCGTGTAGTTCGAGGTTTTGCCGCACGGTCAGCTCGCTGTAGAGCGAGAACGCCTGTGACATATAGCCTACCCGGCGGCGGGTATCGATATTCTTCGGATCAACCGCTTGCCCAAACAGCCATGCCTCGCCTTCGCTTGCGGGCAGCAGTCCGGTGAGCATCTTCATGGTGGTAGATTTGCCGCAGCCATTGGAGCCGAGAAAACCGAAGATTTCCCCGCGCGGAATGCGAAAGTTAACGTGGTCAACGGCGACGAACTTGCCGAAGCGCATAGTCAAATCTTTCGCCTCAATGGCAATCTCTTCCCGCTCAGCGTGATACGGCGGGATCACCACCGGTTTGTGCGCCTGACGCTGGGCTTCGGGTAACAGCGCGATAAACGCCTGCTCCAGCGTGTCGCTGGCGGTTTGTTCCCGTAGCTGCTGCGCGCTCCCGGTGGCTAACACTTCCCCGGCGTTCATCGCCACCAGCCAGTCAAAGCGCTCGGCTTCTTCCATGTAGGCGGTCGCAACCAGCACGCTCATGTTGGTCTGGCGCTGGCGAATACTGTCAATCAGATCCCAGAACTGAGCGCGGGACAGGGGGTCGACCCCGGTGGTGGGTTCATCGAGAATTAATAGCTCCGGGTCGTGGATCAACGCGCAGCACAGCCCCAGTTTTTGTTTCATCCCCCCCGAGAGTTTCCCGGCAGGACGATCGCGAAACGGCGCCAGGCCGGTACTGTTCAGTAGCTCGGTAATCCGCGCTTCGCGCTCCGCTTTATCATGACCAAACAGGCGGGCAAAGAAATCGACGTTCTCATATACCGACAGCGTGTGGTACAGGTTTTTCCCCAGCCCCTGCGGCATCCAGGCAATGCGCGGGCAGACATCCCGGCGGTGCTGCGGGTCGCGCATATCGCCGCCCAGCACCATCACGTTACCGTGTTCAATGACCCGCGCGCCGGAGATGAGCGACAACAAGCTCGATTTCCCCACGCCATCCGGGCCAATCAACCCCACCATGCAACGGGCAGGAATATCCAGCGTGATATTGTTCAGCGCGACCGTTTTCCCGTAATGCTGACTCACGCCGTCAAGGTGCGCCACGGGAGGAACAGGAACCAGCGCCAGATGCGTCATTGCGGCAACCTCACCATCAGGTCGTCAGGCCAGGCGCGATTTTCATCGACACGCACCCACGCCATGCCCGGCAGACCGGTTTTCACGTACTCGAGATGCTGCTGCAACAGCTCTGGCGGGATACGCGCTTTGACGCGGAACATCAGCTTCAGCCGTTCATCGCTGGTTTCCACCGTTTTCGGCGTGAACTGCGCGACGCTGGCCACAAAGCTGATGGTCGCCGGAATGCGCAGATCCGGCGCGGCATCCAGCACCAGTCGCGCTTCGCCGCCAATCTTCAGTAAGCCAGCCTGTTCGGTAGGTAAGAAGAACGTCATGTAGACATCGCTGAGATCGACCATATTCAGCACGCGCCCACCCGCGGAAAGCACTTCGCCCGGTTCGGCTACGCGATACTGTACGCGACCATCGCGCGGAGCTTTCAGCTCGCTGTCATCAATATCAGCGGCAATGCGACGTTCGGTAGCCTGCGCGGCTTCTACGCGGGTCTGCGCCTGAATGATGCTGGTACGAGCGGCTTCAATCGCCGCTTTGGCCGCAGAGACCTGCGCCTTTGCCGACTCCAGCGCGGCGCGTGCGCTTTCTGCCGCGGCCCGATCGTCATCCAGTTGTTGCTCGGACACCGCCCCTCGCTGGGATAGCGAACGGGAACGCACGTGACGTTTAGAGACCGACTGCAGTTCCGCCTCACGCTGTTTTACCACCGACTGCGCGGCGCGCATTTCACTTTGCCGCTGTTCCAGCAACGCCCGCGCCGCCGCCACCGCGCTTTCGGCTTCTTTGATTTGCGCGATCGCCTCCAGCCGCTGTTCCTGCAGCACGCGGGTATCCATTTTCGCCAGCACCTCGCCCTGACGGACAAACTGCCCTTCCGAAACGAGGATGGTATCAATACGCCCGGCAATCTTAGTGGCAATATCCACTTCGGTGGCTTCAATTCTGCCGTTGCTGGCTGCAAACCCCTCCGGTATTCCCGCAGGGCGCAGCGTCCACCAGGCTATCGCAGCCACCACCACAAGAACACCCGCTCCCCACCACATCAGATGACGCTTAAACTTATCCATATTCGACCCGCCGTAATCCCTGTTATCAAACGTTGCGTGTCACAAAGCCCACTGAACAGCTATTCAGCGGGAGATTCCATCCGGTATGAGAAGGAATGAAAAACAATGGCCATTGAGCGAGCAGGCGTTAAGGCAACGCGCGCCGCGAAGGAAGTGAATGACGAAAATGCTGTGAAATCGGGTAGTAATGTTGTCATCATCAGCGTTCCTGGCCGGAAATGAAACACGCATACTCATAACTGCTGTCTATTGAATACTAACACCTGGATTCAAGATGTCTATTCGGTTGTAGTGGGGATATCGCCGCCGACCAAGCATGTCCAGTGATCCGCTCACCGGACACGTTCTGGGTTTAATAAGCCTGCTGGTAAAGCCGCAACGCATCATCTTCATTAAGTGTAACGGGATTATTGCCCAGCAAGCGGGTCTGCTGCATGGCATCCTGCGCCAATATCGCCAGACCGTCTGCGGGAACACCAACGTCACGCAGCCTGTTGGGCGCCCCGGTTGCCGCAATAATGCTTACCATCCCGGCAATAAACGACTGGGCATCGATATCCACGTTTCCTGTCACCTGTGCCCCAATGACGGGAGCCAGCTCGGCATAAAGTGGGGCCGTTACCGCCACGTTAAACTGCAGCACCGGAACCAACATTAGCGCATTCGACAAGCCGTGCGGGATATGGTGTCTGGCACCCAAGGGATAAGCCAGTGCATGCACCGCCGCCACCGGAGAGTTAGCAAAAGCCTGTCCCGCCAGCATCGCGCCCAGCAGCACATTTTCTCGCGCTTCACGGTTGTGCCCGTCACGGCATGCGGTCACCAGTTGGCGACTGATTAAACGTAACGCTTCGCGGGCCAGCGCGTCCGAGAGTGGGTTTTTCTTATGCTTGCCGGTATAGGCCTCAATCGCATGCACCATCGCATCTATCCCGGCGGCGGCAGTATGGACAGGAGGAAGTCCCAGGGTCAGTTGCGCATCCAATAGCACCAAATCGCCATACAGTTGCGGGGAGACAATGCCCATTTTGCTGTCATCGTTGGTCGTCAAAATTGCAATATTGGTGACTTCAGACCCGGTGCCGGCGGTGGTGGGAATGTTAACCAGCGGTAGACGTTTCCCGGCGACCTTGTCGATGCCGTAAAGCTCCGGCAGGTCTTGTTCAGAGTTGATTAATACAGCCACCAGCTTTGCGACATCGAGCGAAGAGCCGCCGCCCAGACCAATAACCATTTCGCAGTTACCATCGCGGGCAACCTGTAAAGCTTCGCGAACGAGGCGCTCGTGTGGATCGGGTTGGACCCGATCATACAGCGTCACCTGAAACCCTGCGTTGTACAGACTGTGCAGAACCGGTGGCAAAACCCCAGCCTTGACCAGACCGGGATCGGTCACCAGCAATACACGACGTGCGCTAAACCGTTGCTGAAGAATCTCCCCTAACCGTGACGCACCCGCCCACTCGACGATGATTTCCGCTACCGTCGTAAACGCAAAATCCTTCATGACATTTTTCATTGAGGTATTCCTTGCAGTAAAAATGGACAGCTTTTAGCAATGCGGTTCATCAGGAGGAATGTGAAAGCTTTTCACCTCTTTACGCTCCAGCATCGGGGCAATAATGCCAGTGCCAATTCGTTGAAAATGTTCCGTTTTCCGATGAAGTTCGAGCCCCTCTGCGCAACGATAGGTTTCAAGAATCACAAAGCGATCGCCGTCTTCCGTGGAGCGGAAAAACTCATACGATATATTTTCAGGCTCCTGACGCGTTGCCTCTGCCAGCATTCTGAGCGCGTCGTTAACTTTGTGACCCATCGTCGGTTGGGCAAAATAATGTGCAACGACAAACAGCTGCGTGTTTTCCATTTTTGGCTCCCGGTGGTTTAACGTAGCAAATTCACATCCCATAACGCGCTGTCGCTGCTTGATACAGCTATCGCGCCGTGCAACAGCGCCGTCCGGGCATGTTCCTCATTGCAGACAAACCCGGAGGCCACAATCGGCGGCAACACATTACGATCGGCCTGCGGCAGCAACGGCAGCATCTGCGCAGGCATCAGTTGCACATAATCGGGTTCGCTTTGCTCCACGGCTTTCAGGCTGCGTAGCCAGGTCGAGCGGTCGGTGACGAAGATTTTCTGCATGGTGATCAACCCGCATTTTTTCGCGCGCTGTACGGTTTGCAGACGCGTGGAAAGCAACCCCATCGCCCCCGTTTCGGCCACATAATCAATGCCGCCTTTATCCTGGGACAGCCCATTACAACTGTCGATATTCACGATGACGTACTTTCCCGCCTTCGACAGCAGTTCGATCACCGGCTGGAGCTTAATCAGATCGATATTGGCAATGATGCAGACTTCAGCTTTGCTGGACAGTGCGGTTTTCAGTTGCTCAATGCCGTAAATCGCCATGATGACGGGCTGGCGTGCCAGGAGCACGCCAAGGTTTTTTATCATGATTGACCTGCCTGATGTGCGTAAAGCTGAGCGCTTAAGCCCAGCTTGCCCGGGTTAAGGATATTTTGCGGATCCAGCGCTTTTTTAATATCAGCCAGAACCGACAGCGATTCACCTAAAGAAGCCTGCATGTAGGGGGAACGGAGCAGCCCGACGCCATGGTGATGGCTAAGGGAAGTCTTGTGTTTAATCAGCACCGCATTTGCCGCGTCCCATGCCGCACGATACCAGGCCGCACGCTGCTCGACGGGCACATCGCCACGCAGTGAGAAGTAAAGACATGCGCCGTCGACGTAGGCATGGGACTGATGCGCTGACCCCGCCAGCGTGCCCGGTACGGCGTTGATCGCTGCCACCACATCATCATAAACCGCGCTGAGATCGCGCCAACGCCCCACCATTTCCAGCGTATCCGCCACCAGGCCGGGGCTTTTCTTAAAGCCTTCGGCGCTTTTTCCCGTCAGATACCGGGTATCCAGCCAGCGCTCAAAGATGGATTCACCGTCAAGTTCTTCTCCGCTCTGCTGACAAATACGTTCACTGATCGCCAGCACCGCGTCGACAATGTCGGGTTCTCCCTCATCCGCAATCAACAGGACGTTGGTCTCGGGCAGGCCAAACTGCACGCCGCTTTCCAGGTTATCGTACAAGCGCAGTGCCGCTGGATTAGCGCCATGCTGTAAGATTTCGCGACACGCCTCCAGCCCACTGGCGAAGCTGGAAAAACCCCAGGCGATAGCGCGGCCATAATCCGGCAGACGATGTAGCTTCAAACGCACACGTACTATCACGCCCAGCGTACCTTCCGAACCGATAAACATTTGCTGTAAATCAGGTCCGATAGCGCTGCGTGCATAACCGCCAACGGTGATTAAGCGCCCATCGGCCAGCACCACATCCATGCCAAAAACCATATCTTCAATTTTTCCGTAGCGGGTAGAAAGCTGTCCCGCACCGCGACAGGCGACCCAACCGCCGACGGTACTGATCCCAAACGATGACGGCCAGTGCCCCATGGTCATGCCATACTCTTTTTGGATAGTTTGCTCGAAAATATCGCCAAACATGCCGGCTTCTACCTCAACAATCTGGCTTTGTGGGTCAAAATCGAGCAATTTGTTGAGTTCGCAAACGTCGAGCACAATCCCTCCGCGCAGCGGCAATGCGGCTCCGGTAACGTTACTTCGCCCGGCAGAAACTGTAACCGGAATAGCGGATTCACTGGCGAGGCGCATTACGTCCTGAATCTGTTCTACGGTAGAAACGCGTACAATCACGCCTTTTGAGGTGGCAGGCGCGCCCTGGGTTTCCGCAATCATTGAACCGGCCCACCAGTCGCGGGTCCAGGTAATCACATCGGACTCCGACGTCAGCACCTCATCAGCAATCACCCGCAGCCGGTCAAACGTCGCTTCGCTAATCGCAACGGGATCTACCTGCATTCCTCTTGCGCCATTGCTGCTGGTGATCTCTGTTGCCCATGCGGGGCGAGTATGTGCGCCAATGGTATAGTTTCCACGGTTATAACCACGTTTAATCGCTTCTTTACTGATCATTCTGATGTCCCCATAAGCATTGATTTTTCATGTTTAATCGCGGCCTGATAGCTGGCTACCTGTTTTGCCACCTGTTCAGGCTGTAACCGGAGTTCTTGTTGCAGTATTTCCCCAACGCGTTCTGCGGCAGTGGCTGACGCATCGCGTGCCATCAGGCGCGCGCGAATTCGACGCGACAGCACATCATCAACGGTGCTGGCAAGCTCATGGCGTACGGCATACACCACTTCCGCTTCGGTGTAGGGAAGCCCTTCCACGATAGGTTTAACCCGCGAGGGATCGGCCTGAATAATGTCACTGACAAAATGCGCTTCGGTGCCATAGCGCTCGCCCAGATGCGCAGACAGGCCGCCAGAGGCCAGAATGGCCTGTGGGTCATAGCCAGCCGCGCCCAGCAAATACGCAGTTTTCGTTGAGCAGGCTTTTTTACGGCCCAGTATTTTGCTGGCCGCATCAATGGTTTCTTCCGCCATGTGGCGCGATGTCGTCAGTTTGCCGCCGACAATGGTAATCAGTCCGTCCGCTGCAACCCTGATCTCATGGTTACGCTTCATCTCAACGGTTTTGCCGCCCGCGGTACCGACAAGCGGGCGGCAACCAGCGATACTTCCCACCACATCTTCCGGGCGCAGATCCGTTTTCAGCGCCGAGTTTGCGCCTTCCAGCAGAAAGTCCAGTTCAGTGCGATTGCAGTGAACATCGTTCAAATCGCCCTGATAGTCTTCATCCGTAGTGCCCAGATAGGAGACGTTGCCCCAGCGCGTAATGGTCGCGCGCCGACTGCGTCCGGCCACCGGAATGGTCACCGTGCAATCATTGCGAATTTTCATCCACGGGATGGCGACATGAACCCCCTTCGCCGGACGGATATTCAGCGGCGATGATTCCCCTTTTTTCAGCCCACTCCAGTCACGCAACCAGACACCCGTCGCCATAATGACCACCCGCGCTTTGACCCGGATTTCCCTGCCATCGGCATACACGATGCCCCCATTGACCTTGCCATGCTGGTCGCGTGTGGTTTCGATGACTTCGGCATGGTTTGTTACCGTCGCTCCATGAAACGCCGCCGTCCGCACCAGGGCCAGCGTTAACCTGGCGTCATCAACACGGGCATCGAAATACATAAAGCCGCCGGAGAGTTGCTCTTCTTTCAGCGTTGGGCAGTGCGATAACACTTCCGCCGGGGTTAATTTTTGGTGAAGAATACCTTCCCGCCATCCCCCGGCGAGATCGTAGGTCCAGAGCAGACTTTCAAACGCAGAGGACATGCGTTTATCAAACACGCCATTCTTATCGAGTACCGGAAATAAAAAGGGCAGCCGCTGCACCAGATGGCGAGCATTGCGGCGCATGCGCTGGCGCTCGAGCAAAGAATGACGTACCAGTCCGAGGTTCCCTTGCTCGATGTAACGCAGGCCGCCGTGCACCATTTTTGATGACTTGGATGACGTCCCCGAGGCAAAATCACTCTTCTCAATTAACGCGACCCGATAGCCGCGCAAGCTGGCATCCAGCGCCGCATAGGCCCCCGTCACTCCGCCGCCGACAATCAGAATGTCGTAGGTTTCGCTTTCCAGTCGGTCCAGTTGCTCAGGACGCTGAAGACGCAACGGTTCGGCGCCGTACATATCACTGCGTGTTTTGTTTGGCTTTCGCGAAGGGAAAAACTTCATGAGTCGGCGTGCTCCTGATTAGCGGTAGTGAGGCTGCTGGCGGTTTCCATTTCGAGCGCAATACGCATCTCCCAGCGGTTGATTTTTTGTTCGCGAAGGTCATGACTGATTTTGGGTTCAAACAGACGCGCCGTTTTCAGCGTGGCGCAGGCATCAGACAACGAATCCCACAGCAGCCCATCGGCTCCCGCCAGAAACGCCGCGCCGCGTAAGCTGGCCCTCGCCGTTTCGGCCATCCGCCGTACGGGGATCCCGCTAACATCGGCCTGGATTTGCAATAACGTGTCGCTATTGGACAACCCGCCGCCTACCACCAGCTCTTGCGTTGCGATGCCGGTTGCCGCTTCATTGGCGCGCATACAGGCGGCTACCGAATGCGCAATGCCTTCCAGAATGGCGTAGGCCACCTGCGGACGTGTGGTCGAGATTGAAATACCGTTAAGCGAGGCGCGGGCATGCGGCTGCAAATGAGGAACACGCAGCCCCGTTAATGCTGGAATGAAACTCACGCCGCCAGAATCATTAGCCTGTGCAGCCAGCTCGCTGATTTGCTCGGGTGAGTCGAACCAGCGCAGCTTTTCGCACACCCAGTTCAGGGCCGAACCGGTCGTCGGGACGAATGTTTCTACAGAGAAGTGCGAGCGTCCTTTTTGTCGGCGCGCGGTCATGGAGAGCGTACTTTCACAGCTTTTTTTCAATGTCGGCACCGTCGGCCCCATCATTAAATCAACAAAGCTGCCGGTCCCATGCATACACAACGCCTGCCCGCGCTCAGTGCAACCCAGCCCAATGGCCCCCGCAAACTGATCCCCGGCACACGCCCGGATCGGGACGCTGATCCCGAGGATATCTTCACGCGTAGAGCCAAAATCATCGGTATCATCGTGCAATTCAGGCAGCAATGACGTCGGGAACTTCAGAGTCTGCAGCCATGGCAAATGGTACTGATGCTCGTTGAGGCAATACGCGCCCGCAGAGGTGGCGTTGGTGGGGGTGGTGACACATTTTTTTTCTTCCGCCAGATGCCAGAGCAACCAACTGTCAACGGTGCCAAAAACCAGGGTTCCAGCCTGGTGCGCCCTCTTCACTGCCGGTGTATTGGCGATATGGTATGACGCCCAGAGGTAAGGTGAACGTATCCCAACCGGTCGTCCAATTACTGGCAGCAGTTTCGCATCCCATTCGGGGGCAAGTCGCGCCAGCTCATCCGTAAAACGCGCATCCTGCCAGACCATCGCAGGCGCCAGCGCCTTGCCAGTGATTGCATCCCAGAGCACCGCCGTTGAACGTTGCGTCGCAATCGCCAGCGCCACAATACGCATCTTGCTGTGCTGCGCATTGGCAATCGCTGTACGACACACCGTAATAGTGGCCTGCAAAATTTCATCAGCATCTTGTTCAACAACGCCATGGCGCTGGCTACTGACCTGAAGCGGCTGGTATTCAAGACAGTGGACCTGGCTATTTCGCCCCACCACTGCCGCACGCGTACCTGATGTACCTTCATCAATAGCCAGAATGACATCTTCATATTCAATCATTTCGTACTCCTGTTTGATTCCGGGGCCATCGACTCGGGATAGTGTGAATGGGGTGATTCGAACTGCGGGGCGCCAGGCTCGTTATCCGGCTGAATCGTGGTGCGAGTGGGATCCCATGGGATCACAAAGCAGACGATGCTGGCGAACAACGGCACGGCGGACATGATCAGGAAGGTCGTTTGCAAGCCGTAGAGATCACGGAAAACGGGGAAGATAAACAGACCGAGCGCCGCACCTATTGCCCCGAGCGCACCGACCACGCCATTTGCGCCTGCCCGCAGTTCACTGCGAAAAGAGAGGGATGAAAGGCTTTTCCCGTTTGCACCGGGTCCACCTGAGTGACAAAGAATAAACAACGCGGGAACCAGCAAAGAGGCCCACAGCGGCATACTGTCGCTGAACAGTCCCAGCGTGAGCAGTACGAGAAAAGCCACGGCAAAACCGATCGCCGAAGAGCGGCGCAAGCCAAGACGACGACCGATTGCAGGAGACAAGAAACCACCAACAATACCAAATACGTTAAAAAATAGTGAACACAAGGTTGCGTACACAAAGTTTTTACCGAACATCGCGGCACTAATAACCGGCAAATACCAGCCGACGCCAAAATACTGGATTGACTGGCAGACCTGAACCGTAGAAGCCAGAATCGTACGCGGTAAATATACGCCACGGAATATTAGCAGTACATTTCTCGCCCCTTTTTCTGCTTGCCCAATAACAGGTTTTTGCTCCGCTTTTGACGCCAGAATAAAATTATCACCGTATATTTTATTCATAGCGATCACAGCATCAGAAAGCCGTGATTTTCTCGCCAACCATACCGGACTTTCTACTAAATAACGGAACTGGAAAAAAAGTACGATGAGTCCACATAACGCTGTCACGGCAATAGAATAACGCCAGATAGCATCCCCAACATCCCAGGAATAAAACATCAGCGCTAATGCCAGATTTAAACAAACCGCAACATACCAGACCCCTTGCCAGGTGTTTAAACGGCTTTTTAGTTTCACTGGCGTGAACTCTGCAAGCATCGCCATGGCCACGGCAAAATCCATCCCGTAAGACACGCCAACAAAGAAGCGGCCCACGATTATGGTGCTGAAACTGGAGGATGACATCACTAACAGCGCACCAATCACCGCCATTATTTTGGCGATTATCAGCGGTGGTACACGTCCCCAGCGATCGGCAATCCAGCCGCCAATGGGATTAAATAATATAGCAACCCACGATGAAAATGAGGTAAGTAACGCAACTTCAGTTGCGCTCAGATTTAAATTGCGGGTCATTGGATTTAATCCAGCACTAAGAGCTGAATTTGAAAAAGCATCAAGGAACAGGCCACCTAATGCCAACCACCAAATAACACCGGCTCTGCCACTGATTTTTCCGCGAGAGTCGATGCAATTGATAACATCATCAACGCCACGGATTTTTATCGGATTTGAGAATGAGCATGCGGACATGGCTTTCCCCTTCATAATATTCGGAAGAAGGTCGCCATTAGCTAAAAAAATGCAATAAGAGACCATCTTAATTTCACAGATAGTCTCTTATCTAAAATCTGTATTTTTCCACTCTAGAAGGTAAGGGAAAGCGTGTCAAAGCGACTTTTTGCCTCATCGTTGATTCTGTGACTTGTAGCACACATGTTAATAAATCATTACAAAAACAGGTCGCCATGAGCCATTTTTCCGTTCTCAGCGGATGGGAGCGCCGCTGTGAGTGTACGTAGTCGATGCGCTGGTGGCTGATTTACGCTGAACGATCGCAGATCTTCCTGTGCAACGTTATTTCAATATTCATCAAAAATGGGTGTTGAATACGAAATCCGCTTTTACTCTAAACTCCACCACCAAAAATAAAAGCATTAAGATTCATATAGATAACCGCAAAAACATTTGATATTAATCATTTAAAAAACTTATTTTTCGTTATGTTGATCACATTAACATCAAAAGAATGGTGATCTTAAAATAGGTTTTAAATATTGTGGTCAGGCCGCTAGACCACAATAAGAGGATATATCATGAAAAGAAAAACAATGGGATGGCTTATCGTTTTTCTTCTTTTTATAGTTTACATGCTTAACTATATGGATCGTTCAGCATTGTCGATCACCGCTCCACTCATCGAAAAGGAATTAGGATTCAATGCTGCTGAGATGGGTATGATATTCAGCGCATTCTTTGTTGGTTATGCTCTATTTAACTTTATCGGTGGCTGGGCCAGTGACAGATTTGGCCCCAAGACAGTATTTCTGGTCGCCGCGTTACTCTGGTCATTATTTTGTGGGATGACCAGTCTGGTTACTGGCTTATGGACTATGCTGGCTGTTCGCGTGTTATTCGGCATGGCTGAAGGACCGGTCAGCGCGGCCGGAAATAAAATCATCAATAACTGGATTTCACGCAAGGAATCTGCAACTGCGATTGGTATTTTTAGCGCAGGTTCACCGTTAGGTGGCGCGATTTCTGGTCCGGTAGTTGGCATGCTGGCGCTTTCATTAGGCTGGCGTCCGGCATTCGGTATCATTTTCCTGTTCGGTTTAGTCTGGGTATTACTATGGTATTTCACTGCCAGTGATAAACCTTCAAAAAGTAAACACCTCGCCCCGGAAGAACGTGTCGATTTTGAAAACCATGATGACATCATTTTAGCGGATGACGGTAAAGCGATGCCTTCTCTCGGTTACTACATGAAGCAGCCTATGGTGTGGGCAACGACACTGGCCTTCTTCAGTTATAACTACATACTCTTTTTCTTTCTGACCTGGTTTCCAAGCTATCTTAACCACTCTCTACACCTTGATATTAAAGAAATTAGTATTGCAACCGTCATCCCGTGGGTAATTGGCGCGATCGGTATGGTATTGGGCGGAGTATGTTCTGATTTTATCTATCGCATTACAGGAAATGCCCTACTTTCTCGCCGTCTTATTCTCGGTGTTTGCCTGGCTGGCGCGGCGATCTGTGTGGCGGTTTCAGGAACGGTTACGACTATCGGCAGTGCCGTTGGACTGATGTCAGTCTCGTTATTCCTGCTGTATTTGACTGGACCTATATATTGGGCAGTTATTCAGGATGTCGTGCACAAAGATAAAGTGGGCAGCGTCGGTGGTGCCATGCATGGACTGGCAAATATATCCGGAATTATTGGCCCTCTGGTCACCGGGTTTATTGTCCAGTTTAGCGGTAAATATGATTACGCATTCTATCTGGCTGGGGCTATTGCGATTGTTTCCAGCTGTCTGGTATTCGTATTTGTCAAAAATAAAGGATTAAAAACAAATGAAAGTCAAAGCTGTTTACATCAATAAACCTGGTGAAATTGAAACCCGTTGGGTTGATTATCCGGAAAAGAAAGATAATGAAGTACTAATAAAAGTTGATGCTGCTGGGATATGTGGCTCTGATATTGGTGCATTTCGTGGTACTAACCCATTAGTAACCTATCCACGTATTATTGGACATGAAGTCACAGGCATTGTTATTCAACAAGGCAAGGGCATGCCAGCAAATATTAAAGAAGGTGATCGCGTTATTGTTGATCCTTATATTTATTGTGGTCATTGCTACCCTTGCTCAGTAGGCAGAACAAATTGTTGTGAAAATCTAAAAGTAATTGGTGTGCATATTGATGGCGCAATGCAGGAGGTGGTTGCTCACCCCGCACATTTAATTCACAAAATCCCTGATGATGTCGCCTCAGAGATGGCTCCGTTAGCTGAACCACTGACTATCGCACTGCATGCGCTACATCGCGCCAAACTGACGGCCGGAGAGCATATCGCCATTATTGGTGCCGGTGCGATTGGCCTGATGGCGGCACTGAGCGCATTGCGCTACGGTGCGACACCCATTCTGATCGATATCGTGGACGAACGACTTCAGTACGCAAAATCACTGGGAGTGCCTTACGTCATCAATCCGTCGAACATCCGGGTAATTGAGGCGATCAAAGAGATCACGCAGGGGACGATGGCGCAGGTTGTAGTCGAAGCATCTGGCGCCAACAGTGCAATTCGCGAAACTCTGGATCTTGCGTCATTTGCAGGTCGTATTGCTTTCACCGGCTGGCCAAAACAGGAGACATCGTTACCCACTAACCTGATCACGTTTAAGGAACTGGATCTGCGCGGATCGCGTACCAGTGCAGGTGAATTCGAAGAGGCGTTACAAATGCTGGCCACGCTGAACATTAATCCCGCGGATGTCGTCAGCAAGGTAGTGAATATTGATGATGTGCCTGACGCCGTGAAGGAACTTGATCAATACCCGGAACGCTATCTGAAGATCAATGCGACCTTTCATTAATTTTTCCAGGAGATAAAGCGATGGAACAAACCTGGCGTTGGTATGGCCCAAACGATCCCGTATCGTTGTCCGATGTTCGTCAAGCTGGTGCAACGGGTGTGGTAACTGCGCTGCACCATATTCCAAACGGTGAAGTCTGGTCCGTAGAAGAAATTCTCAAACGCAAAGAGATCGTAGAAAAAGCCGGTCTGGTCTGGTCGGTCGTGGAAAGCGTGCCGATCCATGAAGACATCAAGACCCACACGGGCCAGTACGATCTGTGGATCAAGAATTACCAGCAGACGCTGCGCAATCTCGCCCAATGCGGCATCTTTACTGTGTGCTACAACTTCATGCCGGTTCTGGACTGGACCCGTACCGACCTGGAGTATGTGCTACCCGACGGTTCAAAGGCTCTGCGCTTTGACCAGATTGAGTTTGCCGCATTTGAATTGCATATCCTCAAGCGCCCTGGTGCGGAAGCGGACTACAACGCGGAGGAAATTGCCCAGGCTCACCAGCGTTTTGCGGATATGAGCGAAGAGGACAAAGCCCGGCTGACGCGCAATATCATTGCCGGTCTGCCAGGTGCCGAGGAAGGATATACGCTGGACCAATTCCGTAGCCACCTTGCAACCTATAAAGATATCGACAAAGCGGTCCTACGGGAAAATTTCGCCTGGTTCCTGAAAGCCATTATCCCAGTCGCTGAAGAGGTAGGAGTACGAATGGCGGTTCATCCTGACGATCCACCGCGCCCGATTCTTGGCCTGCCGCGCATCGTTTCTACTATAGAAGATATGCAGTGGATGGTGGATACCGTAAACAGTGCGGCCAACGGCTTTACGATGTGTACCGGATCTTACGGCGTCCGCGCAGACAACGATCTGGTTGAGATGATCAAACAGTTCGGTCCGCGAATTTACTTTACGCACCTGCGTTCCACACAACGCGAAGAGAATCCCAAAACCTTCCATGAGGCAGCGCATCTCTCCGGTGATGTCGATATGTACAGCGTAGTGAAAGCGATAGTCGAAGAAGAACAGCGGCGTAAAGCTGAAGGCAACGCCTCACTTATCCCCATGCGACCCGACCATGGTCATCAAATGCTTGATGACCTGAAAAAGAAAACTAACCCAGGGTATTCCGCTATTGGTCGCCTTAAGGGCCTGGCTGAAGTACGCGGCGTTGAACTGGCTATCCAGCGCGCCTTCTTCAGTCAGTAACCACATTGCCGCATGGTATCCCCGCCATGCGGTTTTCACTTTCAGTCAGCACCAGTCTTTGATAGCGCATTATCAAAGAAGATCATCAATGACAGGAGTTTGTCATGGACAATAATCTCGCCACTGCACAGATTTCCACCCCACGCCCACGCAGGGATCGTTCACGCCTCGTTTCGCGCATCGTGCATCTTGGTTGCGGCGCTTTTCACCGCGCCCATCAGGCACTCTATACACATCATTTGCTGGAAAGCAGTGACAGCGACTGGGGCATATGTGAGGTCAACCTGATGCCCGGAAACGATGCCACACTGATTCAAAACCTGAAGGCGCAGGATCTGCTGTACACCGTTGCCGAACGCGGCGCACAAACGACAGAGCTTAAAATCATTGGCTCGATGAAAGAAGCGCTGCATCCTGAATTTGACGGTTGTGAAGCCATTATCCACGCAATGGCACGTCCAGAAACTGCCATCGTTTCGCTGACCATCACCGAAAAAGGATATTGCACAGATGCCGCCAGCGGCGAGCTGGATCTGAATCATCCGTTTATCCAGCACGACATTGCCCACCCACAGTCCCCCAAATCAGCAATTGGTTATATCGTTGAAGCCCTCGCGCTACGCCGCCAGCAGGGATTGAACGCTTTTACTGTGCTGTCCTGCGATAACGTGCGGGAAAATGGCCATGTCGCAAAAACCGCTGTCCTGGGTTTGGCCGCCGAGCGCGATCCGCACCTGGCTGAGTGGATTGCCGAACAGGCAACGTTCCCATGCACAATGGTAGACCGCATCGTTCCAGCAGCAACAGAAGAGACGTTAGGGCAAATCGCCGAACAGCTTGGCGTTTACGATCCCTGTGCCATTGCCTGCGAGCCATTCCGCCAGTGGGTTATCGAAGATAACTTTGTTAATGGACGTCCGGACTGGGATCGCGCGGGCGCACAGTTTGTGGAAGATGTGGTGCCGTTTGAAATGATGAAACTGCGTATGCTCAACGGCAGTCACTCATTCCTCGCCTACCTCGGTTATCTGGGCGGCTATGAGACGATTGCCGATACGATGACAAACCCGGCGTATCGCAACGCTGCGCTGGCGTTAATGCTTGACGAACAGGCCCCAACGCTGTCGATGCCTGAAGGTACAGACCTGGCAGGTTATGCGGAATTGCTTATCGCGCGCTTTACTAATCCAGCACTGAAGCACCGAACCTGGCAAATTGCGATGGATGGCAGCCAGAAATTACCGCAGCGTTTGCTGGATCCCATTCGGCTGCATCTGGCACGAGGGGAAGATTACCGTCATCTGGCTCTGGGTGTCGCAGCCTGGATGCGCTACGTCAGCGGTGTGGATGAAAAAAACAATCCGATTGATGTGGTGGACCCTCTGGCGGCACGGTATCAGGCGATAAATCAGCAATATCTGTCACCTGAAGAACGTGTGCGGGCGCTGCTGACAATCGACACCATTTTTGGGACGGATTTGAGCGATAACACAGACTTTATCAAACGCGTAACCGCTGCCTGTCAGCAATTGCACAGCGTAGGAGCACGTGCAGCGGTAGCCGCTCTAAATCATTAAATATTTTACTTCAAAGACCCACGATCTGTCTGACATAAGCCAGATGTTCCAGTGATTTTTGGTAAGCACCGTCAGCATCAGCCTGGCGGATCGCATCCACAATCGCTTTATGCTGAGTATTCATGCTGGTTAATACATCCCGATTGCCGGAACGCTTGTCCAGTCCGGCATACGGGATGTTAACGCGTTGTTCCCACAGCATTCGCGACATATCAAGCAGTACGCGGTTCTGGCTGGCTTCAGATACCGTTAAATGGAACTGCTTATCGAGGGAGTAAAAGCCATGGACATTGTTTTCACTAATGGCTTTTTCCATGCTGAGTTGCAGCGCTTCAAGCTGACTAATAAGTTCATCTTTGCCTGCTTCTGCAGCAAGACGCGCGCAATGACTGTCAACCAACTCTCGCGAATAGAGTATTTCTTCAACCGTATAATCACTGGCGGAATGCTTTTTATCAGTAACAATAACGCCATTACCGGACTGGATGGTGATCCATCCTGAGATCTCCAGCACAATCAGCGCTTCTCTGAGCGATGCGCGACTCACGCCAAGTTGCTTCGCCAGTTCACGTTCAGGGGGCAAGAAGCTTCCTGGCGGAAAAATACTATCGTTGATGAGCTTAATGATGAGATTGGCTATCTTTTGATAGAGCCGCTCCTGTTTTACCTCAGGAATAACCATGTGCCTCCCGTTCTCTTATCTGTGCGATTTTTAACTGATTATCTTATCATTCCCGGAGTTAAGAAACGCATGCCTGAGTCAGTTCCTTGTAACAGCGGTAAACAAATTCACTCACCAGAGACCAAATCCTGCGCGCACGCCCAGGCGCTCGACCATGCCCACTGGAAGTTGTATCCACCCAGCCAGCCGGTGACGTCCATCACTTCACCAATAAAATAGAGTCCTGGCACTTTACGGGCTTCCATCGTGCGCGATGACAGCTCGTTGGTATCCACGCCGCCCAGCGTGACTTCAGCAGTACGATACCCTTCCGTACCGTTCGGCTGCACCCGCCACTCGGTCAGGGTCTCCACCAGCGTTTGCTGATCGCGCACGTTAAGCTGTTTCAGCGAGACATCCGGGATTTGCCCTAACTGCTGTAAACATTCCACCAGGCGTTTTGGCAACTGCATAGCAAGCGTATTCTTTAAGCTCTGATTAGGGTGGGCGCTGCGCTGTTCATCCAGGAAGTTCGCAAGGTCAACATCCGGCAACAAATTAATGCTGACAAATTCACCTGGCTGCCAAAAACTGGAAATCTGCAGCACGGCCGGACCAGAAAGCCCGCGGTGCGTAAAGAGCAGGTTTTCACGAAATACGGTGCCGTCCTCGGCGGTGATAACGGAGGAAACGGATACGCCAGAGAGCACCTGAAGCTGCTCCAGCAGCGGCTTGTGTAAGGTGAAAGGCACCAGACCTGCGCGCGTCGGCAACACGTTCAGACCGAATTGTTCGGCAATTTTATAGCCAAACGGCGTCGCGCCCAGACCCGGCATCGAAAGACCACCAGAGGCGATAACCAGCTTTTTCGTGCCGACCGTCATGCCGTTCAGCGCCAGGATGAAATCTTCCCCCTCGCGCTCAACGCTGAGGACTTCGCTACGTAACCGCATAGTTACGTGACCTTTTTCACACTCGTCCACCAGCATATCGACAATTTGCTGGGCGGAATCGTCGCAGAACAGCTGACCCAACGTTTTTTCGTGCCAGGCGATGCCGTGCTTGCCCACCAGATCGATAAAATCCCACTGCGTATAACGCGCCAGCGCCGATTTGCAAAAATGCGGGTTTTGACTCAAATACGCGGCAGGTTCGACATAAAGGTTGGTAAAGTTGCAGCGTCCCCCGCCAGACATGAGGATCTTGCGTCCCGGCTTTTTACCATTATCAATCAGCAGTACCCGGCTACCTGCTTGTCCTGCCTGCGCGGCACAAAACATACCCGCTGCGCCAGCGCCTATAATAACGGTATCAAACCTTTCCACGTTGCGATCCTCTCTAAAAAGCGGGGGTGAATTGTAAAGATTCCTCAGTGGTCGCACCAGCACCAAACTACCGATAAAGGGTATTTATCTGAAATATATAGGATAATTCTTTAGTGGTGTAAAACAAAGCAGGAGACAAATCAAAAAAACTCTATATTTCACTTTGCCCGCGCCGCCAAAGTCACTGATAATGCGCCGCGTTCATGTCCTCAAAATGGCGTAACGTCCTATGCTACATTTGTTTGCTGGCCTGGATTTACATACCGGGCTTTTACTATTGCTTGCTCTGGCTTTCGTGCTGTTCTATGAAGCAATTAACGGCTTCCATGACACAGCCAATGCTGTCGCAACCGTGATCTATACCCGTGCAATGCGTTCGCAATTGGCGGTGGTCATGGCTGCGTTGTTCAACTTCTTTGGTGTTTTGCTGGGTGGTCTCAGCGTAGCGTATGCCATCGTGCATATGCTGCCAACGGATCTGCTGCTAAATATGGGATCGTCACATGGCCTCGCCATGGTGTTCTCCATGCTGTTGGCGGCAATTATCTGGAACCTGGGTACCTGGTACTTTGGTTTACCTGCATCCAGCTCCCACACGCTGATTGGCGCGATTATCGGTATTGGTTTAACCAATGCGTTGATGAACGGCACCTCGGTGGTGGACGCACTTAACATCCCGAAAGTGATGGGTATTTTTGCCTCGCTAATCATCTCGCCGATTGTCGGTCTGGTGGTTGCTGGCGGCCTTATATTCATTCTGCGTCGCTACTGGAGTGGTACGAAAAAACGTGCCCGTATCCACCTGACACCGGCAGAACGTGAAAAGAAAGATGGCAAGAAAAAGCCGCCGTTCTGGACGCGTATCGCACTGATCCTCTCCGCTATCGGCGTGGCGTTTTCTCACGGCGCGAACGATGGCCAGAAAGGCATTGGTCTGGTGATGCTGGTGCTGATTGGCGTAGCGCCTGCAGGCTTCGTGGTGAATATGAATGCTTCCGGTTACGAAATTACCCGTACCCGCGATGCTATCAATAACGTCGAAGTCTTCTTCCAGCAACGCCCAGACCTGCTCAAACAGGCGACTGGCGTAGACCAGTTGATTCCGTCCCCGACGGAAACGGTCACAACGGCATCGACAGAGTTCCATTGCCACCCAGCGAATACCATCAACGCGCTTGAGCGTGCGAAAGGTATGCTGGCGAATCTGGAAACCTACGACAAGTTAAGCGTTGAACAGCGTGGCCAGCTGCGCCGTATTATGCTGTGTATCTCTGATACCACGGATAAAGTGGTGAAATTGCCTGGCGTAAGCGCTGACGATCAACGTCTGCTGAAAAAACTGAAAGCTGACATGCTGAGCACCATTGAGTACGCGCCTATCTGGATCATTATGGCCGTCGCACTGGCGCTGGGTATTGGTACGATGATTGGCTGGCGTCGCGTAGCCACCACCATTGGTGAGAAAATCGGTAAGAAAGGCATGACCTATGCCCAGGGGATGTCGGCGCAGATGACCGCCGCAGTCTCTATCGGTCTTGCCAGCTACACCGGTATGCCCGTTTCCACCACTCACGTTCTCTCCTCTTCCGTTGCGGGAACGATGGTTGTTGATGGTGGCGGTTTACAGCGTAAGACGGTAACCAGCATTCTGATGGCCTGGGTCTTCACCCTGCCGGCGGCGATTATTCTTTCCGGGGTGCTGTACTGGCTCTCCCTGAAGCTTATCTAAGCGGATGCACGGTAAAAAAGCGGGTCAGGAAACTGACCCGCTTTTTTTGTATCTGTCGTTGGTAATCAGTGCCAGATAATCAGCGCAACCATGCTGATTAGCACCAGTCCGCATAACGCGCTGGTAAGAATGAACTGGCCGCGAACCCGCTCACAGCGGCGAATAAATTCATCATCATGGTGATCGCGGTAACGCTGAGCGTAGATATACCACACCAGACGCATCTGCTTGTTGGGTTGCCCATGCGAGGTAAAAAATCCCCCACCATCGACATACTGGTAAAGTAATGGATCGCAACCACGAAGTACCACTAACAGTGCGCGTAACGAAGAAAAATAGCGCGCCATATTAACAATGCAAACGACACACAAAGCCCAGAACAACGCAATGGTGCTTATCATATCTCCTCCCCGGCGACCCGCCCACGGAACTCCTTTCCGGGACTACCGCTCCCCGATACCCTACCAATCATTCAGTGAAGAGTGCTACCGAAACCGCTCGTGTTAGTATCAAGCATCCGAGCGCCTCTCTAAATAGTGTAGGAGATTAGTTAATTTTTTTGCCAGAAGGTTAATCGCTATCAATGCAATTAACTAAAAAATTTGTTTAACTGCTTGGCAAGCAAGGCGGATTGACGGATTATCCTGGTCGCTATAATGTAAGGATAGTCCTTATATGGTACGTTTTTACGACTGGGCTAGCCCCGCGCATAAGGTTCGCAGGACGCGAATGACGCGGCGGCAAATAAACGCCAGCAGGCTAGTCATCGACAACTTATGGAAGGAGTAACACTATGGCTTATAAACACATTCTTATCGCGGTTGATCTTTCTCCGGAAAGCAAAGTTCTGGTTGAAAAAGCGGTCTCTATGGCGCGGCCTTACAATGCTAAAGTCTCCCTTATCCACGTTGACGTAAACTATTCCGACCTGTACACCGGGCTAATCGACGTGAATCTGGGCGACATGCAGAAACGTATTTCTGAAGAAACCCACCACGCGTTAACCGAGCTGTCCACCAATGCAGGCTACCCTATCACCGAAACCCTGAGCGGTAGCGGCGACCTGGGCCAGGTTCTGGTTGATGCCATCAAAAAATACGACATGGATCTGGTCGTTTGTGGTCACCACCAGGATTTCTGGAGCAAACTGATGTCCTCCGCACGTCAACTGATCAACACCGTCCACGTCGACATGCTGATTGTTCCGTTGCGTGACGACGAAGAAGCATAAAATGCTTGCCGCCGGGAGATAACCCGTCCCGCAGCAAACAGTAAAGCCTGTAAACGCCCGCCCGCGCGGGCGTTTTTGTTTTTATCATTCGGACACAATTAGTACATCAACCCAACAAATAAATCATAATTAGTGTGATCAACTAATTGGATCGAAAACTATCTGTATAATACTCTACCCGCACGGCTAATCGCCGCAGTCTATAACAAAATAAGACTTTTTCGGCGCGTTTAAGTATACGCGTTCATACTTTTCGGGATGGCTTTGAAAGGCGATGGAATATGAATAAAACTGCACCTACGGGCTTGCTGCAGCAACCTCGTCCGTTCTTCATGATCTTCTTTGTGGAATTATGGGAACGATTTGGCTATTACGGCGTTCAGGGCATCCTGGCGGTATTTTTTGTTAAGCAACTCGGTTTTTCTCAGGAACAGGCATTCGTCACCTTTGGTGCTTTTGCCGCACTGGTCTACGGCCTGATCTCGATCGGCGGCTACGTCGGCGACCACCTGTTAGGGACCAAGCGCACGCTGGTACTCGGTGCGATTGTGCTGGCGATCGGCTACTTCATGACCGGGATGTCGCTGCTCAAGCCCGATCTGATCTTTATTGCTTTGGGTACCATTGCCGTGGGTAACGGGTTATTTAAAGCCAACCCGGCAAGCCTGCTGTCAAAATGCTATCCACCGAAAGACGCCCGACTGGATGGCGCTTTCACCCTGTTTTATATGTCGATTAACATCGGTTCGCTGCTGTCGCTGTCGCTGGCGCCGGTGATTGCCGATAAGTTTGGCTACGCGGTGACCTACAACCTGTGCGGGGCCGGGCTTATCGTCGCGCTGCTGGTCTACTTTGCCTGCCGTGGGATGGTGAAGAATATCGGTTCTGAGCCAGATCATAAGCCGCTGAATTTCCGTAATCTATTCTGCGTGCTGGCCGGTACGGTAGTGACGATATTTATCTGCGCCTGGCTGATGCATAACGTGAAGATTGCCAACCTGGTGCTGATTGTCCTGTCGATTGCCGTGACGATCATCTTCTTCCGCCAGGCCTTCAAACTGGATAAAACCGGGCGCAACAAAATGTTCGTGGCTTTTATCCTGATGCTGGAAGCGGTAGTGTTCTATGTGCTGTACGCACAGATGCCAACGTCACTTAACTTCTTTGCTATCAATAACGTACACCATGAAATTCTTGGTTTCGCCATCAACCCGGTAAGCTTCCAGGCGCTGAACCCGTTCTGGGTGGTAGTGGCAAGCCCGGTACTGGCCGCAATTTATACCCGTCTGGGAAACAAAGGCAAAGATCTGACCATGCCGATGAAGTTTACGCTCGGTATGTTCCTGTGCTCGCTGGGTTTCCTGACCGCCGCTGCTGCCGGAATGTGGTTTGCCGATGCGCAGGGACTGACGTCGCCGTGGTTTATCGTGCTGGTGTATCTGTTCCAGAGTCTGGGTGAACTGCTGATTAGCGCCCTGGGACTGGCGATGGTCGCCGCGCTGGTACCGCAGCACCTGATGGGCTTCATTCTTGGGATGTGGTTCCTGACCCAGGCCGCCGCTTTCCTGATGGGAGGTTATGTCGCGACGTTCACCGCAGTACCGGAAAACATCACCGACCCACTGCAAACGCTGCCTATCTATACCAATGTCTTCAGTAAGATAGGCCTGGTGACGCTGGCGGTAACGGTAGTGATGGCGATTATGGTGCCATGGCTGAACCGAATGATTAATACGCCAAGTACCGAACAGTAATACTCAGTGCCGGATGCGGCTACCGCCTTATCCGGCCTACATTCAACAAGCCCGATTACCTCGCGCTATAGGGCATTTTCACTCACTACCCTTTGCGCGCGTCTATCCACTCCTGCACTTCCACCACAAAGGTGTCCGGTGCTTTGCGGTACATTTTGCGCGCCAGGTCCAGAATCGTATGCTGGCCGAGCGCTTCTTCCATTCGCTGCTGCGCCATATCCATCACCGAACGCACACCGCAAATGCCTTCACAGGCCCACTGCGGTGGATGCTCCTCAAATACCGCCAGCCGCTGACGGATCTCGCGGCACTCAAAGATGCGTTTATCGCCGTCAATGGCGTTGGCCACGTCCAGCACGGTGATCTCCTCCGCCGGTTTCGCCAGTTGGAAACCGCCGCCCTTCCCTTCGCTGCTCCGTACCAGCCCGGCCTTCGACAGACGGGTAAAGATTTTGGCCAGATAGTCATACGGTACGCGCTGCAGCTCGGCGATTTCGCGCACGCTCATATCACGTGCGTCGCCTTTGCTGTCCACCATACACATCAGGCTATGGATGCCGTACTCAACCCCGGAACTGTAAAATGCCATGCTCTTATCTCAGCCAAAAAGAATCTGAGTATATTGTAGCTTTTTCGCATCACGCATTCCAGATACCGGATAACACCTGCAAATAGATTAAAATTAAAAACTATATTTATCATAAAGATAATAACAAAGTGCCGGACTCAATCCGCGACAGGACTGAAATCTCATTGCAATCTATAACTACGACCAATAAAATCCGAGTAAATAAATCGGAGTCACCAGTGAGATAAGCATCATGCAAAAACAAATTCTGATCGTGGGCGCCGGCTTTGCCGGGATGTGGGCAGCGCTGAGCGCCGCGCGTTTAGCGGATAAAAATCAGCAACATATTGATATCACTGTGATTGCACCGCAGCCCGAGCTGCGCGTGCGTCCACGCTTTTATGAAAATGCCGTTCAAACGTTGGTCGCTCCGCTACAGCCGCTGTTCGAGGTCACTGGCATACACTTTTTACAAGGGCATGTAGAACAGATTCTGCCAGGATCCCGCGAAGTTAGCTGGCAAGATACCAACGGAGAAAACCATCTGCATCGCTATGACCGCCTGGTACTGGCCAGCGGTAGCCACGTTAACCGCGACGCCGTTTCCGGTGCCGCCGAACACGCCTTTGATCTCGACCAACTGGAGAGCGCCGCGGTGCTTGAGCAGCACATTAAAGATCTGGCCTTACAGCCGGAGAGTGAGGCCCGCAATACCGTGGTAGTTTGCGGCGGCGGCTTTACCGGAATTGAGATGGCGCTGGAATTACCCGGCCGTCTGCGCGAAATTTTAGGGGCTGATGCTAAGACCAGAGTAGTCGTAGTTGAACGCAGTGCACAACCGGGCGGACGCTGGAGTCAGGCGCTGCGCGATGTGATTATCGACGCTTCCGCCGAGCTGGGCGTGGAGTGGCTGGTCAACGCGGAAGTAGAGAGCGTCGACGCGGCTGGCGTAACGCTGAAAGATGGGCAGGTTATCGCTTCACAAACGGTGATCTGGACCGTCGGCGTCCAGGCGAGCGACCTGACCGCACAGATTAACGCCCCACGCGATCGTCAGGGACGCCTGCATGTGAACAAGAACCTCCAGGTACTGGGTCATGAGGATATCTACGCCACCGGCGACGTCGCCTATGCGGCTACCGATGACAAAGGCAATCATGCGCTGATGACATGCCAGCACGCCATTCTGCTGGGGAAATTTGCCGGTAATAACGCGGCGGCGAGTCTGCTGAACGTCGCGCCGCTGCCGTATCGTCAGGAGATGTATGTCACCTGTCTGGATCTCGGCGCGTGGGGGGCGGTATACACCGAAGGATGGGATCAGCAGGTGAAACTGACGCGTGAAGAGGCGAAAAAGCTGAAGTTATCGATTGTCAGCGAGCTGATTTACCCGCCGAAGGCGGAGCGCGAAGCGGCGTTTGAGATTGCGGACCCGCTGGCGCCGTTTGTTTAAGCCGTAATGCCGGGTGCGGCAACCGCCTTATCCGGCCTACAAATAATTGAGAATCGTAGGCCCGATAAGCGTAGCGCCATCGGGCAATCCGTTACTCCGTCAGAGGGGTTCCGGCATAAATATCAAACCGATGCCCTTTGGTCACCACCGCGTTAGGCGTGGCCACGTCAGCCAGCGGCGGCGCGTAGTCCGGGCGTTTCACTACCACACGTTTAGTCGCTAGCTGACGCGCCGGTTCCAGCAAGCCGTCAGCGTCGAGATCCGGCCCCACCAGCGACTGAAACACGCGCATCTCTTTCTTTACCAGCGCGCTTTTTTGCTTATGCGGGAACATCGGATCGAGGTACACCACCTGCGGGCGTGGGGTAATATCGGTTAACGCTGTCAGACTCGAGGCATGAATCAGCTGTAAACGTTCCTGAAGCCAGCCGCCAATTTCCGCATCGGCATAGCCGCGCGCCAGGCCGTCATCGAGTAACGCGGCGACCACCGGATTGCGTTCCAGCATCCGCACACGGCAGCCGACGGAGGCCAGCACAAACGCATCGCGCCCCAGCCCGGCAGTGGCATCGACCACGTCCGGCAAATAATCGCCTTTAATGCCGACGGCTTTCGCCACCGCTTCGCCGCGACCGCCACCAAACTTGCGCCGGTGCGCCATTGCCCCGCCGACAAAATCGACGAAGATGCCGCCGAGTTTCGGTTCGTCTCGCTTACGCAATTCCAGATGTTCCGGCGTCATCACCAGCGCCATCAGGCTGTCTTCATCATGCTCCAGCCCCCAGCGGGCGGCCAGAACAGATAAGGCGCCGTCTCCGGCGCCCGTTTCATCCAGTAAACAAATTTTCACGCGAACAATCAGCCCTTGATGCCGTAATGCGCCAGCATGGCGTCGAGCTGAGGTTCGCGGCCACGGAAGCGTTTGAACAGCGTCATCGGCTCTTCCGAACCACCGCGAGTCAGGATGCTATCGAGGAACGACTGACCGGTTTCACGGTTGAAGATGCCCTCTTCTTCAAAGCGGGAAAATGCGTCCGCCGCCAGCACGTCGGCCCACAGGTAACTGTAGTAACCCGCTGCGTAGCCGCCAGCAAAAATGTGGCTGAAGGCGTGCGGGAAGCGGCCCCAGGTTGGGCCCGGCACCACGGCGACCTGTTTCTTAATTTCGGCCAGCGTCTCAAGGACTTTCGCCCCCTGCTCTGGGTTAAACTCCGCGTGCAGGCGGAAGTCGAACAAGCCGAACTCCAACTGACGCAGAATAAACAGCGCTGCCTGATAGTTTTTCGCCGCCAGCATTTTATCCAGCAGTTCCTTCGGCAGCGGTTCGCCGGTTTCATAATGGCCGGAGATAAACGCCAGCGCTTCCGGCTCCCAGCACCAGTTTTCCATAAACTGGCTTGGCAGTTCGACCGCATCCCACGGCACGCCGTTAATACCGGAAACACCGGCAGTTTCGATGCGGGTCAGCATGTGATGCAGGCCATGACCAAATTCGTGGAACAGAGTGATCACTTCGTCATGGGTAAACAGCGCCGGTTTGCCGTTCACCGGGCGGTTGAAGTTACAGGTCAGATAGGCAACCGGTTTTTGCAGCGTGCCGTCTGATTTACGCATCTGGCCGACGCAGTCGTCCATCCACGCCCCGCCGCGTTTGTGTTCGCGGGCGTACAGGTCGAGGTAGAAGCTGCCGCGCAGTTCGTTGCTTTCGTCATACAGTTCGAAGAAGCGCACTTCCGGATTCCACACGTCAACATCGGTACGCTCTTTCGCGGTGATACCGTAAATACGTTTTACCACTTCAAACAGGCCGTTAACGGCTTTGTTTTCCGGGAAGTACGGACGCAGTTGTTCATCGCTGATGCTGTACAGATGCTGTTTTTGTTTCTCGCTGTAGTACGCGATATCCCACGGCTGCAGCTCTTCAACGCCACATTCGGCTTTGGCGAAGGCGCGCAGCTGGGCCAGCTCTTTTTCCCCCTGCGGACGGGCGCGTTTCGCCAGATCGGTCAGGAAGTCGAGCACCTGCTGCGGGTTTTCCGCCATTTTGGTGGCCAGAGATTTAAAGGCGTAGCTTTCGAAGCCCAACAGTTGCGCCAGCTCGTGACGCAGTGCGAGGATCTCTTCCATCACCGGGGTGTTGTCCCACTTGCCCGCGTTCGGCCCCTGATCGGAGGCGCGGGTGGAGTAGGCGCGATACAGCTCTTCACGCAGCGCCTGGTTGTCGCAGTAGGTCATGACCGGCAGGTAGCTTGGGATATCCAGGGTTAGCAGGTAGCCTTCCTGCTCTTTGGCTTCGGCCTGCGCTTTCGCCGCCGCCAGGGCGCTTTCCGGCATGCCGGAGAGTTCAGCTTCGTCGGTCACCAGCTTGCTCCAGCCCATGGTGGCGTCGAGCACGTTGTTGCTGTACTGGTTACCCAGTTCGGACAAACGGGTGGCGATTTCGCCGTAGCGCTGCTGTTTCTCTTTCGGCAGGCCGATACCGGACAGTTCAAAATCACGCAGCGCGTTATCGACCGCTTTTTTCTGTGCAGTGTTCAGGGTGGCGTAATGGTCGCCATCACGCAGGTCGCGGTACGCTTTGTACAGACCTTCATGTTGCCCAACCCAGGTGCTGTACTCGGAGAGCAGCGGCAGTGTTTGCTCGTAGGCTTCACGCAGTTCCGGGCTGTTTTTCACCGAGTTCAAGTGGCTGACCGGAGAGAAAATACGCCCCAGCACATCGTCCACTTCCGCAAGCCTCTGGCAGAGATTTTCCCAGGTGTACGGCGCGCCCTGCGCAACGACTCGCTCAACGTTTTCGCGACAATCGTTCAGCGCCTTAGTAACGGCAGGCACAACATGTTCGGGCTGAATTTTAGAAAATGGCGGCAGTTCGAAGGGAGTCAGCAATGGATTGGTCATTAGCGCGGTCCTGTTGAAAAGAGTGAATGAAGCGCGTATCCGGCGCTGTGCATATTAATTTGTACAATGGGGTTAAGTGTAGAGGATTTCAATGCTAACCGTGACGGAAAGACGCCCGGTGGCGCTGCGCTTACCGGGCCTGCGGGTAATCTGTGCCGATCTGCTGTAAACTGTGGCAAATCGTCATTTCAGCGGAATTTCATTACCCATGCTCAGTTATCGCCACAGTTATCACGCAGGCAACCACGCCGACGTCCTTAAACACACCGTTCAGAGCCTGATCATTGAATCACTCAAAGAGAAAGAAAAACCGTTTCTCTATCTGGACACCCACGCTGGCGCTGGCCGTTATCAGCTGAGCAGTGAGCATGCCGAACGTACCGGTGAATACCTGGAAGGTATCGCCCGTATCTGGCAGCAGGACGATTTGCCTGCCGAACTTGAACCCTATATTTCCGTGGTGCAGCATTTCAACCGTAGCGGCCAGTTGCGCTACTACCCGGGCTCTCCGTTAATTGCTCGTCAGTTGCTGCGCGAACAGGACAGCCTGCAATTAACCGAGCTGCACCCAAGCGACTTTCCTTTGCTGCGCGGCGAATTTCAGAAAGATGAACGCGCACGTGTGGCCAAGGCTGACGGTTATCAACAGCTAAAAGCAAAATTACCGCCGGTTTCCCGCCGCGGGCTGATCCTTATCGATCCGCCATACGAAATCAAAACCGACTACCAGGCGGTAGTGACCGGCATTAATGAAGGCTACAAACGCTTCGCAACGGGCACCTATGCGCTGTGGTATCCGGTGGTCCTGCGCCAGCAAATCAAGCGCATGATCCACGATCTGGAAGACACCGGTATCCGCAAAATTCTGCAAATTGAGCTGGCGGTGCGCCCGGACAGCGATCAGCGCGGCATGACGGCGTCCGGCATGATTGTGATTAACCCGCCGTGGAAGCTTGAGCAGCAGATGAACAATGTCCTGCCGTGGCTACATAGCAAGCTGGTTCCCGCAGGAACCGGACACACTTCCGTAAGCTGGATCGTGCCGGAGTAATCGCAGCCATCGGTGGAACCTTTTAATTTCAGGTATACAATCGCGAATATTTTGGCGGATGGCGTAACGCTTCTCCGCCCTACAATGAACATGAAGGAGCGGTCATGACCAAGCACTATGATTACATCGCTATTGGCGGCGGCAGCGGCGGTATTGCCTCCATTAACCGTGCGGCAATGTACGGCCAGAAATGCGCACTGATTGAAGCCAAAGAGCTAGGCGGCACCTGCGTTAATGTTGGCTGCGTACCGAAGAAAGTGATGTGGCATGCCGCACAAATCCGTGAAGCGATTCATATGTACGGCCCGGATTACGGTTTCGATACCACCATTAATAAGTTCGACTGGGATAAACTGATCGCCAGCCGTACCGCCTATATCGATCGCATTCATACCTCGTACGACAACGTGCTGGGTAAAAATAACGTTGATGTGATTAGAGGCTTTGCCCGCTTCGTTGATGCCAAAACCATTGAAGTGAACGGTGAAACCATTACTGCCGATCATATTTTGATCGCCACCGGCGGGCGCCCGAGCCATCCGAACATTCCAGGCGTGGAATACGGTATCGACTCCGATGGCTTCTTTGAGCTGCCAGCGCTGCCAAAACGTGTAGCCGTTGTTGGCGCAGGCTACATCGCCGTTGAACTGGCGGGCGTGATTAACGGCCTGGGCGCAGAAACTCACCTGTTCGTGCGTAAACACGCGCCGCTGCGCAGCTTCGATCCGATGATCGTCGAGACGCTGGTCGAGGTGATGAACACCGAAGGTCCGACTCTGCATACTCACGCAATTCCGCAAGCGGTCATTAAAAACGCCGACGGCAGTCTGACCCTGCAACTGGAAGATGGCCGTAGCGAAACGGTGGATTGCCTGATTTGGGCGATCGGTCGTGAACCAGCCACGGATAACTTTAACCTGGCCGTTACTGGCGTGAAAACCAACGAAAAAGGCTACATCGTCGTTGATAAATACCAGAACACCAGCGTGCCGGGGATTTATGCCGTTGGCGATAACACCGGCGCCGTTGAGCTGACGCCGGTTGCCGTTGCCGCGGGCCGTCGCCTGTCCGAGCGTCTGTTTAATAACAAACCGGACGAGCATCTGGACTACAACAACATCCCGACCGTGGTCTTCAGCCACCCGCCAATTGGCACCGTGGGCTTAACCGAGCAGCAGGCTCGCGAACAGCACGGCGATGACCAGGTGAAAGTGTATAAATCCTCGTTTACCGCGATGTACACTGCCGTGACTTCACACCGCCAGCCGTGCCGCATGAAACTGGTTTGCGTGGGTCCGGAAGAGAAGATTGTTGGTATTCACGGCATCGGTTTTGGCATGGACGAAATGCTGCAAGGCTTCGCGGTGGCGCTGAAAATGGGCGCGACGAAGAAAGACTTCGATAACACCGTTGCGATTCACCCAACGGCGGCAGAAGAATTCGTCACTATGCGCTAATTGCACAGGTGTAGACGCTATTCACTACACGCTCAAGTCACACCCCTCCGGCAACCGGAGGGGTGTTATGTCACCTCCGCCCGCGCTATTCGGCCAACGCACGCATCTCTTTAATCAGATCAGATTTCCCTTCAAAACCGATGCCCGGCAGTTCTGGCATGACGATATGACCCTCTTCCACCTTCACTGAATCCGGGAAACCGCCGTACGGCTGAAACAGATCCGGGTAACTTTCATTCCCACCGAGGCCAAGACCCGCCGCAATGTTCAGCGACATCTGGTGACCGCCATGCGGTATGCAGCGTGATGGAGACCAGCCAAACTGCGCCAGTACGTCCAGGGTACGCAGATATTCGACCAGACCGTAGGAAAGCGCACAGTCAAATTGCAGGTAGTCGCGATCCGGGCGCATGCCGCCGTAGCGCAGCAGGTTGCGCGCATCCTGATGAGAAAAGAGGTTTTCACCTGTCGCCATCGCGCCTGGGTAAAATTCTGACAGCGCGGCCTGGAGAGAATAATCCAGCGGGTCGCCGGCTTCTTCGTACCAAAACAATGGATAATCCCGTAGCATTTTGGCATAGGCAATACTGGTTTCCAGATCAAAGCGACCATTGGCATCGACGGCAAGACGCGCTTCGTCGCCAATTTCAGTCAATACCGCTTCGATACGGCGACGGTCCTCTTCCAACGATGCGCCGCCGATTTTCATTTTAACTACGTTGTAGCCGCGGTTCAGGTAGCCTCGCATTTCCTGACGCAGCGCGCTCAGGTCTTTACCCGGATAATAGTAACCCCCCGCCGCGTAGACAAAGACGCGTGGATTCGCCTCAACGCCCTTCATCTCAGCCAGCAGACGGAACAACGGCTTGTTGGCAATTTTGGCAACCGCATCCCAGATAGCCATATCCAGCGTACCAACAGCCACCGAGCGCTCACCATGGCCCCCCGGCTTTTCATTACTCATCATGACGTCCCAGATTTTATGCGGATCCAGGTTATCGTCTTCGGCATTCAGCAGACTTTCCGGGTCAGCGTCCAGAATGCGGTTACGGAAGCGTTCGCGGATCAACCCCCCCTGGCCGTAACGACCATTAGAGTTAAATCCGTATCCCACCACGCGACGACCCTCTATCTCAACGTCAGTCACAACGGCCACCAGACTGGTCGTCATCTTGCTGAAATCGATATAGGCGTTACGAATAGGGGAAGCGATGGGTTTGGTAATTTCTACAACATCGAGGATACGCATGTTTTCTCCGGCGGGTTCTTAGTCAGTTATGCTCGCACTTACACGCCTGTAAAAAGTGATAACTCATGCCGGTTTATTATTGGCATAATGCATCCAGGCAGCATTTAAGGACGCCATCGTCCTCTATTTCTCCATCTTAAGCAGTGCTCATCTGCTGATCTAATGCCAAAGAGGCTGACTGTAATGCAAAATCGGCATCACCTGGAACTCACCTGGCTTGAAGACTGCGTTGCGCTGGCGCAGTCACTCAATTTCTCTCGCGCAGCCGCTTCCCGATATGTGACGCAGCCCGCATTCAGTCGGCGCATTGTCTCGCTGGAAGAGTGGCTGGGAACGCCGATTTTTGAGCGTAACCGCCGTGGCGTTAGCCTGACTCGTGCGGGGGAAGTTTTCGTCGCTCAAGTGCCCGAACTGATCCGGGCGCTATATACCCTGAGAAATGAAACCATTGAAGCGGCGGGAAATACACGACCGGATGTTATTTTCTCCGCAACGCACTCCCTGTCGTTCTCATTTTTTCCGGCGCTGATGCGTAATAACGAAAAAATCGCCCGTTTCGGCTCATTTCGCCTGCTGTCAGACACGCTCAGCGCCTGTGAAAGGATGATTGAAAATGGGGATGCGCAGTTTCTGCTGTGTTATTACCACCCTCACATGCACATCAATCTTGATCAGACGAAATATCTCAGCGTTCGCCTTGGACAAGAAACGTTATTACCCTACTCCAAATGTGATCCCGGCTCTCATCAGCCGCTCTGGCAGGCTACGGGGGGCAAAAAATTTCCGTTCCTCTCCTTCTCTGCAGAATCCGGTCTGGGGAGGATCCTCTCGAACACGTCACCGGTGAATCATGCCCGACGCGGTATGGACATCGCCTTCACCGCCGATCTGGCCGCCACGCTGCTGGCGATGGTCAAAGCCGGGGACGGCATTGCCTGGCTGCCGGAAAGTCTGGCGGCTCCGGATGTTCAGGCCGGGACGATTGCCGCGGCGGCCCCACAGAAGAGCGGATTATGGATACCCATTGATATCCGACTGTTTCGGCCTGCGGGCAGAATGTCCAGAGCGGTAGAAGAATTGTGGGAAATATTCGTGGGCGAGCAGAGGTAACAAAATATCCGGATGGGAGGAAACGCGCCCATTTTGCATACAAACGAGCGCGTTAAACAACCGATCTTAGTAGGTATTAAAATAATGCTGAATGAGCTCAGGATTTTTCGTTTTTGTCAGGGCTGTCATCAGCAAAACCCGGGCTTTCGCAGGATTTAATGAATCAGACACCAATCCCGGCTGCCCTTTATCCTGTGGAACAATGCCGTTACCCGTTCGGGATGCACGCACCACAATGATTCCCGCTTTCTCTGCTTTTTTAATTCCAGCTTCACTTCTGACAGAAACCGACCCGGCACCGGTTCCGGCATAGACAATCCCATCTACATGATGCGCAATTGCAGCATCATACATATATTCAGGATCGTCCTGGTAACCATAAATAATCGCTACCTGCGGCAGCTTTTTAAGATTTCTTACATCAAAAACGGAACGCAGGGTATGCGTCTTTTCAATGCGAGTTTCAAACTCTGGTTTGCCATTGACGATAACCCCTAAATACCCCTGCTCAGGGGCTTTGAAGGTATCCAGCGTGGTCGCGTTTGTCTTGGTCACAAACCTTGCAGAACCTATGCGATCATTTAAAACCACCATAACCCCCCGACCCCTTGCATTCGGATCGGCGGCCACCGTGACCGCTTCCAGCAGATTCATTGCACCGTCTGCGCTAATGGCCGTCGCGGGTCTCATCGCCGCAGTGAACACCACGGGTTTATCGCTCTTAACCGTCAGATTGAGAAAGTAGGCCGTTTCATCAAGCGTGTCGGTTCCGTGGGTAATAACGATACCGTCAACGTCATCACGCGCGAGCAGCGCATTCACCTGCTTAGATAGCTTTAAAATAATGTCACTGGTCATGTTTTCGCTGCCGATATTAGATATTTGCTGACCATCAACACTGGCAATCTTATTAATTTCAGGCACCGCTTTAATTAATGTCTGAACACCTATTTCACCAGATTTATATCCCGATATTTGGGTGTTATTTTCAGCGGTACCAGCGATGGTTCCTCCCGTCGCCAGAATTATTATGTGAGGTTGCGTTATCGCACTAAAAACGTTTGAACTGATAAATAACATCGCCGCCGCGATGAATATTTTAATATTCATTTTCATCCTCTGAATTTAATTAATTAGGGATACAGGAAATGCTTCAAAAAAATCAAGCCAGGATTATTTTCCCGATAATAAGGCCAACGACGACAGCAACAATAACATTCACTAAACCAGGCCGCATAAAACTATGGTTAAATACATATTTGCCTATGCGCGTAGTTCCCGTGTCATCAAAAGCAAGCGCAGCCAGACATTGACCCGCCACCGGAATGAAGAAATATCCATTCACCGCAGGCCATGCACCAATGAGCGCATATGCAGGTAAGCCTAATGCCAGCCCCAACGGTAGAAGAATGAGCGTTGTTGCCGCCTGGCTACTGACCATCGCAGAGACAAAAAACATCATGATGGCAATTAACCAGGTATGTTGCTGTAATAGCGTCTGAACCTCTGCCTTAATCAGATCAATATGCCCATTGACGAAGGTTTCGCTCATCCAGGCAAGGCCAAAGGCGCAGACAATCGCCAGTGCCCCCGCGCGAAACACAGTCCCGCTGATAATTTGGTCCACCGGAGGTCGGCATATCAAGACTATCAGACAGGCAAAAGAGAGCATTGTTATCTGGATCGCTGCCGACATCGATAACGGTTGCAGCCCTTTTGCCGTTTCCACTACCGGTCGTAATTGAGGAATAATCCCTAAGAGCACAATCACCACGGCACTCATCAAAAACAGTACGACAGAGAGCTTAGCGCGAAAGGTAACTTCAGTTTTATCGTGTTGTTTCTGAGCAGGCTTTATTAAACCCTCCGCAAGCCTGCGTTGATACTCTGGGTCATCTTTTAGCTCTTTGCCTTTATTAAAGGTCGCTAAGGCCCCCATCGCGACACCCACTAACGTAGCGGGAACGCAGATCATCATAATTGTAGAAATGGATATCCCTAACGGGGCCATTAAACCAATCATTGCCGCCATCGCCGCCGATATTGGACTGGCTGTGATAGCCTGCTGCGATGCAATAACAGAAATGGATAATGGCCGCTCAGGACGGATCCCCGAATCACGGGCGACTTCAGAAATAACCGGTAATAAACTATAAACAACATGCCCCGTTCCGGACATAAAAGTGAAGATATAGCAAATAAAAGGCGCCAGCAGCGTAATATAACGAGGATGACGGCGCAGAATTTTCTCTGCCAGTTTAACCAGTAAATCCAGACCACCGGCGGCTTGTAATGATGAGGCAGCTAAAACAACCGAAAGAATAATAAGAATAACGTCAATCGGCGGTGTGGATGGGGTCAGGCCAAAAACAAATACCATGACGCCAACACCGAGTCCCCCGACCATGCCTAAAAACACACCGCCAATCCTGGCGCCAACCATTAAGGCTAAAAGAATAAAACACAATTCCGTCCAAAACATACTTCCTCCTGGCTTATCTGGAGTGAATGTTGGGTTACATGAGTGGAACAGCGTTAACAGGGTTAATACGGTTTACCAAAACCGAATGCACCGTAATCAGACAAAACATTCGCTGCAGATTTACCACCAGCCTGCATGGCGCACAGCACCCTTTCTCGATCGGGCTCAGCTGTACCTGATTGGATAATGGAGAGCATAAATCCGGTTAAAAACGCATCACCTGCCCCCAGGGTATCTACTGGCTCAATATATTTCGGCGTCCAGTCAAGAAAACCACCAGCGGAAAAATAATAAACACGTTCATGCCCGCAGGTTGCAATAATATGTCGACAACCGTATTGGTAAAGCTTATTTATTTTTTCTTTGGTTTCATCTGGTGAGATGCCACTACAGGAAATGAAGCCATAATCTACCCATGGGCATACTCTTGCGAAATAATCATCGGTGCCACGTCCAGAAAAATCGAATGATATCATGATATTTTTCTGTTTTATTTTTTCCAGCTCACTTTCAAGATAACCATTAATACTGGTGTGAACTAAGTCAAAACTGGCAATGTATCGCAGATCATCCACCGTCAGCATGAAGGGATGTTCGCGTAAAACACCATTTTTATTACTGGTGACAAACTCACGATCGCCATTATTGAGGCGAATACAGGCGTAACCGTTCTCCCCCTCATAATGCCGACTATGGGTAATATCTATCTGTAACTTATGCAATACATCTTGTATATGTTTTGCCGCGTCATCATTCCCAAACGCCCCCATGAAGGCGCTTGAAGCACCGGCTTGCTTTGCGTAGACAGAAAAATTTAAGGCATTGCCACCTGGATACATCATTCCAGAATGAAGGTATTTATCGACGACATTGTCACCTATACCTATTACGCGAATACTCATAATAATACCCTGCTCTATAAAATCTTAAAAAGCGTCCCTGCTTTTACCTTAATCCTTTAGTAATCAGTATGCTACTTTCCACATATAACGACGTGTAGTGAGCGGATGCTGGCGAGCTTCAGCAAGCGCTCGGTTGTAGACAGGGTAAACATTATTGAAGAGAGAATGGTTAAAGTAATCAATAACCGTAGTTTTGATAGTCGACAACCCTAACTCTTTCGCGTCTATCACTTCAATTCGCTGACCATATTTTTTCAGAAAATCTAATGCACGCTCATCGACCGGGCGGGTACTACCTTCAGAAAGCTGTACGAAAAATGGTGTATTAGCATCCGTAATTTCGAACGGTCCGTGGAAGAATTCACCGCTGTGAATACAGGCTGAATGAATCCACTGCATTTCCATAAATATGCAGATACTTTGTAAATATGACGCGCCATAGCCCGCCCCACTGGCAACAGTATAAATAACTTTATCGTCTTTATATTCTTGAGCAAATGCTTGTGCCCGTTCAGCCACATGCTCGCAAGCACGATATACAATACGGTTAATTTTACTGACGCCATCCAGGAAATCGTCATAGTGAACATAGCCTTCTGTTTGCTGAAGAAGCTCTACCGCGGTAAGCAAACATTGTATCGTCTTCTCTTCAGCGACATCTTTTCCCTCGCCGAAGGTATAGGTCTCAACATAATCACAATGCGCAACCAAAGGTGAATCCATAACCCAGGTAAGCCCAATAACGGTCGCGCCATGCAGGCGTGCAATTTCTGCCGCCTTCGTGGTTTCAGGGGTATTGCCTTTATGCGAAGCAACAACAACGACGGCATTTTCACCCAGCGCAACAGGCGGGTTACTGATAAATTCCCCACTGTTGTAAAGGCCCACGCTCAGCGTTTTTGACTCTTTTTCTAAGAATGCTTTTGCCGGGTAGAACGCGGCATAAGACCCACCACAGGCAACATAGTAAACATGTTTAGTCCCCCCTTTTTCCGCCTGGCTGGCCACAATATCGTTCACAATTTCTTTAATGCTCATTATGGTTCCCTCTGGTTCAATCAATCATACAGGCGGATATCGCCTACAAAATGACTCTTAATGTATTGGTATTTTTATAATACATTTAAAGACATTTGATCAACGTAAGAACCATAAAAAATCGGGATCCGCGACACGGATCCCGATTTTAGCCAGTATCAAAGATGTAAGAGGAGGACCTATACGGTGAATCGAATCTTGTCGCCAACGATCAACTGACGGGACACACAAGATAATTCTCCTTTGTTATCAATCATTTCACTCTTAATTAATATCAGAGGATAATTTTCACTCACCCCAAGATAGTGAGCAACCTCAAAGCTTGCATACACTAGCTCAATCATTTTGCGCGAATGGGTAAACCACAGCCCATATTTTTCACGTAAGCAAGCGTATAACGAATGATTATTGAGGTCCTCTTGCAGCAGAAAGGCAAAACGAGGAGGTAACTGGATGGTTTCCAGCGAAACGGGAATATCGTCAGCATAACGAATACGTTCAATGACTACCGCTTTCTCTTTTTCAGCCATTCCCAGCGAGGCGCTGGTCTCGTTATCCACCGATTCAAAAACCGATTTGATAGTCCGGGAGCCGGGCCGCCGCCCCTGGGACTGACACAACTCGCTAAAGCTCATAATCCCGGTCATGCTGCGCTGAAACTTTTCATTGCTGACAAACGTTCCCTTGCCAGAAACACGCGTCAGAAGATTTTCACGCGTTAGAGCATCCAGAGCTTTACGCACCGTTACACGACTAACCTGCCACTGGCTACTGAGTTCATTTTCTGTGGGGATCTGCTGACCGGGCTTGTATTCACCGCGCAAAATCGCCTCTTTCAAGGATGCCTCAAGCTGTTTATAGAGAGGTTTTGCGCTATTGCTGTCAGGTTGCTCCATCATTTGTATCCGTTTGTATTATTAGAATACCATGACATGTATTATAACTATTTACCTGACATTTGCTGGCATAAAAAAAGAAAATCGGCCACAAAATCAGTCTGGTGGCCGATTTATCATATTTAAATTACTGATGGTTCTGCATATACGGCGTATAAATCCCGTTCAAACTTTCGAGAAACGCCACGATATCGTCGATATCTTCCTGCGGCAGTTCCTTACCCACCTGATAACGCAGCATCAGTTTGACCGCACCATCGAGCGTAGGCACATCACCGCGATGGAAATAAGGCGCAGTCAGCGCAACGTTACGTAATCCAGGGACTTTCTGACGTAGCTTGTCACGTAGCTCATTGGTAACGTTCATCCGGCCAATATCTGCGGCAGTGACTTCGCCGAAATTAAAGTCCTTTTTCAAACCTAATGGTTCAAATGAGCGTCCGCCTAAAATAATACCGCCATGACAGGTCGCGCACTTATTTTCCTTAAACAACTGATAGCCATGTTTTTGCTGAGCTGTTAACGCCTCCTCATCACCACGTAACCACTTATCAAACGGTGAATTTGGCGTGATCAGCGTTTTCTCAAATTCAGCAATCGCATCGGTAATATTATCTCCGCTGAATCCCTGTGGATAAACCGCAATAAATTCTTGCTTCAAGAGCGGATCTTTATCCAGCTTCTGGATAATTTCATCCCAGGATTTAGATGCCATTTCAATCGGGTTCAACGGCGGACCACCTGCCTGCGCCTGTAATGTCGGCGCACGGCCATCCCAGAACTGTTCCACGTTAAAGACTGAGTTAAACACCGTTGGCGCGTTGATCGGCCCGACCGCTCCGCCTACGCCAATTGACGTTTTCCGGCCATCCACACCACCCGCATTCAGGGCATGACAGTGCGCGCAAGAGATCGTGCTGTCGCCGGAAATACGCGGATCGTGATAAAGCGTAAAGCCAAGCGCCACCTTCCGGGCATCAGTCGGGATGCTTTCTGGTATTGGCTGTACGGGTTCATTACGATGCTGCGCGGCGGTATCTTTACTGGCGTAATACTGCTCACGCTGTTTGGCGACCCAGCCCAAAATGTCTTCGCGCTCCGCATCGCTCACCTTACCGGCCCAGTGCAGCGCGGTATAACGCGTCGGCGGCATGGTTTCGTACTGCATCACCCATTCAATTTTATTCAGGTCGCTTTGCGAAACGGGTTTATCCGCGACCAGCGCCGCACGAACGGCCTCAAGATTGAAAGATTTATATCCCAGTTGAATGTCGTAATTCATCAACTGCTTAGCGACAGGAAAAGAAGAATAGAAAGGTAATTCAGCCGAAGGGGTGTGACAATAATCACATCCTTTTTCGCGCAAGAATCCTAAAACTTTATTATTTGCTTCCAGCGAAGAGGCCTGAACATCAGCCTGTTTGCTCCGTTGATTATCGTGATACCACACATAACCGGATAATCCAAAATAACAAATCACGATGCCAGCTATGGCAATCGCGGTAAGACGGGTAATGATTTTCATTATTTTTACCCTCACCGTTGTGAGTTATTGTGACCCAGAAAAATTAGAATAATTAATGCACAGTCTTTGTCAGACTTGACCATCATAGGAAATGAGGGGATTACTATTTTGATAAGTATCAAGCAATTACATGGAGGAGAACTATCAATAGAATAGCCTGTGCCTATTATAGCGTTAAGCCATTAGCAGGTTTCGTTCACACCTCGTTGCAATCGAATGTTCTGAAAATGGAATATCTTCAGGTCGCGCACGATTCTGAATTATTCATTATTATCATTGGGATAGTTTATTTTTTTAAATAATGCTCAACACTAAAACGTGATCAACCGCACGCTTTACTCAGCCAATACCGAAGCGAATGTCTACGCTTAACTGACGACCGGGCAACAGCCTTACTATTTCAACGTCCATCGGAGGTCTTTCTCATTATGCTCAACCAGAAACTACCCCACGCCCCTTCTGAAGAACTGACGATCGACATCGATCTGCTTTATGAAATGGATCCGTGCGAGTTAAAGCTGGATGAAATGATTGAGGCAGAGCCTGAGCCGGAGATGATTGAAGGGCTGCCCGCCTCAGATGCGTTAACCCCGGCCGATCGTTACCTTGAGCTGTTCGAACATGTCCAGTCGTCGAAACTGTTTGCCGATAGCAAAACCTTCCCCGACTGTGCACCCAAAATGGACCCGCTGGACATTTTGATCCGTTATCGCAAGGTCAAACGCCATCGGGACTTTGACCTGAAGCGCTTTGTTGAGAACCATTTCTGGCTCCCGGAAACGCCCTCCAGCGAATACGTTTCTGACCCGGCAAATTCGCTGAAAGAGCATATCGATCAATTGTGGCCAGTGCTGACGCGCGAACCGCAGGACCACATTCCCTGGTCCTCGTTGCTGCCGTTACCGCAGTCATATATTGTGCCTGGCGGACGTTTTAGCGAAACCTACTACTGGGATTCCTATTTCACCATGCTGGGTCTGGCGGAGAGCGGGCGCGAAGATCTGCTGAAATGTATGGCGGATAACTTTGCCTGGATGATCGAAAATTATGGTCACATCCCAAACGGTAATCGAACGTACTACCTGAGCCGCTCGCAGCCGCCGGTCTTTGCGCTGATGGTGGAACTGTTTGAAGAGGATGGCGTACGTGGCGCGCGCCGTTATCTTGATCATCTAAAAATGGAGTACGCGTTCTGGATGGATGGCGCCGATTCGCTGGTGCTCAACCAGGCCTACCGCCACGTAATCAGAATGTCGGACGGATCCTTGCTCAACCGCTATTGGGACGATCGTGATACGCCGCGCGATGAATCGTGGCTTGAAGACGTCGAGACCGCCAAGCATTCAGGTCGACCGCCCAATGAGGTGTATCGCGATTTGCGTGCAGGCGCGGCATCGGGATGGGATTACTCCTCACGCTGGCTACGCGATGCAGGCCGCCTTGCCAGCATACGCACGACACAATTCATCCCAATTGATCTGAACGCGTTCCTCTACAAGCTGGAGAGCGCCATCGCCAATATTTCGGCGCTGAAAGGTGACAAAGAAGCTGAAGCGCTGTTTCGCCAGAAAGCCAATGACCGCCGCGATGCGGTGAATCGCTACTTATGGGATGATGAAAACGGCTGCTATCGCGATTATGACTGGCGACGTGAACAAATGGCCCTCTTCTCTGCGGCCAGTATCGTACCGCTGTATGTCGGCATGGCAACGCATGAACAAGCCGACCGGCTGGCCAATGCGGTACGCAGCCGCCTGCTAACGCCAGGGGGTATTTTAGCCACAGAACATGAAACCGGTGAGCAGTGGGATAAACCCAACGGCTGGGCGCCGCTGCAATGGATGGCTATTCAAGGTTTCAAATTGTATGGCGACGACCATCTCGGGGATGAAATTGCCCGTAACTGGTTGAAAACGGTGAATCTCTTTTACCAGGAACACCACAAGCTTATCGAAAAATACCATATTGCCGACGGCATGCCGCGCGAAGGCGGCGGCGGGGAATATCCGCTGCAGGACGGCTTTGGCTGGACAAACGGCGTGGTGCGCCGACTCATCGGGCTGTATGGCGAACCTTAGCCGCTGGCGGCCTGACTCCTCAGGCCGTTAGTTAATCGCATCGTAGAGTTCAGTATGAATTTTTTGCCATTTCTTGTTCTCCGGGCTGGGTTCTGCGCGAGCGCGGAGCTGAGCCTGCTCAAGATCATACTGTTGACGTGCGATAACCGCCGGAACCGAACAAAAACTTTGCAGGTAGCTTTTGTGCAAGGAAGTGAGTGACGCCCCATTCGACATGGCATGACTGAGCGTACTCATAAACTGTCTGCAAGGTTTGCTCTCGTTCATCTGCGCAGGATAACGCAGCAGCAGTCTCAACACCTCGGTATTGCCCGCAGCGAATGCTTGTTCCGTCCACGCCAGCTTCCAGTCCATCCCGCCCTGCAGGAACAGTGACGTCACACGGGTATCGTTGCGATCGATAGCCGCGCGCATGTTAAAGGCATCCCAGGTGATACCCATTCGGGTCACAGATTCCCGTGCGGAAGGTGCATCACGGCGCGGTTCCTCCTGCACGATTTCAACGGATTGTCCGGATGACGCCTGTGGCGCTGGCGAAGTGAATAACCAGAACGCACCCAGCGAAATCACCAGCACCATCACGCCGACCGCGACCCACAACATGCCTGAAATCAGCTGTTCACGCTCCTCCGCGGTGCGCTTTGCTCGCTTCTCCGGCGGATCAATACTGTCGGCGATTTCCTGTTTGTCGCCCCCCGCCTGCTCATCCTTTTGCTTTGCCATTTCCCAGAACTGGCGGACGGTCGTCTCATCAGACTCCAGATATGACGCGGGATTAACACGCGTACGCCTTTCTGCAAATGCCCGTTGTACAGGGTGAGTAATCTGTCGGTACTGACAATCCAGCAGCATTAGTTGTACTGAGGTCAGCGGCTGCTGCACGATGACGCCGTTGCGGGCCAGCCGGCAATCATCCAGAAACATACGCAACGTAAGACGTGGTTCGACAAACAACGTCAGCACCGAGGTGTCGTTAAAAATCTGGGTAAAGTGGCGTACAAACAATTTCTTATCCACGACCATAAGCGCCAGCTCGCTAAACATCATGCCGTCCAGCGCATCCCGACTGTCACCCAGTTTTAACCAACGGCGCAGGCGTTCCCCACCGAAGTGCTGTTTCAGGAAGCTGTTGAGTGGATGTTGATCCGGCCATACCCGTGCGATAAGCGATTTGAGCGTTAATTCTATTGCACGAAGCTGACGCTGCGCGTGGATCTGTGCTTCCGGCTCTGCACGTTCAATCTCAGTTTCATACTTCAGGATGGGCTGTTGCTGACGCAATTGTTCCAGAGACGCCACGAAGCGTAGCGCAGAAATCAGCTGGTTTTCACTGACGTCCTGGCCATTTTCATACTGCGGCACGCTCTGCTGCAGATGACGCAGCCGCAGAGTGAACTGGCTCAATTGCGCATCATTCATCTGCAAACGTCTGGCGACAGCTCCCCAGCCGCCCAGATTCAATCTGGCCTGGTCAAGCTGCTCAAGGAACCATCGCGGCTCTTTACCCTCTGCGACATGCACGCCTAACAGCAGCAATATTTCTACCGATGCCTGACGGATGATCGCCAGACAACGTTCAAAGGGTGTACATGTCGCTTGTAATGCGCTATTGGTCATCATCTTCCCTAACAGGACCCAAAACGTGCGGCCTCACAATGGTATGTCGTTATTTTCTATAAAAGCAGATGTGTATCGACGTAGACTAAAACACATTCATATAGCAAATAAATCTGTTTTACAGTGACTTCCGCACAATCATGGAAAATTATTCAGGAGATATGTCCGTGCCCGTATTGAAAACATCGCGCCTGATCTGTCGTCCATTGAATATTGAAGATTGGGCGTTCTTTTTAACGTTACAGCAGAACGCTGATGTGATGCGCTTTGTCGCTGATACGCGCACAGAACAAGAGATACAGGCAGCCTTTCATTCACGCTTACCAGAGTGGGCCCCCGGCAGCCCGCACTGGCTTTGCCTGGTGCTGTGCGATAAGGCAACGGGAATGCCGCTGGGGGTGACTGGATATATTCATGAAAACAATGAATGTGCCGAGGTCGGTTTTTTGCTTACTCCCGAGGCACAGGGTAAAGGTTATGGCACTGAATCCCTGCATGCCGTTTGCGATTACGCATTTACCCACGGCGGACTCCGCCGGCTGACGGCCTGCGTCACCGCAGGAAACGAAGCCTCAAGACGTCTGCTGGAAAAGATTGGGTTCATTCACGAAGGTACGCTGCGGGAAAGCTATTGGCTACAACAAACCTGGCGCGATGACTGGCTTTTCGGCCTGTTAAAACGTGAATATCAGCCGCCAATGCCATAAGGCGTTTTGCTGTAAAAACTGGCTACATGGCAACTGGCGTAACGGAGTGGATTTCTTAAAATATATCTCTTTACTCAGAGAGTATTATGCCGCTCCGTTCAACGCACTTCACACCCGCCTGTGTCGCATTTATTAAGCAATGGCAAGGCCTGTCGCTGGAAAAGTATCAGGATAAACATGGAATTTGGGTGATAGGTTACGGGCATGAAATTGCCGCAGACGAAACCTTTGATACCCCAATTACGCTAATGCAGGCAGAAGCCCTTCTGCTCGCCGATCTGCATCTCTGTGAGGCGTTACTATATGAAAAAAAACCGCAAATAAAAGATCGGTTTCAACAAGAGACGTTAATTGCGTGGATATTCAGCGTGGGAATAACCCGATTTAACATGACAGAAATTTGGCCTTAAGCTATTTCACAGCCAGAAATTTTCTGACTGTGAAATTTACGTCAATTAAATAGCGTCGTTTAACATCATTGCCGCCTGCGTACGATTTTTTACCTCCAGACGCTGGTAAAGCGACTCAAGATGGGCTTTTACCGTTCCGGTACTGATATTTAACAGTCGGCCAATTTGTTTATTCGACTCGCCCGCGGCCAGCATAGTCAGAATTTCTCGCTGACGCGCACTGAGCGATCTTATATTTTGGCGGCTACTCTCAGTCACTGTAATACAGTCTCTGGGGATAAACATCATGCCCATCGCGACACTATTGAGCGCCAGTGTGAAGGTTTCCGCGTCAGAGTCACGTGGAACAATGGCCAGCACGTTTAAATGCGTGACCTCCTGTAGCCATCTTTTCCGGCAATCCGTTGCTGTTACCAGCACTTTTACCGCCGAATAGCGTTGCGCGATCTGTTGCAGCAAGTTGCGGCAGAACTCAGCATCAAGATCGCCATCCAGCATTACCATTGCATCAGGGTTGTCTTCCAGCTTCTGCCACAGGTCATCTGTCTGACTGACACCCTGAACATCCACTCCTGGAATACGTTGCTGTAAACTTACATTCATTCCATGAATAAATATTGACTGCCTGTCAAACATTATTAACTGCATTATTTATCTCCGTCTGAATAAGATATTAGCCTTAGCGCGCGGAAGGGTATTACCCATAGGGTAAAATAAGAAGTCACCATTTGGCGGGGGGCCATTGTACCGATAGTCGTAGAAGAAAGAAGCAGAAATTATGATTAGTTACAGCTCAATCAACAGAATCACACAAAGAAACAAAAACAGAGAAATATATTAAGTAAATTCTTATATTTTGACGCTCATGTATATTAATTAATATTAATTATATGCAGTCTATATTTTTGTCGAAAAATAAGGAATGCAAACCATCATTCAAATATGTTACAAAATAAAAAATCGCATTAAATGCTTATTCAGCCAATATCTGGCTGAATAAGACACGACGGGTTACAGGAACATTCCGCCGGAGACCTCAATACGCTGCGCCGTCATCCACGCCAGCTCATCGCTGAGCAACGCGGCAATCGCGTCACCGATATCATCCGGCAAACCAACTCGCCCCAACGCTGTTTGCGAAGCAATGTACGCATTCAGTTGCGCGTTATCCCGCACATTTCCACCGCTAAAATCGGTTTCTATCGCGCCGGGGGCAATAATATTGGCCGTAATTCCGCGCTCCCCCAGTTCTTTTGCCTGATAACGGGTTAACACTTCCATCGCCCCTTTCATAGCCGCGTATGCGCTGTAACCCGGCAGCGCAAAGCGCGCAAGTCCGGTTGAAACATTGAGGATCCTGCCGCCTCTGTTCATCAGCGGTAAAAGGTTCTGCGTCAGGAAAAAAGGACCTTTAAAATGGATATTCAAAAGTTGATCAAATTGCGCTTCGGTGAACGCCGGATACGGCGCGTTAATACCAATCCCGGCATTGTTCAATAAATAATCAAAGGTGTCGCTTTGCCACTGGGTCTGTAAGGTTTCCCGCACCTGTTTTATAAACTGAGGGAATGTTGAAATATCCCCGACATTCAACGGTAATGCCGCTGCTTTACCGCCAGATTGGCGAATTTCATCCACAACCTGCAGCGCTTCTTTTTCATTGCTGTTCCACGTCAGGATGATACCGATTCCTTTGCTTGCCAGCTTAAGCGCCGCGTTTTTACCGAGTCCACGACCACCGCCGGTCACCAATGCGATACGTTGCGTCATAAGAAACCTCATTTCATGTGTAGTGAAGATTGAGACAAAGCTTATTAGGTGGTAGAAAAACAATAAATATCGCTGATTGCGCATTACTGTTTCATACAGAACAACAATAGGGCATGAGAATGGATAAAATTCACGCAATGCAGTTGTTCATCCGCGTCGCAGAACTGGAGAGTTTTTCGCGTGCAGCGGACACCCTTGGACTACCTAAAGGTAGCGTATCGCGACAAATCCAGGCCCTGGAAAATCATCTGGGCACGCAGCTGTTGCACCGCACCACCCGACGCGTCCAGCTCACACAAGACGGCATGATCTATTATGAACGCGCGAAAGATCTGCTAAGCAATCTGGATGAACTTGATGGACTATTCCATCACGATTCGGCCAGTATCAGCGGCAAGCTGCGCGTGGATATGCCGGTGGGCGTCGCGAGAAATTTGGTGATGCCTCGCCTGGCAGCCTTCTTGCATCAATATCCGGGACTTGAACTCGAACTCAGCAGCAGCGATCGGCTGGTGGACTTGATCCGCGAAGGTTTCGACTGCGTCGTACGCGTAGGTACGCTGAAAGATTCAGGGCTGATTGCCCGTCCGCTGGGTAAACTCACGCAGATTAACTGCGCCAGCCCAGAATATCTGGCCCGCTTTGGCTACCCGGAAAGCCTGGAAGATTTAGCCTCGCATGCGGTGGTGCATTACTCGGTGAACCTGGGAACGCGTGCACAAGGTTTCGAGGTGGCGACAGGCAACGGTACTCAATGGGTTAAAACCGGCGGCATGCTGACGGTGAACAGCACGGAAACCTATCATGCAGCGTGCCTTGCCGGCCTGGGCATTATTCAGGTGCCACGCGTCGGCGTACGCGACGCCCTGCGCGCCGGTACGCTGGTCGAGGTGTTAGGGCAGTATCGTGCCGAGCCGATGCCGGTTTCTCTGTTGTATCCGCATCGCCGCAACCTCTCCCGCCGGGTTCATCTGTTTATGGAATGGCTGACCGGCGTAATGAAAGATTATGTGGACTGACAAGCTATACTGTCTTGAGAATGAACAGAACAAGGAATACTGGCCTGATGACGCAGGAAAAAGAGATAAAACGCCCCATTCAGGAACTCGAGCACGCACCGATCCCAAAAATTGAGACCCAGGAGCGTGAAAAAACAGAAACCAACGGTACGACCAACCAGGCATTGCAAACAGCCCTGACCCTCGCCGATAAAATTCAACGCCAGCCCGTCATCGCCCATATGATTCGAGCCGCAGAGCGTTTTAATGACCGCATGGGAAACCAGTTTGGCGCCGCTATCACCTACTTCTCGTTCCTGTCGATGATCCCTATCCTGATGGTGTCATTTGCCGCCGCCGGTTTTATTCTCGCCTCCCACCCTACGCTGTTGCAGGATATCTTCAGCAAAATACTGCTTAACGTCAGCGACCCGACGCTCGCCTCCACGTTAAAAAACACCATTAACACTGCCGTTCAGCAGCGAACCACCGTGGGTCTGGTCGGGCTTGGGATCGCCCTTTATTCCGGGATTAACTGGATGGGTAATCTGCGCGAAGCGATTCGTGCCCAGTCGCGAGATGTCTGGGAGCGTACGCCGCAGGATCAGGAAAAAATTTGGGTTAAATACCTGCGCGATTTTGTTTCATTGATTGGTTTGTTGATTGCGCTGATTGTCACTCTGTCCATTACTTCTATCGCCGGTTCCGCCCAGCAGATGATTATCTCTGCGCTATATCTCGACGGCATCGAATGGCTGAAGCCCGCCTGGCGCCTGATCGGCCTGACCATCTCTATTTTCGCCAACTATTTGCTTTTCTTCTGGATTTTCTGGCGACTGCCGCGTCACCGACCACGTAAGAAAGCACTCATTCGCGGCACATTTATCGCGGCGCTGGGGTTTGAAGTTATCAAAATGATCATGACCTACACGCTGCCGTCACTGGTGCAATCGCCGTCAGGCGCGGCGTTTGGTTCCGTGCTTGGACTGATGGCGTTCTTCTACTTCTTCGCTCGTCTGACGCTGTTTTGCGCCGCCTGGATAGCCACGGCGGAATACAAAGATGACCCGCGAATGCCGGGGAAAACGCAATAGCCACCGCCGGAATAGTTGTCAATTGCCGGATGGCGCTGCGCTTATCCGGCCTACAAACTCACCCGTAGGCCGGATAAGACGCGTGCGTCGCCATCCGGCAATTATAATGCCGCCTGTTCTTACTGATTTAGTGAATAAATCCAACCCGTAACTTTTATTTAACCAAAAACCAGTTTTATCATCCAAGTTTTAAATTATGTGAAGCATTTCATGGAAGTGAAATCTTCAGCCTGAATATTATCCCCTTTTTGCTCTTTTTTTGACCAATTGCAGGGTTTGTTACAGATTGAAATATCGCTTTTGCTGTGCGTAATATGGCCTTTCGTTCGGCCAAAAATAAGAAAATATTATGCAAGCAACAGCCACAACACTCGACAACGAACAGGAACACACCCCGGTCAACTCGCGCAATAAAGTTGTCGTCGCCTCACTCATTGGTACCGCCATTGAGTTCTTCGACTTCTATATCTACGCGACCGCCGCGGTGATCGTGTTTCCCCATATTTTCTTCCCGCAGGGAGATCCGACCGCGGCTACGCTGCAGTCCCTCGCCACCTTCGCTATCGCTTTTGTGGCCCGGCCAATCGGCTCCGCGGTGTTCGGCCATTTCGGCGATCGCGTAGGCCGTAAAGTCACGCTGGTTGCTTCACTGCTTACCATGGGGATTTCAACGGTTGTCATTGGCCTGCTGCCGGGCTATGAAACTATCGGCATTTTCGCCCCGTTGCTGCTGGCACTGGCGCGTTTTGGTCAGGGTTTAGGTCTGGGCGGTGAGTGGGGCGGCGCGGCGTTGCTGGCAACGGAAAACGCGCCGCCGCGTAAACGCGCGCTGTACGGATCATTCCCGCAACTGGGCGCGCCTATCGGCTTTTTCTTCGCCAACGGCACTTTTCTGCTGCTCTCCTGGCTGCTGACCGATGAACAGTTTATGAGCTGGGGCTGGCGCGTACCGTTCATCTTCTCTGCGGTACTGGTGATCATCGGCCTGTACGTTCGCGTTTCATTGCATGAGTCCCCGGTCTTCGCCAAAGTCGCTGCAGCGAAAAAACAGGTGAAAATCCCGCTGGGTACCTTACTGACAAAGCATATTCGCGTAACGATCCTCGGCACGTTCATCATGCTGGCGACCTATACACTGTTCTATATCATGACCGTCTATTCGATGACGTTCAGTACAGCCGCCGCGCCTGTAGGGCTTGGCCTGCCACGTAATGAAGTGTTGTGGATGCTGATGATGGCGGTAATTGGCTTTGGCGTTATGGTGCCTGTGGCGGGTCTGCTGGCCGACGCGTTTGGTCGCCGCAAGAGCATGCTCATCATCACCACGCTTATCATTCTGTTTGCGCTGTTTGCCTTTAAACCGCTGCTCGGATCTGGCAATCCGGCGCTGGTGTTCGCTTTCCTGCTGCTGGGTTTAAGCCTGATGGGACTGACATTTGGTCCGATGGGCGCGTTGCTGCCGGAGCTGTTCCCAACCGAGGTTCGCTACACGGGCGCATCATTCTCATATAACGTTTCGTCGATTCTTGGCGCTTCCGTTGCCCCGTATATTGCCGCATGGCTGCAGGCTAACTACGGTCTGGCAGCGGTAGGAACGTATCTGGCATCGATGGCGGCGTTGACATTGATCGCGCTGCTGTTAACCCATGAGACCCGTCATCAGTCATTATGATTCTTTTGCCGGATGCGGTGTAACCATCGCATCCGGCCTGACATCACTTCTTCATTTGCGACAGTATCGCCCGGCACTGGTTGGCTTCCCCTTCGGAAGGAGAAATCAGCGCCAACAGTGCCGCCGCTGGAGTGACTAACGTGGCTAATGCGGCGGCAACCGCACCACGCGCAATCAATGGCCCAGCTTTTACACCTGCCTGCGGGTTCTTGAAGGTCCCGCGAACATACAACGGCGAACGCAGCGTAATAATACGAATACCTTTGCTCTCTGGATCGATGGTTAAATCCAGTTGCTCAGAGGCAAAACTCGCGGTCCCGGTCACATTGATCACCGCATTTTCCGTATCAAAAGCAAAGATTTGAGGACGCGCCACGCCGTTAACGATATCCAGATTCGCCGCCGCGCAGTTCACCCGGACCTCATCGTCACCAAATATCTGACCAACGAGATAGTTACCCAGATTTAATCCCACAATTTCCATCAGATTCCGGCTGATTAAGCCGTCGTTCATCAGCAGCTTCAGGTTGCCATTGCTGTTTCCCAACAGCGCGGCCACCGAGTTTCCGCTGCCGCTAAATTTAGCGTCACCGTTCATTTCACCGAGCGTTTTCTGCATCAGTTCTACATCCGGCATGAGCTCTTTTAGCTTCAGGCGGCGAGCCTGAATATCCGCCTGCCCACGCATCGGCTTTTTATCCCCTTCCAGATGGATTCTGGAAACAATGCTGCCTCCCGCCAGGCCAAATTTCAGCGGCTGCAGGCGCAGGTCGGCATTTTTCAGGATGATATGGGTGGAGAGATCGCTAATCGGTAGGCTGCTGCCGTGTTCAATGCGCCGACCTTTGAAACGTACGTCAGCATCCATCACATTCCATTTGTCAGTTTCGAAACGGTCATACGGTAAGACTTTATCGGCAGGCTGGACGCTCTTCTCACCTTTGCGCTGTTCAGACTGTTTGGCCTTTTCCGCGCCTTTCCCCGAATCCACACCAATCAGCGGTCCCAAATCAGCCAGTCTCAGCTGGCGTGATTCGACGTCCCCTTCCAGTTTCGGACGCGGCTTACCGGTCGTATAAGTTAGCGTCCCATGAATATCGCTGTCGCCAATGCGGCCATTAAAATCGCGGTAATCAAAAACGGAGGATTTTTCCGGGTCGATTTTCGCCACCAGACGCCCGTCGGTTTCAAACGGCGGCGTATCCGGGAGCAGCACCCCCGTCAAATCGTACAAATCCCCTAGCGAATCACCCGAGAATTTAAGCCGCAGATCCACGCCGCCCATATTCATCGGGTCATTTACCGTACCGGTAAATGCTACGCGCGTATTGCCCGAGCGGAAATCAGCCTGCACCGGGAAAGGGGTTCCTTCGCCCCTCAGCGCCAGCATCCCGCCTATTTTTCCGCTACCGCTTAGCGGTTCGTCGTTATAGCGTCCTTTGGCCTGCAAACCAAATACGTAATCCTCAACGCGGGTTTGACTCTCTTTACTTTTTGCGCCCGTCACTTCGCTAAAAGGCAATGGCTTACCCAGCGGATCGACCAGGATCTCAAGCTCCGAGCGGGTCACCTTATCGTTAATAGCGATGCGTCCTTGATCGAAGAGAATATTATCCAGCCGGAAAGACCACGCAGAGGGCGACGCATTAGGATCGCGGTTTTCATCTTCTGCGAGGGTAAAGGTCCAGTTATTGTTTTTTTCCGACAGGCGAATAAGGCGCGCATCAGGCTTTACCAGCTTGACCCACGGTAGCCAGACGGTTTTTGTCAGCAATGCCAGCGGCGCGAGCGTGGCTTCCACACGGGGAAGATGCACCATGGTGACGTCGGGAATGTCCGGCGGGTTGCCAAGGATAATATCCTCGGCATGAACGTGCGGCCACGGAACCCAGCTACGCCAGCCGGTTTCCTGCTTCTGGCGCTCCCAAACCACGCCCAGATCGCCCCGTATGGCGAAGGGCCGGTTGAGTTCTGTAGAGACTTTCTGGTTGATGGTCGGTTTGAGCCGGTTCCAGTCAAATGTCGCAATCACAATGATGAATACGACGATCAACAACAAGAAAACCCCTAATACCGATACGGTTATTTTGCCTGCTTTTGTCATAGTTAGCGTCCTCACTTCCTTCCTTGCCTGTCCTAAAGATAGTCCAGCAGGGCAAAATGAGGGACGCTACATCCGAATCAAAGCGACAGGATCACCTCTTCGAGGGTGTGCAGAGGTACTGGACGAGAAAGAAAATAGCCTTGCGCCGCGAAAGCCGGTGAGTTTTGCACATCACGCCACTCTTCAAGTGTTTCAACACCTTCAACAATCACCCCGCGGCAATAGCGGTTCATCAGCTGTAACAACAGCGTGAAGAGATTGCGGCCTTCCGGCGTCTGGCGCAGCATGACAAACAGATCCCGCGCCACTTTAATATAGTCGTAACTCACTTCGCTCAGGGCCGAGAAGTTCGCCATTCCGGTACCAAAATCATCCAGCCAGAGGGGACCAAACTCGCACATTGAGGCGAACGACGACCCCTTCGGCAGGCGGATATGCTCCACCAGCTCAAAACGCAGCCACGGCAGGCATTCGATGATTTTCAGGATTTCAGGATCCTGGCGCATCGCAATCAGCGTTGGGCCATCGACATTCACTGAAGCCAGCAGGTTATTGGCTCTGAAAAAGTCCTTTTTCAGCTCAAGCTGCAGGAGCTGCTCTTTCACGACCTCTATACGGTGTCGGACGGCCACTTCAGCAAAATAGCGATCTGGCGCAATACGTTGGGCAGGATTATCAGGATGGGTCACGACGGTCAGCAGTTCAACGGCCATCAGCCGTCCGTCGGTCTGGTAAATCGGCTGATAGGTGTAAGCACGCTCGCACTGCAGCCAATAGCGTCTCGCCTGCAAGCTTTCGATACTCGCATCGGGCGTAATGAGCTGCTGGGTAACCTGCTTTATCATCAAAGATGTCCTGTAAATAAGAGTGTGACTGACCGGACTCGTCAAAGGTTATCGGCGCTCAGGCGCAGAACTTTACGTTCCGCCGCAGGCAAAATAAAAACCAGGCGGCAAAAAACAACGCAGAACACGTGCTGGCTCAAAAAAATAATGGAACGTTGTTTTAATATAGTTGACCACTTAACACCCACAGCGCACACTAACGCTAATTTTTTTCAGAGCAGGTTACGACTATGTCCAGAAAGATTGCCGTGATTGGCGAATGCATGATTGAGCTGTCACAGAAAGGCGCCGACGTTCAGCGCGGATTCGGTGGCGACACGTTGAATACATCCGTTTATATCGCCCGCCAGGTCGATGCGGCGGCGCTTTCGGTACACTATGTGACTGCACTGGGTACTGACAGTTTCAGCCAACAAATGCTGGACTCCTGGCAGGGTGAAAATGTTGACACCTCATTAACCCAGCGTATGGAAAACCGCCTGCCGGGACTCTACTACATTGAGACCGACAGCACCGGCGAGCGCACCTTCTACTACTGGCGTAATGAAGCTGCCGCAAAATTCTGGCTGGAGAGCGAACAGTCCGCCGCGATTTGCGAAGAGCTGGCGACATTTGATTATCTGTATCTGAGCGGAATCAGCCTGGCGATTCTAAGCCCGGCCAGCCGTGACAAACTGCTGACGTTACTGCGTGAATGCCGCGCTAACGGTGGAAAAGTCATTTTTGACAATAACTACCGCCCACGCCTGTGGAGCAGCAAAGAAGAAACGCAGCAGGTTTATCAGCAGATGCTGGAATGCACCAATATCGCGTTCCTGACGCTGGATGATGAAGACGCATTGTGGGGTGAAAAACCTGTAGCCGAGGTGATTACCCGTACTCACGCGGCTGGCGTTCAGGAAGTCGTGGTGAAGCGCGGAGCAGACTCTTGTCTGGTTTCTATCGAGGGTGAAACGCTGATCGACGTCCCGGCCGTTAAATTACCGAAAGAGAAAGTGATTGATACCACCGCAGCGGGAGACTCCTTCAGCGCCGGGTATCTGGCGGTACGTCTGACCGGTGGCAATGCCGCCGATGCCGCAAAACGCGGTCACCTGACGGCAAGCACGGTGATTCAGCATCGCGGGGCGATTATCCCACGCGACGCTATGCCGCAATAACGTGTTGTTCTTGTAGGCCGGGCAAGCGAAGCGCCCCCGGCCTACCCACCCAAGGCCGGATGGCAGCGTAATCGCCTTATCCGGCCTGGAGGTTACTGTACCGGCGGGATATCCGTCACTTCAGGATGTGATTCATCCGTTTCTACCGGCGTTGCCGCCGCGGTAACGGGCGCCATAATGCTATCCCACGTCGCCTGCAGTTCCTTCATATTGAATTCAGGCTCCCCCTTCGGCTGCAGCAGAATTAACGCCATATCTTGCGACAATTGCTGGCGCAGATCCTGATTCAGCATCTCAACGTTCAGACTGTTGAGGAAGCTCTGGCGTAAACGCTGATACTGTTCAGGCGCGATATCCACCACCTGATTTTGCAGCGAGCGCAAACGCTGGCTGATCAAAATGTCGGTATCGGTACGGCCATAGGTGGCAAACAGTTTCTGCAGTTCCAGATTTTTTTGCGCCACCAGCGCATTGAACTCTTCTTCCGGCAGGCCCTTATCACGCACTTTCGCCAGCTCACGCGCAACCGTACCGAGGTTCGCATTGAGCTTACCGTTCGGCGATTCCACGTTGATAGCGCACTGGGCACGCAGGAACAGCACCCGACAATCAAATCCAAGGCCGATATCTTTGGCATTGTTTTTGGTCAGTTCCTGCTGAATATGCCAGAACAGCGCTTCACGGGCTAAATCAGCGCGCCAGTAGCGCAACAGCGCAGCGGATTCACGGATTGGCTGCCACGGCGTGTCCCACATGATGGAAAGGCGATCCTGACGTACAGCATCGGTCATAATGCTCACGGCTTCCGCACGCAGCGGCGAAAGCGTCGGCACCGGCGCTGGGGTTTCCCGTTTTCCTTTTAACTCGCCAAAGGTTTTATTGATTTGTTCAGCCACGCTGCGCGCATCTACGTTACCCACGATAATCAGCGTCATCGCGTCCGGGGTATACCATTTCTGGTAGAAGGAGTGGATTTTCGCGGCATCGACAGGCGTTTTCAGGGGATCGGCTGGATCGTGCCCCAGCAGGGTTGATCCCTTCAGACGGTAACGCCACCACCCCTCTTTGGTATCGGACGGCCAGGTTGCGACCATATCTTCGCTACTCAGCGCATGATTAACCGTTTCAGGAGTGATGCTCAGATTGCCGGAAATATTCGCCAGGTAAGTAAGTGACTCTTTCAGCAAGTCGTTACGGCTGTTAGGCAGACTGAGGTTATATAGCGTGGAATCATAAGAAACGATAACGGGCGGCATGGGACGTTTGGGATCGAACCCCTGCTGCCACAGTGAACGGGCTTGCGTGGCATCAAGGCCACCGCTTTGCGTCAGCGCGATACGCGGGATCGCATGGCTGAAACCACTCTGTTGCGTACTTTCGGTGAGTGAACCGGTATTGACCAGCAGGCGAACCTCAATACGGTCGCTGGGGCGCTGGGGAGTGGCTAGCACTTGCCACTGTAGACCATTTGCCAGCGTGCCCTGTTGCCACGCCGGGTCAGGCTGGAGCGCATCTGCCTGCACATAGCCGGCAGTGGCCATCATCAGCAAGCCGCCCGCTAAAAGTCGAATTTTTGTGCCCTGCATGTGAACCCCTGATCAACTATCCTGGTAATAAAAAGACAGCCCGCGAAAGGACTCTCTGAATATGACGTTAAAAACACTTCGTGTTAGACCGCAAGAACATGAAAATGTCACGGAGGAAGTGAAAAAATCCCGACGCCGCCGAATCGACGGTTTCAGGCACAGGGGGTAATTATGCGCAAACACCCGCAGTCCTGGAAGGGACTACGGGCATAAGTGACGAGATTAAGAGGATAAATCGTGCGTTTTGCCATCCGGCGCACGATTATTCAGCGTGTCATCCAGCTTTTTGGTATCCAATTCTTTCACCCATTTAGCCACAACGACAGTTGCCACACCGTTACCAATCAGGTTGGTCAGCGCACGGGCTTCAGACATAAAGCGGTCAATACCGAGAATCAGCGCCAGGCCAGCGACCGGTAAATGCCCCACCGCAGAGATAGTCGCGGCCAGAACAATGAAGCCACTCCCGGTTACACCCGCAGCCCCTTTTGAGGAGAGCAGGAGCACGACCAGCAGGGTTATCTGATGGAAAATATCCATATGACTGTTGGTGGCCTGAGCGATAAACACCGCCGCCATCGTCAGATAGATGGATGTCCCATCAAGGTTAAACGAGTACCCCGTGGGTATAACCAACCCGACAACCGACTTCCGACAGCCCAGTTTCTCCATTTTATCGAGCATACGCGGCAGTGCGGATTCAGATGAAGACGTACCCAGTACGATCAGCAGCTCTTCACGGATATAGCGGATGAATTTGAAGATGCTGAAGCCAGTCGCGCGAGCAATGGAACCCAGTACCAGAACCACAAACAGAATACAGGTGATGTAGAAGCAGATTATCAGCTGCCCCAGTTGCACCAGCGTTCCGACGCCATATTTACCGATGGTAAAAGCCATGGCACCGAAAGCACCGATCGGTGCCAGGCGCATGATCATATTGATGATGCCGAAAATAACCTGCGAGAAGCTTTCAATTACGTTGAAAATCATCTGGCCTTTGCTGCCCAGACGATGCAGAGCAAAACCAAACATTACCGCAAACAGTAATACCTGCAGGATGTTACCGCTGGCAAACGCGCCAATGACGCTCGCAGGGATAATGTCCATCAGGAAACCTACGATCCCCTGGTCTTTTGCCTGTTCGGCGTAAATCGCTACCGCTTTGGCATCCAGCGTTGCCGGATCGACGTTCATCCCGGCACCGGGTTGCACCACGTTGACGATGATGAGGCCGATGATCAGCGCAATCGTACTGACAATTTCAAAATAGAGCAGTGCAACCGCACCGGTGCGGCCTACTGCTTTCATACTTTCCATGCCTGCAATGCCGGTCACGACAGTACAGAAGATGACAGGTGCGATGACCATCTTGATGAGCTTAACGAAAGCATCACCAAGCGGCTTCATTTGGGCGCCTAATTCAGGGTAGTAATGGCCAAGGAGAATACCAATGGCAATTGCTGTCAGGACCTGAAAGTAAAGGCTTTTGAATATAGAGGTCTTCATAGGGTGTCCTTAAAGTAAAAACCACAGGTCTTGTAAGGTTTTGTTTAACCTGCGGCCTTAAAGTAACACCCACTCAACATGACAGAAATGCACCTGGATCATAATTGATACAAAAATGTTAAAAATTTTGAGCTGGCTCGCACAAGCGAGACCTTTTTTAACTTTTGTAATCAGCGCCTTCCGGTGCCAGATAGCGTTCTTCAAAGATATTTGCCGGAACTGGTCGGGCAAACAGGAAGCCTTGCGCCACTTCCACCCCTGCTTGTGATAACCATTCGCGTTGCGCTTCCGTTTCAACGCCTTCGGCGATCATCTGCAAGTTGAGACTGTGTGCCAATTGAATGATGGCGGAGATCATGCTGCAATCTTCGGGCACGCCATCGACAAACATCTTATCAATTTTGAGTACATCCACCGGTAGCGACTTCATATGCTGTAGCTGTCGCAGACCCGCATACCCCATGCCAAAATCGTCCAGCGCGATGCGCACGCCCGCGTTGCGCAGCGGTCGCAAAATGGCCACCGCGGCATTGGGATCGTCAATATGTCGGCTTTCAGTCACTTCGAGGATCAATGTGCCAGGCTTAATGCGATAGCGCGTTAACAACTCCAGCAGATCAGACACCATATTGGGGTGCATCAACTGGAGAGCGGATAAATTCACCGAGAGCGGCAGCATCAGACCGCGTTCTTGCCAGGCTGACAGCTGGCGGCATGTTTCTTCCAGCACCCAATAACCGACTGTCACCATCAGACCACAAGACTCAATTCTGTCGATTAACCCTTCTGGCAGCTCCCAGCTACCGTCCGGCTGCTGCATCCGCAATAATGCTTCTGCGCTCAATACCTTGCCGCTGGACATCTCTACCTGGGGCTGCATCCAGAGCGCAAACTGCTGGTTATCCATGGCGGTTAAAATATCGTTCTCCTGGGTTAAACGCTGCTGCGCCTCTTCCATTTGCAACGGATCAAAGAACTGAATTTGGTTTTTACCTTTATGACGCGACGTTAACACGGCGGAAAGGGCGCGGCGGTAGAGCTGCTCTGCGGTTAAATCACCATAAAACATCGCCACCCCGATGTTGCAGTTCGGACGTAGTTGAATGCCCTGAATCGGTAACCGCTCATTAACGATAGTGAGTACTTGCTGACCTAGAGTAATAGCATGCCAGGGTTCTTTTACACCATGCGCGATGATGGCGAAGTCATAGCCGCTCACCTGGGTAAGCACCATTCTGGGGGCCAATACGGATTTCAGTTTTTCGACTAACGTCAGCAGCAAGATTTCTCGCTGAGTTTCGGTTAACACGCCCGCGGTATCACGCAGGGTTTCACAGGTGACAATCATCAGTGCCGTCGTTTGCTGACGCGTCACCACCTGCTCCAGCAATCCCATTAAAAACGACTTGTTGGGCAATTCGGAAACCGGGAAGCGCATCGAATGGTCGCTTTGCTCTTCGCTATGGCGTTTGATGAGCTGCTGATTAAGGTTGTAGCTACGCACCAGCATACCAATCTCATCATCCTGATGCAGACGTGGTAATGCCAGTTGATAGCCAATCAGATCCTGCTGTTGAATGTCGTTCAGCTCGCGAGCGATTTTGCGCAATGGGTGCACAATCAAACGGTTAATACACCATGAGATGGCTACCGTGAGTATTAACGATAAAAGTAAGTAAATGGTCACTAACGTTGAGAGCGTGCTCATCACAAACTTGTACATGCGGTACGAATCCGCCTGCAGCACCAGATACGCCAGCGGCTGTGGGTTCGCTGAGCGCTCAAGTGAATAGACCGGCAGCGAAATTTGCACCGGAAGCTCAAACAGGCGGGTCACCGTAACGGGAACCGGGCGTTCGGGAATAAAGCTCATCCGCAGCGCCTGAAACTGATTAGGCAGCACCACATCAGCGCGGCTGACCACGCCCGCTGGCCGAATGCTGCGTAAAATGGCTTCCGCTTCGGGAATATCCCCTTTCAGGATAGTGTCGGAAAGAGGTTCACGGACGGAGCGAGCGATACTTTCCAGTTGTGTAGCCGTGTTATAGCGGTTCTGCTGTACCAGATGGAACAACAAAACGGTGCAAAAAATGAAAACAAACACCATGACAACGGCCGCGACCATTGCCATCTGCTTAATTGTTAACGAGCGACTGACACGCAAACTGACTCTCCACGGATAGACGAAACTGCCGTCAGAGTATACCCGATCGTAGCGGTATTAAGAGAGACGGTATCTGAAAACTTCCCAGCGTGCATTATCGCGACAGGATAGGCACCTGACGACGAGATTTATCTGCATTTAAGCCGAAAAAGGCCGCAAGGTCACCCCTGCGGCCTGGTTCGGGCGCATATTGCCATCACGGCAGGCAGACGCCCACTAAGCGCATTACTTCCTGTTACGTAGCCAGCTCACAATCAGACTGGCAATAATACCAGCGATGATTGGAGCCGCTAAATCGTGCCAGAAGGCCACGCCTAACTGTACGAGCGTCATATAGCCGCCTGTGTTGCAATGGCAACTGTTCGCGGCTATCCTTAACTTGTCTGGAGTCAAGTTAGCCCCCGTTTTGTTGCCAGGTTTATACTGAACAACGTGCGGGGGTTTTCTCTTTCCAGCAACCGATGCCGCCGGGGATCAAGCCCCCGCAACATTGCGCCTCACCGGGAATTCCCGGCTTGCCGCTGATTCTACGGTAGCCCATTCGCCATATCACTGCGCAATATTCCGCTCTGCGTAGCGCCTCGCACTTCACCCTTTTCTCGCCAGTACGCTGGAAAGATTCTTGCCAGTTGGCAACATTCCTGCCGACCATCAATCAAGGAAAACACATAACCCATTGATATCTATTAATTCATTTTCTGGCACAGCGATTGCTATTTGAGTGTGAGCTGTTCTGTTCCGAATTAAAGGAGATATCATGTCTGACTGTCGTACTTACGGATTCAACACCCAGATCGTTCACGCGGGGCAACAACCCGACCCTTCAACTGGCGCGCTCAGTACGCCTATTTTCCAGACTTCAACATTTGTATTTGACAGCGCCGAACAAGGTGCCGCCCGCTTTGCGCTTGAGGAGTCCGGGTACATTTATACTCGTTTGGGTAACCCCACCACCGATGCGCTGGAGAAAAAGCTGGCGGTGCTGGAAAGAGGTGAAGCCGGACTGGCAACCGCGTCCGGTATTTCTGCCATCACCACAACGCTGCTGACATTGTGCCAGCAGGGTGACCATATCGTTTCCGCCAGCGCAATTTACGGCTGCACCCACGCGTTTCTGTCGCACAGCATGCCGAAGTTCGGGATTAACGTCAGCTTTGTCGATGCGGCGAATCCTGAAGAAATTCGCGCCGCCATGCGCCCGGAAACCAAAGTGGTGTATATCGAAACGCCCGCCAACCCGACGCTCTCATTGGTTGATATTGAAACGGTGGCCGGTATTGCCCATCAGCAAGGCGCAGTGTTGGTGGTGGATAACACCTTTATGTCGCCGTACTGTCAGCAGCCTTTGCAACTGGGCGCAGACATCGTGGTGCACAGCGTCACCAAATATATCAACGGTCACGGGGATGTGATTGGCGGCATTATCGTCGGCAAGCAGGAGTTTATTGACCAGGCGCGGTTTGTGGGGCTGAAAGATATCACCGGCGGCTGCATGAGTCCGTTCAACGCCTGGTTAACGCTGCGCGGCGTTAAAACACTGGGCATTCGAATGGAGCGCCACTGCGAAAATGCGATGAAAATCGCCCGCTTCCTGGAAGGGCATCCATCCATCACCCACGTTTATTATCCCGGCCTCTCTTCACATCCGCAGTATGAGCTTGGCCAACGGCAGATGAGTCTGCCAGGAGGAATTATCAGCTTCGAAATCGCCGGCGGCCTCGAGGCTGGCAGACGGATGATCAATTCTGTAGAATTGTGCCTCCTCGCGGTCAGTCTCGGTGATACCGAAACCCTCATTCAGCACCCAGCGTCTATGACACATTCGCCCGTTGCGCCAGAGGAACGGCTTAAAGCAGGTATTACCGACGGGCTTATCCGTCTTTCTGTGGGTCTTGAAGATCCAGAAGATATTATTAACGACCTTGAACACGCCATCAGAAAGGCAACATTCTGACCACTACAGTCTGAACCGACGCCGATCGGTTCAGACTGTTGAGAATCAAGGCACAACAGTCTGGCTATACGCGCAATCCTTTTCCGGGGAGAGCGTGTATTTTGGGCAGGGGGTTCTATGCAGGACAACACATTACAATTAAGCAACAATACAGCAACCGCCGTACCAATCTCAAAAAAGATACCGTTTACGAAATACGATTTTGGCTGGGTATTACTCTGTATCGGCATGGCAATTGGCGCCGGAACAGTACTGATGCCGGTACAAATTGGCTTAACAGGTATTTGGGTATTTATTGTCGCCTTTATTATTGCTTATCCCGCAACTTATATTGTGCAGGACATTTATTTAAAAACATTATCAGAGAGTGAAACCTGTAATGACTATACCGATATTATAAGTCATTATCTGGGGAAAAACTGGGGCGTATTTCTTGGCGTCATCTATTTCCTGATGATTATTCACGGCATATTTATTTATTCCCTATCAGTAGTATTTGACAGTGCCTCTTATATCAAAACTTTTGGCTTGACCGAGGCCGACCTTTCGCAGTCAATAATCTACAAAGTAGCCATTTTTGCCGTGCTGGTCGCCATTGCATCCGGGGGAGAAAAGCTGCTGTTCAAAATCTCGGGTCCGATGGTAGTAGTAAAAGTGGGTATCATCATCGTGTTTGGTTTTGCGATGATCCCGCACTGGAACTTTAGCAATATCAGCGCGTTTCCTGAAGCCTCGGTTTTCTTTCGCAACGTGCTGTTGACCATCCCGTTCTGCTTCTTCTCAGCGGTGTTTATTCAGGTATTAAACCCAATGAACATCGCTTATCGCAAACGGGTGGCTGACCGGGTACTGGCGACGCGCATGGCGATTCGCACGCATCGCATCAGTTACATTACGCTGATTGCGGTTATTCTGTTTTTCTCCTTCTCTTTTACCTTTTCTATTAGCCATGAAGAGGCCGTTTCGGCCTTTGAGCAAAATATTTCCGCCCTGGCGCTGGCAGCGCAGGTTATTCCAGGACAAATTATTCATATCACCTCAACGGTACTGAATATCTTCGCCGTATTAACGGCGTTTTTTGGTATTTACCTGGGATTCCATGAGGCCATTAAGGGTATTATTCTTAACATCCTGAGTCGCGTCATTGACGTTGAGAAAATTAATCCGCTGGTGCTCACGCTGGGTATTTGCACATTTATTGTGATTACTCTGGTTATTTGGGTGTCGTTCCGCGTATCGGTGCTGGTATTCTTCCAATTGGGGAGCCCACTGTACGGGATTGTGTCGTGTATTATTCCGTTTTTCCTGATCTATAAAGTGACGCAGTTAGAGAAATTGCGCGGTGTTAAAACCTGGCTGATTCTGCTGTACGGAATTCTGCTGTGCCTGTCGCCATTATTGAAGCTGATTGAATAACCCGTCTAACGCGCCGTCAGCCACTGGCGGCGCTTAACTCACACTCTCCAACTGATAGCTGCGAATTTTATTCAACACCGTGGTATGCGACACCCCCAACGCTTTAGCGATATGCCGCGACGACACATTATCTTCTACCATTTGTTCGATGAGTTGGCGCTCAGCACTAAGCACTTGTTCTTTAAAAGGGCGTTCCGTTGGGGCTTGTTCAACCGCAGGTAAATTCACCATTCCCAGTTCGTCCAGGGTAATGACATCCGATTCCGCCATCAGCATCAGACGAATAATGGTATTTTCCAGTTCACGAACGTTTCCCGGCCAGGCGTGATGATGCAAGGCCGCAAAACAGGCTTTATCCAGGATTATCCGGCGCTGGAACTCCTTCGCATACTTCTGCACAAAGTGGCGAATAAGCAGACTAATATCCTGCGGGCGCTCCCGTAAGGGAGGAATGGTGAGTGAAAGTACGTTGATCCGATAATAGAGATCGGCGCGCAACAGACGTTGTTCCACCATCTCTTCCAGATTAGCGTTGGTTGCCACAATAATACGTACATTAACCGGTATAATTTGTGCGCCGCCAACGCGACGAATCCCACCATCCTGAAGCACGCGCAGTAATTTAGCCTGTAAGCTCAGCGACATTTCACCAAACTCATCAAGAAAAAGGGTGCCTTTATCGGCCATTTCAAACAGCCCTTTTTTGCCTTTACAATCTGCGCCGCTAAAGGCTCCTTTCTCATAGCCAAAGAATTCACTCTCCATCAGCGACTCAGGCAATGCAGAGCAGTTGACCGGAATAAACGGATAAAACCGCCGCTTCCCGGAATTATGGATAGCCCGAGCCAGTAGCTCCTTGCCGGTTCCGGTGTCACCGCGGATCAGAACGGTATATTTGCTGTCGGCAATTCTGATCGCCTTTTCGATAAGCAAGCGCATGCTCTGGCTAGTGCAAATAATGTCAGAGAAATAGCGCGGGCGTTCCGGCTCGGACGTTGACAGTTCGCTTATCTCTTCACACAGGTAAGCGACATTAATAATATCGGCTCGCTGGCTCAAACACGTTTGCACGTAGGAAATATCCTGCAGCTGGCGGCACCAGGATTTAATCAGGATCCGTCCCGGTGTGACTTTCATTGAGATGATATTGATATCACAGCAGGAAAATTCCTTCAGGACATCCTCAACCATCGATAGTCGATCAATTGTTTTAATATCCCAGCGTATCGTGACCACATTTGCTCCTGATCGTTAGCAACTGCGAAATCGCTATTTCTGTGACAAAAGGGTATCTGACTACATTTTAGACGCTATGGAATAATGTTCTGCCAGAGGACTCACATTGTGGACGTAAAAACAAAATATAAAAAAACCGGAGCACAAGGCTCCGGTTATTAGGTCATAACCCACGTTTATCGCTGTGGGTTTTCATCCTGGTCCACGGCGAAACAGGCCACCAGTTGACCGCCATAATCTTTCAACTGCGGCTGAAGCTGGGTACACGGACCAAAACGACGGCGGCAGCGGGCGTTGAACGCGCAGCCCGGCGGCGGATTCAGCGGGCTTGGCAGCTCACCGGTCAGCTTGATACGTTCGCGGCGGTCGTCCGGATTCAGACGTGGCGTGGCTGAAAGTAGCGCCTGGGTATACGGATGACGCGGATTATTGAAGATCTGATCCTTGGTCCCTTTTTCCACACAGCGGCCTAAATACATCACCATCACTTCATCGGCAATGTGCTCCACCACCGACAGGTCGTGCGAGATAAAAACGTAGGACAGTCCAAGATCCTGTTGTAAATCCATCATCAGATTCAGGACCTGCGCACGCACCGAAACATCGAGCGCCGAGACCGGTTCGTCGGCTATCACCACGTCCGGGTCCAGCATCAGACCACGGGCAATGGCGATACGCTGACGCTGGCCGCCGGAGAACATATGCGGGTAACGATCGTAGTGCTCAGTTTTTAGCCCCACTTTCGCCATCATCGCCAGCGCTTTTTCACGCCGCTGCTCTTTGCTGAGCGTGGAGTTGATCAGCAACGGCTCTTCCAGAATCTGCCCCACTTTCTTACGGGGATTCAGGGAGCCGTACGGGTTCTGGAACACAATCTGGATTTTCTGCCGACGCAGCTTCTGCGCTTGCGGATCGTGCTTGAGCAGATCCTGCCCCTGGTAATACAGCTCACCGCCAGTTGGAACTTCAATCATCGTCAACAGGCGGCCAAGCGTGGATTTTCCACAGCCGGACTCACCTACTACCGCCAGCGTTTTACCGCGTTCAAGAGTAAAGGAGACGCCGTCCAGCGCCTTCACCAGGCGCTCAGGGGAAAATAATCCCTTCTTTACCGGGTAGTGTTTTTTCAGATCGATAGCCTGCAACAGTGGCTGTTGCAAGGTGGCCTCATGCGTACTCATAGTGTGGGCCTCCCGGCATCATCAAGTGGGTAGTGGCATTTCGACTGACGACCGCCTTCCAGCAGATTCAGTTCAGGTTCTTCAGCGCGGCATTTGTCGGTTGCATACGGACAGCGCGGGTTCAGCAAACAGCCGTTCGGACGGTCATATTTACCTGGGACCACGCCTGGCAACGAAGCCAGACGCGCTTTATCCTGCGCAAACTCCGGTAGCGCACGTAGCAATGCCTGGGTATACGGATGACGCGGCGCGCGGAAAATATCCTGCGCAGCGCCGGTTTCCACGACCTGCCCGGCGTACATCACGATGATTTTGTGTGCCGCTTCCGCCACCAGCGCCAGGTCGTGGGTAATCAAAACCAGCGCCATATTCTCTTTTTGCTGCAACTCCAGCAGCAGCTCAATGATCTGCGCCTGAATGGTCACGTCCAGCGCCGTCGTCGGTTCGTCGGCAATTAGCAGCTTCGGACGACAGGCAATCGCCATCGCGATCATCACGCGCTGGCTCATCCCACCGGACAACTGGTGCGGATACACGTCCAGACGCGAGGCCGGATCGGGGATCCCCACCAACGTCAGCAGGTCAATCGCCCGCTGAACGCGCGTTTTTTTATTGCCGCCCTGATGCACCTTGATGGCTTCCATAATCTGATAGCCGACGGTGTAGCACGGGTTAAGGCTGGTCATCGGATCCTGGAAAATCATCGCCACTTCTGCACCGACTAACTGACGACGCTCTTTCTCAGAGATGCGCTTCAGGTCACGACCGTTAAACTCCAGATTTTCGGCCATCACGCGGCCAGGGTAATCAATCAACCCCATAATCGCCAGCGAACTGACAGACTTACCAGAGCCGGATTCACCCACAATGCCAACCACTTCCCCCTGGTTCACACTGTAGCTAATGCGGTCTACGGCGCGGAACTCGGAGCCTACGTCGCCGAAGTGCACCGATAATTTATCTACATTTAATAACGCCATCTCGAACCTCTTACTGCTTCAGTTTGGGATCGAGCGCGTCACGCAGACCGTCACCCATCAGGTTAAATGCCAGCACCGTCAGCAGGATCGCCAGCCCCGGGAAGGTCACGACCCACCAGGCGCTTTGGGCAAACTGCAGAACGTCAGAGAGCATGGTGCCCCATTCCGGCGTAGGCGGCTGTGCGCCCATCCCCAGAAAGCCGAGGGCAGCCATATCGAGAATGGCGTTAGAGAAACCAAGCGATGCCTGAACAATCAGCGGCGCAAGACAGTTAGGCAAAATATTGACGAACATCTGGCGCATCGCACCGGCACCCGCCACGCGCGAAGCGGTAACGTAGTCGCGGTTGACTTCCACCAGCACGGCGGCGCGCGTCAGACGCACATAGTGCGGTAACGCCACGAACGTCAGCGCCAACGCGGCGTTGCCAATCGAAGGACCAAATACCGCCACCAGCACCAGCGCCAGTAACAGGCTCGGCAGCGCCAGCATGATATCGACCACGCGCATGATGACGTTATCGATAATCCCGCCAAAATAACCGGCGACCAGCCCGAGAATTACGCCCATCAGCAGGGAGAGCACCACGACCAGACAGCCGACCAACAGCGACAGACGCGCGCCGTACATCAGACGCGAGAGCACATCACGGCCCACATCGTCAGTACCAAACAGGTGCGCCATCGTGCCGCCTTCCTGCCACGCAGGCGGCGCCAGCAGCGCATCACGGAACTGCTCAGCCGGATTATACGGGGCGAGAACATTCGCAAAGACCGCAATCAGAATCATGATGACAACATAAACTAGCCCGACAACCGCGCCTTTATTACGCTTGAAATAGTGCCAGAACTCCTGCATCGGGGTCATTGGCACCGGTGCGGCAATAACTTTATTTTCAGTAACCTGTGACATGATGGCCCCTTACTTCTTATGACGAATACGCGGGTTCACCACGCCGTACAGCAGGTCTACCAGCAGGTTGACGAGAATAATCATCGTCGCGACCAGTAACACCCCGCCCTGCACTACCGGATAATCGCGGCGCTGTAGCGCATCGATCAGCCAGCGTCCCAGCCCAGGCCATGAGAAGATAGTCTCAGTCAGGATCGCCCCGGCAAGCAATGTCCCAACCTGCAGGCCGATAACGGTCACGACGGGCAGCATGGCGTTACGCAAAGCGTGAATAATGATGACGCGCATCCGGGTCAGACCTTTGGCACGGGCGGTACGAATGTAATCTTCACCCAGTACTTCCAGCATTGATGAACGAGTCATACGCACAATTACCGCCAGAGGAATGGTACCCAGCACCATCGCGGGCAGGATCATATGCGCCAGCGCATCAATAAAGTTACCCTCTTCGCCCCAGATGGCGGTATCTATCAGCATAAAACCGGTCAGCGGGTTGGAGTCATCAAGGAATACCATGTCGCTCACCCGGCCGGAAACCGGGGTCAGGTTTAACTGCACGGAAACCAGCATGATCAGCATCATGCCCCACCAGAAAATCGGCATAGAGTAACCGGTCAGCGCCAGGCCAACGGCGGTGTGATCGAAAATGGAGCCGCGCTTCACGGCAGCAAGTACCCCCACCGGAATACCTACTGCGACGGCGAAAATCATCGCGCAGACGCCGAGTTCCAGCGTGGCTTTAAAACGAGGCACGAACTCATCCCACACAGGTAAACGGCTTTTCAGCGAGATACCTAAGTCACCATGCATAACCCCCCAGATATAATGGAGGTACTGCTGCCACATCGGTTTATCCAAACCAAGTTCGGCCAGCAGTTGAGCATGACGCTCAGGGGAGATCCCACGCTCACCCGCCATGATCATTACCGGATCGCCGGGGATCATATGGACGAAGGCAAAAGTGAGAAGAGTGATACCGATAAACGTGGGGATGACGAGTCCCAAACGTCGGAGAATGAACTGCAACATAACCCGGATTCTCTCTAATGACGCACGGCCTGGAACCGTGAGTCTGTATTGCTCACAAATCTTATCCCACGCAAACTGCATCGCGGGTAAAGCATTACGCCGGATGGCGCTGCGCTTATCCGGCCTACACAACACCGGGGCGCAGCGCTTCCTTGATTGCTTTTAATTATTCGACAGAGACGTTTTCGAAGTGATGTTTGCCTAATGGATCAACCACATAGCCTTTAACTTCTTTACGCACTGGCTCGTACACGGTGGAGTGAGCAACAATCAGAGCCGGAGCCTGATCGTGCATAACAACCTGAGCTTGTTTGTACAGTTCGATACGCTTGTTGTGATCGTCGGTGGCACGCGCCGGCTGGATCAAGTCTTCAAACGGCTTGTAGCACCAGCGAGAGTAGTTGGAACCGTCTTTCGCTGCCGCACAGCTGAACAGGGTGGCGAAGAAGTTATCCGGATCCCCGTTGTCACCGGTCCAGCCCATCATGACGGCCTGATGCTCACCCGCTTTGGCGCGTTTCAGATACTCGCCCCACTCGTAGGTCACAATCTTGGCCTGAACGCCAATTTTCGCCCAGTCAGCCTGAACCATCTCCGCCATACGGCGTGCGTTCGGGTTGTACGGACGCTGTACCGGCATTGCCCACAGCTCAACGGTAAAGCCTTTGTCCTGACCGGCTTCTTTTAGCAGCGCTTTCGCTTTCTCAGGATCGTAACTGTAGTCTTTAATGTCATCGTTATAGCCCCACATAGTCGGTGGGATCAGGTTCTTCGCGGCCACGCCAGCGCCCTGATAAACGGCTTTGATGATCGCTTCTTTGTTTACCGCGTAAGTCAGCGCCTGACGAACTTTGACGTCATCAAACGGTTTCTTCTCGGTGTTGTAAGAGAGGTAGCCCACGTTCAGACCAGCCTGCTCCATCAGGTTGATGTTTTTATCCTGCTTCATGCGCGCGATGTCTGCCGGGTTTGGATACGGCATCACCTGGCACTCATTCTTCTGCAGTTTGGCGTAACGTACGGAAGCATCAGGCGTAATAGAGAAGACCAGACGGTCGATCTGCGGCTTAGTACCCCAGTAGCCTGGGAAAGCTTTATACAGAATACGGGAGTCTTTCTGGTATTGCTGCAGCTGGAACGGACCGGTACCAATTGGGTTGAGGTCTACTTTCTCCGGGGAACCGGCTTTCAGCATGTTATCTGCGTATTCTTTAGAAAGAATAGAAGCGAAGTCCATCGCCAGATCGGCCAGGAAAGGAGCTTCCGGACGCGTCAGTACGAACTGAACGGTTTTATCGTCCACTTTTTTCACTTCGGAGATCAGATCTGGCAGACCCATCCCTTCGAAGTATTCATAACTGCCGCCAGAGACTTTGTGGTACGGGTTCTGGGCATTTTTCTGACGATCGAACGAGAACACCACGTCATCGGCGTTAAAATCGCGCGTCGGTTTGAAATCTTTATTGTCCTGCCACTTCACGCCCTGGCGCAGGTGGAAGGTGTAGGTTTTACCGTCTTCGCTGATTTCCCACTTCTCAGCAAGGCCCGGGATCACTTCGGTGGTACCGATTTTGAATTCAACCAGGCGGTTATAGATCGGTACGGAGCTGGCATCATAGGTGGTGCCAGAGGTGAAAAGCTGCGGGTTAAAGCCTTCAGGAGATCCTTCTGAACAATAAACCAGAGTTTTAGCCTGTACGCTTGCTGCGACGGTCATGGCCACCAGGCTCAGACCAAGCTTCAGCATCCCTGACTTCTTCAAGGAAATACTCATTCTTCTGCTCCAAATGTGATGTTTGTTGTTTTACCCTTTGCAGTGGGTTTGCACCGCCTGGCCTTTTTTGTTTTTTACCCGGCCGGGTCGGCGTTAAGAGGATGGGGATTCCGTTCACATAAGCGACTGAGTTGCAGTGCGGATTCTCCATGAAATGCCCCTCATGCCCTACAATCTGTCAACAGAATGTGAAAACGTCAATACAGGTAACCGTGATTTACACCAACGGTGAGAATTGACAAACAAAGATTAAAAAAAGTGCAGACGGCTATTTTCAGCAGGGAAATTTGTGCTACGCGCTCTGTACCAGAATAAATATCTTAATATTTAGCAACATTTGGTGATTAACATTTATGCAAATTCTTAAAACTTTCTAAATTAATGCTGCATATCTGAGCGATTAATACCATGAACGTTAAAACGCACAGCGGAAAATGCCAGGTTCAGCCATAAGTAGCGCAAAAAAAGTTTCATGCAAATATAAAAAAAGGCAATGGAATATGTCACAGAATCGTTAACAGTCAGTGGGAAGTGGCGCACAATTTTTGTAGACAAAATGAAGGTCAAAGATGGGGTTGGAAACGCCATACACGCCGGGGTGAAACTGAGCCTGTAGGCCGGATAGAGGATTACTCGCCACTGCGTGGCTCGCCCTGCGGGCCGTTGCTGGCGCAACGTTCTCTCGCTACGCTCGAGTCGAACCTCTTGCCCCCGGAGGTTCTCATCCTCACGGGCCATAATGCAAAAAACCCTGCTCGTTGAGCAGGGTTTTGAATTTGGTCGGTGATAGAGGATTCGAACCTCCGACCCCTTCGTCCCGAACGAAGTGCGCTACCAGGCTGCGCCAATCACCGAATGCGGGGCGCATCTTACTGCTCAGCAGCGCGCCCGTCAATCCCTTAGCATCAAAATGGCATTTGATCGGCGAGAAAGTCAGCAGCCGCCGTTACTGGGCTGCAACCTTCTTCGCGTCCGGGATACGGCACCAGTTGTTATTCTCGTTAATACCGCCATTTGGCGAGGTATAACCAAGGCAACCTAAAATAGTGTCGTACAGCTCCACGTGACGACGCGGCACCTTCATATCCGCTTCTTGCTTCAGATGGGCGAACGCCTTCGCATGATCGGGGTCTTCCAGATACTTGTCAGACATCCACACCAGCATAGGAACGCGGAACTGCTCAGGCGGCGCCATTTTACGCGGCGTCCCGTGCAGGTGCTCACGCTCGTTAATTGACTCACCGTGATCGGCAGCGTAGAACACTATCGCTTTCTTATCGCGCAGTTGATCAAATACTTGAGTGATAAAGTGATCAACATAAGTTACCGAGTTATCGAATGAGTTGATCATCTCCGCTTTTGAGCAGCCGCTATCAACATTGACGCATTCCGGCTTCCACTGTGCATATTCACGGGTGTAGCGCTGCGTATAGTTAAAATGCGATCCTTTGGTATGCAGAATAATCAGGTGATTACTACCGTCATCGTTCTGCTGCAGTGACTGCTGCATCTCGGGAATCAACAGCATGTCATCAACGTTTTTGCCACGGTTACGCGGCTCAGCGCCGATCTGCTCACGGTAGGAGATATTCTCCGCCATGGTATTACTGTAAAACCACATCTCGCTTTGCATGGCGTAGAGATCTGTCTTGAACCCTAGCTGAGTAAGCACGGCGAAAACGTTTTGTTCTTTCAGCGTACGCTGCGGATTTTCTTCCGCCCCACCCTCACGGACAAACATGCAGCGCAGAGAAAGTTTGGTTGCCGTATCGCAGGAATATCCGCGGAATGCGGCCAGATTTTTCTCCTGGGCGAGCCTTGGCGTGGTATTTCGCTCATAGCCAAAAATTCCCATATGATCCCAGCGGGTCGTTTCCCCGATAATAAAGACCACATAGGTGTCGTCGAGGTTCTTCGGCGCGACATAGGTAAACTTTTTGGCCGGGTTCATCAGCGATTTGTTATCTGAAGACTCATCCACCTGCGCCCAGGCGTACAGGCCCAACGCTGAGAGCCAGTTTGACGGCAAATAAGAGTTCGCCACAACCCCGCCATAGCTGGGTAGATCGATGCCGGTTTCCCGTTCAACGCTTCTCTGTTGCATGCTCAACAGGCGAATCGGCACCCACACCATCAGGCCTGCCAGTAACACCACCGCCACGCTACGCCATCTCATGCCCGGGGTACGAATCTGTCTCATTAGCGTATAGCGGCAGCGGTTACTCCAAATAAGAACCAACGGCACAATACTGACTGAAACCAGCCACACGATAAAATGCCAGCCGACGACTTCTTTAGATAAATCAATATCCGTGGTCATGACGGAGGCAATAATACCGTAGCCAATTACCACGTTCAGGAAGGTCATATAATAACTGGCGCCGGCAGAACACAGCACCACAAAGGTTGCCAGCACACGCCAGACCCGGCGGCCGAATAAAGAGAGAAGACGTAATAAAAAGAAGGTCACCAGCACAGTGCCAGCTAATTCAACAACCGCAGAGAGTCCTTTCCAGACGGTGAATTCGTGCGCATATCCGCTAAAGCGACGGAAAAATACAGCACAGTTCATAAACAAACCGATATAGATTGCCAGCAAGAAACTGAGTTTCTGCTGCGTCATCGACTTAATGTATCTCATGCAAACAAACCCTGGGGATCGGGATAAAAACTCCCTGTGCAGCGGCCAAACAGACCTAACAGGGGAAAAATGCGACAACAGCAGAGGTGAAATCTACGGGCGCGGGTAAGTAGACCACAGGAGGGAAGAAAAGTGCTTATAGAGAATGCAAATGACGCATATATTTTTGTAAATATATGCGCCAGGTATTAATCAGGCTACTAATAGATTTAGGCGTGCGCCTCAGTATATACGCTACGTTGCGGCTGGCGAATAGTGGTGGAAAGTGCCAGCGAGATGATTAACAGCGCAAAGATAACGCAGAAGGTCACATAGAATCCGCCAAACAGCGAGGCGATAATGGAACCACAAATACTGCCGATACCGAAGCCCAGGTAAATAACCCCGTAGTTTTTAGCCAGGTTATTGAGACCAAAGAACTCACTCACCAGTGACGGGAACACGGTGATGGTGCCGCCAAAGTTAAATGCCACGCAGGCAATCGCCGCAAAGAACGTAACGTCATTGAGCGGGGCGAACAGCAGTGCCGCCATACCGACCAGCGAAACAACCTGACCAATGGTGATAACACGAATACGAGAGATTTTGTCGGACAGAATACCCAGTACCAGACGGCCTGACAGGTTAGCGATGGAGATGACGGTCACTGCATTTGCCGCCGTGGCTACGTCCATATGCGCCAGGCTCTGTGCAATATCTTTCGCCACGCCAATTACATACAGCCCGCTCATACATGCAGTCAGGAACATCACGGCCAGCATCCAGTACTGTGGTTTACGCATGGACTGCGCCAGAGTGTAGTCGTTCTCGACCACGCCATTTTTCGCCTTCACTTCCTGATTCGGCGCATCTTTCATCAGCATGGAGCCAAAGACGATCATCACCAGCACAATTGCGCCCCAGATCATAAAGGTTTTTTCCAGGCCCACGGTGCTGAGCAGTTGGCTGTCGATAAATTTAAAACCGAGGCTACCCAGGCCATAAGAGCCGATGGCAAAGGCGGAAATCAGCCCCTTACGCTCAGGGAACCATTTTACGCAGTTGGAAAGGGTTAACAGGTATCCTGCGCCATCCGCCAGGCCGACCAGTACACCAGCGCTCAACCACAGCATAATCAGGCTGTCAGAGTGGGCGGTTAAGAAGAAGCCGACGCCCAGTAAGATACCGGAGGCCATGGTGACGCGTTTCACGCCAAAACGTTCTTGCAGTTTTCCGGCGACGGAAGAAGAAATCGCCAACCCCAGGCTCAGCAAACCAAAGGAAAATGCAACCTGACTCACCGGCGCGTCCAGTTTAGAAGAGAGCGCGCCATTAAACAGGCTCCAGGTATAAACAGAACCTAAGGCAAATTGGGTAATGATGGTGCCGATCAGTGTCAGCCAACGGGTACGCTGATAATCAGAAGTTTTCATGGCAGTCTTCCTGCATAAGCAAAATGGGAAATTCTCTGCCAACAACCATACCGAAGCGCCATTTATACCAGGAAAAAACGGCATGAAATGCCGCCAGGACGGAATGAAATGCCTGGATTGCGGAATGAATGACGAGACAAAAAGTCGGGATACTGAATTTTATCGCAAGAGTTAGTACACACTATCGCTGGAAGGCGTGTGATTATTGATCCTGATATGTAACTAAGATGTATAACCAATGATTTCTTTCGTTAAAATTTAGCGCTAACCCCCATGGTGTACATATAGTCGCTATTGTTGGTACTGTTTTCTGCCTGAGAAAGTGCGGCGTAAGCCGCCATATGCGGGTTCAACAGCATATCCGCACCGACGGTAACATCCAGCCAGTTACCGTCCTGTCCTGCTGTCGTCATGCGGCTGAGGCCCGACTGCGCCTTCCAGATATTCTCGCCAAACTGTTGGTTATAGCTGATTTGCGCCCATGGACGCACATCACCGAACTGCGAATTGACTCGCCAGCCTAACGTGCTGACGCTGGCATGCCACAACGGATCGGTCGGTGTTATCGAGGTCGCGCTATCACCAAACTCGTTGTAGGTAGACGTGGTCGAGCCGTCATAATGTAAGGCGGCGACCGGTCCGGTCGTTACCTGTCTGGAAAGCGGAAAGTTCCAGCCCATACTCATGCCGCTGGTCGTATCCATCAGCGTCTGATCGGCCAGATTCACCACCGGACCCGCCACGTTCTGCGTAGAACGAATACGTTCCTCCAGAATGTCGTTATAACGTGGTTGGTGATCGCTGTCCCATGTATAACGTTCAGCCGTATGCCCTGACATCGCATCAACGATATATTCTTGTTGCCAGCCATATGCTGTATTGATGGACAGCGCACAAACTACGACGCTCGCCAGAGTTAACCTTTGGCGACCACTACTGTTTCTTATAATCATCAACGCGACTCCAGAAAAGAGCCGAATTCGGCGATATTATTGTCATTGTGTGTAGGAAATCGGGCCCATCAGGCCCTGTATTAAATATTGTCTTTTTAGCTGGCGCGTCAAGGCGGGCCGAATGAAATTTTTACGCCAGTAAAAACAGCGAGGAAGAATATGCAGCGTTGCGGATGGGTCAGCCAGGACCCACTTTACATTGCCTATCACGACAAGGAATGGGGCGTCCCCGAAACCGATGGCAAGAAGCTGTTCGAAATGATCTGCCTGGAAGGCCAGCAGGCGGGATTATCATGGATTACCGTACTGAAGAAACGGGAAAATTATCGCCACGCCTTCCACCATTTTGATCCGGAAAAAGTGGCAGCCATGACCGAAGAGGATGTGGAAAGGCTGGTACAGGATGCCGGCATTATTCGCCATCGCGGAAAAATTCAGGCCATTATCGGTAACGCTCGCGCCTTTCTGACCATGGCGCAAAACGGTGAACCGTTTAGCGAGTTCGTCTGGTCATTTGTTGATAACCAACCGCAAGTGACCTGCGCCGCCAACCTGAGCGATATCCCCACCTCAACGCCTGCGTCAGATGCTCTGTCTAAGGCATTAAAAAAACGCGGGTTTAAGTTTGTCGGCACCACCATCTGTTACTCCTTTATGCAGGCCTGTGGTCTGGTCAACGACCATATCACCAGTTGCATCTGTTACCCAGGGGCACAACATGATTCGTGAATCTAAAGCTGACGATCTGCCGTCAATTCTGGCGCTGTGGATGGAAAGCACGATCCATGCCCATCCGTTTATCGACGAACGCTACTGGCGCGAAAGTGAACCCGTCGTGCGTGATGTATACCTGCCCGCCGCGCAAACCTGGGTGTGGGAAGAGGAAGGTGTACTCAAAGGCTTTGCCAGCGTGATTGACGAACGCTTTCTTGGCGCGTTGTTTGTCGCGCCAGCGGCCATCAGAAGCGGAATTGGCACAGCGCTGGTGCAGCATGTCCAGCAGCGCTTTTCCCTGCTCAGCCTGGAGGTCTACCAGAAGAATCAGTCAGCGGTAAACTTCTACCATGCGCTGGGTTTTCGCATTGAAGACGGCGCATGGCAGGAAGAGACTCACCACCCCACGTGGATTATGGGCTGGCAGGCGGATCAAACGCCGTAAGCGTCAGGGCGGGTCCATTGTATTTTTCGAGCCACGCCAGCGCAGTGTTGCCCGCGCAGCCATTCCCCAGCTTCGAGCTGGGGAGATCTTTGGTCAGCACATTGACGGCGCCATTTTTACAAAGACCACCGGCAGTAAGATCCAAATCAGGCCAGGCGCCTTCATGAATGCAGATGACGCCAGGTTTGATCCCTGTCGTCACGACTGCACCCGCCAGAATTTGCCCACGCGGGTTCCACACCCTCACCGTGTCGCCATGCTTAATACCACGAGCGTTCGCGTCCTGCGGATGGATCGTAACGGGCTCACGATCCGCCACCGCATACTGCTCACGCAACGCACTGTAATTCAACTGGCTGTGCAAACGGTGCGCCGGATGGGCGGAAAGCAGCTGTAACTGACCCGGCTCGGCGTTACCAAACCACTCATCAGGCGCCAGCCACATCGGGTGTCCCGTACAATCCGCATAGCCGTAACCCGCAATCCTTGCGGAGTAGATTTCAATTTTTCCGCTGTCCGTTTTCAGCGGATGCGCCTGTGGGTCGCGGCGAAAATCCGCAAACCGAATAAATTGCGCGCTGGCGGGGTTTTCCGGCATTTCGATCAGGGCGTTGCGCTGCCAAAACTCGGTGAAGGGCGGCAGTGTAACCTGCTGGCTGGCCCCGCGCTGCCCGGCAATATTATAAAAGGTCTCCAGCCACGCCAGCTCGCTTTTACCTTCGGTGAAGCGTTCATACCCGCCCTTTTCCCAGCGCTCGCTCAGTTCGGCAAAAACATCAAAATCATTGCGCGCCTCATACTGCGGCGGCACAACCTGCTTCATCGGCACCAGGTGCTGGTTGCTGTAATCACCCGTCATGGTGAGGTCGTTGCGCTCAAACGAGGTGGTCGCCGGTAATACGATATCGGCATGCTTTGCTGCGGCGGTCCAGAAACACTCCGAGATAACCACCAGCTCCGGTTTTTGCCAGGCGCGAATCAGACGGTTGGTGTCCTGGTGATGAGTAAAGTTGGCCCCGCCGGCCCACCACAACATGCGGATGTCCGGGAAATGCCGGTCCATTCCATTGTGCTGGTAAAAACCCCCGGGGTTCTCCAGCGCTTCGACAATTCGCGCCACCGGGATTTTATCCACCGCGTCGGTGCCGCCTTTAACGCTGGCCTGCATTGAAGCCAATACAGCGGCACGACGCGTTGGGTTACCGCCGTTGGCAAAATGGTACGACAGCCCAAAGCCACCGCCAGGCGTGCCGATTTGCCCGAGCATGGCGGCCAGGGTGACAATCATCCAGTGTTTCTGCTCGCCATACTGTTGGCGCTGCATCCCCCACCCCGCCATCAGCATGGTGGTGTTTTGGTGAAATATCGCCGCCAGTTCGCGTATTTTTTCCGCTGTTATCCCACAAATTTCAGCAGCCCACTCTGCCGTTTTTGCGACATTATCAGTTTTACCCAGCAGATAGTCGGCAAAGCGGTCATAACCGGTGGTACAGCGGGCGAGAAAGTCCGCGTCGTGCCAGCCGTTTTCCACCAGCGTATGCGCGATGCCCAGCATCAGCGCCACGTCGGTTCCCATATGCGGGGCGATCCATTCCATCTTATCGCCAAAGAAGTCCACGCTTTCCGATCGCATCGGATCGATACAGATCAAACGCTTGCCGCTATCACGCAATGCCTCGAAGTAAGCGAGACCCTGTTCGTCGGAAGCATTCCAGGCAATCTTCAGGGTATTCAGCGGATTGGCGCTCCATAACACCACCACATCGCTGTGTTCCAGCACGACAGGCCAGCTGGTCTGTTGCTGGTAAACTTCGTTACCGCCCACCACGTACGGCATGATGGCCTGCGCGGCGCCCGTGGAGTAATCCCCCAGATGCCCGGTATAACCCCCCGCCAACGCCATGTAGCGCTGTAACAGGGTCGCGGCTTTATGTAACACACCGTTGGAGCGCCAGCCGTAGGAACCAGCGAAAATCGAGGCCGGGCCATAGCTGTCACGGATGCGTTTATGCTGCGTATGGATAAGCGTCAGCGCGTCATCCCAACTGACGCGAACAAACTCATCCTGCCCGCGCACGCCTTGTGGGCTTTCCGGCGAGACGAGGAAGCCTTTACGTACCATCGGAAAACGTACCCGCGTTTTACTGTGTACCTGGTCACGCACCACAGTTTGCAAAGAGTTGGGATAAGTGGTGGGCAATGCGCCACGGGAGGAGAAAACGGTCTCGCCATCGGTTTCGACGAGAATAGGTCCCCAGTGGGCGGCGGTTAACACTGAGTAGTGTGCGGGTGAATTAGCCAAGATGGCGCTCCTGAATACGATGTGGCGGCTTATTTATTCTGCCGTTCAATGTTACTTACAAATTTCAGAGTCTTCCCTGGAATTTTCTTCATGTTCACACGTCATAATCAACCGCCACCGTCGCTGTGGCAAAGAAGAATAAGTCATTAAGGAATTGAGATGAAGAAACGTGTTTTTGTTATTGCTGCCATCGTGAGCGGCGCCCTGGCGGTTTCTGGCTGCACAACAAACCCTTACACCGGCGAACGCGAAGCGGGTAAATCCGGCATTGGCGCAGGCATTGGCTCTCTGGTCGGCGCAGGTATTGGCGCACTCTCGTCTTCGAAGAAAGATCGCGGCAAGGGCGCACTGATTGGCGCAGCGGCTGGCGCGGCCGTTGGCGGTGGTATCGGCTATTACATGGATGTGCAGGAAGCAAAACTGCGCGAAAAAATGCAGGGAACCGGCGTCAGCGTGACGCGTAGTGGCGATAACATCATTCTGAACATGCCAAACAACGTCACCTTCGACAGCAGTAGCGCTAACCTGAAACCTGCCGGGGCTAACACCCTGACCGGCGTGGCCATGGTCCTGAAAGAGTACAATAAAACCGCGGTTAACGTGCTGGGCTTCACCGACAGCACCGGCAGCCAGGATCTGAATATGCGTCTGTCGCAGCAGCGTGCGGACTCCGTCGCCAGCGCCTTGATCACTCAAGGGGTCGCAGCTAACCGTATCCGCACTCAGGGTATGGGTCCGGCAAACCCAATCGCCAGCAACAGCACGGCGGAAGGTAAGGCGCAGAACCGCCGCGTAGAGATCACCTTAAGCCCGATCCAGTAACGTTTTGAGCCGGAGACAGGGTGCGCCCGGTCCGGCATGAAGCACTTGCCATCGTTGATTTTCGCGTTAAGGTGTTGTCACCAAATTCAGGGAAATCAGCGATGAGCAAATCAACACGGGCAACCATCAGCGATGTGGCAAAGGCCGCAAAAACCGGCAAGACCAGCATTTCACGCTACCTCAACGGTGAAAAGCACCTGCTTTCCGACGCGCTGCTGGCCCGCATTGAACAAGCCATTGCCGATCTCGACTACCGACCCAGCCTGATGGCACGCGGCCTGAAACACGGTCGCACCCGCCTGATTGGCCTGATCATCGCAGATATTACCAATCCCTACTCTGTCAACGTATTAAGCGGAATTGAAGCCGCCTGTCGCGATAAAGGCTTTACCCCGCTGGTATGTAACACCAACAACGAAGTGGATCAGGAGTTGCACTATCTTGACCTGTTGCGCAGTTACCAGGTCGAAGGGATTGTGGTCAACGCCGTTGGGATGCGTGAAGAGGGGCTGAACCGCCTGCAACAGTCTGCGCTACCGATGGTACTGATTGATCGTAAAATACCCGATTTCGCCTGTGATATGGTCGGACTGGATAACACCCAGGCCGCAACGATTGCCACGGAACACCTGCTTGAACAAGGCTTTGAAGCCATTCTGTTTCTCAGCGAACCACTCGGCATGGTGAATACCCGCCGCGAACGTTTGAGCGCCTTTCGCGCCACGCTCGCACGCTACCCCGGCGTTATCGCGCAAAATGCCGAAGTTCCGCTAACGGACAATGCGCAACTGGATGACACGCTGCGCCAGTTCCACCAGCAGCATCGAGGCATGCGCAAAGCCGTTATCTCCGCCAACGGCGCCCTCACGCTACAGGTTGCCCGCGCCCTGAAACGCATTGGCCTCAACTGGGGCAGCGATATCGGCCTGCTCGGGTTTGACGAGCTGGAATGGGCCGAGCTGGCGGGTGTCGGCATTACCACGCTGAAACAACCCACCTGGCAGATTGGCTACACCGCCGTGGAACAGGTTGTACGCCGGATCGATGGCGGTTCTGATGCCATTCAGGAGCAGGTTTTCTCTGGTGAATTGATCGTGCGCGGATCTACCGCCCGTTAAATTTCCTTCGTGATGGTGATCATAAATTCAGCATCATGGGCTTTTCTTTGGAACCGGTTCCATCTAGCGTTATAGCAAGAACGCTGGTTATGGAGTTTCCATGAAAAGAAAAATTATGGTGGTCACCGCCGCCTACGGCTACGAGCGGGTCCGCGCTGCGGGTGGACAAACCGCCATGCTGCCCATTATTGCCGAAGCTGGTGCTGACGGCGTCGAAATTCGCCGCGAGATGTTAACTGACACCGAACTCACCACACTGTCAACGATGGCCTCAGCGATCGAAATCTTCGGCCTGCTGGCCTGTTATTCAGCGCCTGAGCCGCTGTTCCTTGAGGACGGTAACCTCAATCCCCGTCTTCCGGCGTTACTCGCAGAAGCGCAGGCCCTGCAAGCGCTGTGGTTAAAAGTCTCTCTTGGTCATTTTTCCCATACCGGCCAGTTCGACGTTTTACGTACATGGCTGGCTGACAGCGGGATGGAGCTGGTTGTCGAAAACGATCAGACCGCCTGCGGACGCCTGCAGTCGATGCAGTGCTTTAACGAAACCTGTCAGGCGCAAAACCTGCCGATCTCTCTGACCTTTGATATGGGCAACTGGCTGTGGGTTGGCGACTCCCCGGAAGAGGCGGCGAAAAACCTGGCGCCAACCGTGGGATACATCCATGTCAAAGCCGCAGTTACGCATCACGACAGCTACCGCGCAGTGCCGCCTGATGCTACCGAACCGCGCTGGCTGGCACTGTTAAAAACGCTGCCTGACGATGTTCCGCGCGGCATCGAGTTTCCCCTGGAAGGGCAGGATTTGACGGCGGTTACCCGCCATTACGTCGAGCTGTTACGCGAGGAGTAACGCATGAAGAATTCACTGGATGTGGTCACCATTGGTGAAGCGATGGCGATGTTTGTCGCCACGCAAACCGGCGACCTGGCGGATGTAGAGCAATTTATCAAGCGCGTGGCAGGCGCTGAACTCAACGTGGCGACCGGTCTTGCTCGTTTGGGTCTGAATGTCGGCTGGGTAAGCCGCGTAGGTAACGACAGTTTTGGCCGTTTTATTATTAAGTCGCTGGAAAAAGAAGGGATTGATGCGCAGGGAGTCACCCAGGATGAGCGCTTCGCTACCGGCTTTCAGCTTAAATCTAAGGTCGAAAATGGAACCGATCCCATTGTGGAGTACTTCCGCAAAGGGTCCGCAGCCAGCCATCTCAGTATTGAGGATTACCACGAGAACTATTTTGCCAGCGCACGTCACTTGCACCTGAGCGGCGTGGCAGCCGCGCTTTCCGCCAGCTCCTATGAACTTCTGGCGCATACCGCCCGCACGCTGAAAGCCCAAGGGAAAACCATCTCCTTTGACCCGAATTTGCGTCCGGTGCTGTGGAAAAGCGAAGCCGAGATGGTGGAAAAACTGAACCGGCTGGCATTCCAGGCTGACTGGGTTTTGCCTGGTCTAAAAGAGGGAATGATTCTCACCGGACAACAAACGCCTGAAGCCATCGCCGACTTTTATCTGCGCCATGGGGTGAAGGCAGTCATTATCAAAACCGGGGCAGATGGCGCCTGGTACAAAACCGCCAGCGGCGAGCACGGCTGCGTCGCACCGGTAAAAGTCGACAACGTGGTTGATACGGTCGGCGCAGGAGATGGCTTTGCCGTGGGCGTGATCAGCGCTCTGCTGGAAGGCCGCTCGCTGCATCAGGCGGCGACCCGCGGCAATAAAATTGGCGCACTGGCCATTCAGGTTCAGGGCGACAGCGAAGGATTACCCACACGTGAACAATTAGGGGAATAACCCCCCGGCCAACTCTGTACCCTACATACAGAGACGGCGTATCAGCATAACCAGAGGGCAGTCTATGAATAGCTCAACCAATGCAGCAAAACGCTGGTGGTACATCATGCCAATCGTGTTTATCACGTATAGCCTGGCGTACCTTGACCGCGCGAACTTCAGCTTCGCCTCCGCCGCAGGCATTAACGAGGATCTCGGCATTACCAAAGGGATCTCTTCCCTGCTGGGCGCTCTGTTTTTCCTTGGCTATTTCTTCTTCCAGATCCCGGGCGCAATTTACGCCGAGCGTCGCAGCGTACGAAAATTGATTTTTATCTGCCTGATCCTGTGGGGGGCTTGCGCCTCGTTAACCGGGATGGTCAGCAATATTCCGATGCTGGCCGCTATCCGCTTTATTCTTGGTGTCGTTGAAGCTGCCGTGATGCCCGCAATGCTGATTTACATCAGCAACTGGTTTACGAAATCCGAGCGTTCACGCGCTAACACCTTCTTAATCCTCGGTAACCCGGTTACTGTCTTATGGATGTCCGTCGTTTCCGGTTATCTCATTCAGGCGCTGGGCTGGCGGGAAATGTTCATCATCGAGGGCTTCCCGGCCATCATCTGGGCGTTCTGCTGGTGGGTACTGGTAAAAGACAAACCGTCTCAGGTCGGCTGGCTGTCGGAATCCGAAAAAGCTGCGCTTCAGGCCCAACTGGAACAAGAGCAACAAGGGATCAAAGCCGTGCGTAACTACGGTGAGGCCTTCCGCTCACGTAACGTCATCCTGCTGTGTATGCAGTATTTCGCCTGGAGTATTGGCGTCTACGGTTTTGTGCTGTGGCTGCCGTCCATCATTCGCAACGGTGGTGCAAATCTGGGGATGGTGGAAGTTGGCTGGCTGTCATCCGTACCGTATCTGGCGGCGACGGCAGCGATGATTCTCGTCTCCTGGGCCTCTGATAAACTGCAAAACCGTAAGCTGTTTGTCTGGCCGCTGTTACTGATTGCCGCTTTCGCCTTTATCGGCTCCTGGGCCGTTGGCGCAGATCACTTCTGGGTGTCCTACACGCTGCTGGTTATCGCGGGCGCGGCAATGTACGCCCCATATGGTCCCTTCTTCGCCATCATTCCTGAAATGCTGCCGCGCAACGTGGCCGGTGGCGCCATGGCGCTGATTAACAGCATGGGCGCATTAGGCTCATTCTTTGGTTCCTGGTTTGTCGGCTACCTCAATGGCGCAACCGGCAGCCCATCCGCCTCGTACATTTTTATGGGGGTAGCGCTTTTTGCCTCAGTATGGCTAACTCTTATTGTTAAGCCTGCTAATAATCAACAGCTACCTGTTGGCGCACGCCACGCTTAAATTTTAACTTACGGAGATCCGCATGAAGCCGTCCATTATTCTCTATAAAGCGTTACCTGACGAATTACTGCATCGCCTGGAAGAGCATTTTACTGTGACTTCTGTACCGAACCTGCGCCCGGAAACGGTCGCACAGCACGCCGAAGCCTTTGCCAACGCCGAAGGCCTGCTGGGCTCCAGTGAAGCCGTCAATACCGCGTTGTTGGAGAAAATGCCCAGGCTGCGAGCGACATCCACAATTTCCGTAGGCTATGACAACTTCGATGTCGATGCCCTTAATGCGCGTAAGGTGCTGTTGATGCATACGCCAACCGTACTAACGGAAACCGTCGCCGACACGGTGATGGCGCTGATGTTAAGCACCGCTCGCCGTGTGGTGGAAGTTGCTGAACGGGTTAAGTCTGGCGAATGGACCAAAAGTATCGGGCCGGACTGGTTTGGTACCGATGTCCACCACAAAACGCTGGGAATTGTCGGCATGGGTCGTATTGGGCTCGCGCTGGCGCAGCGTGCGCATTTCGGCTTTAGCATGCCGATTCTCTATAACGCCCGCCGTCATCATCACGAAGCGGAAGAACGCTTCAACGCGCGTTACTGCGATCTCGACACACTGTTGCAGGAGTCTGATTTTGTCTGCCTGATCCTGCCATTAACCAACGAAACACATCATCTGTTCAGTACCGAGCAGTTTGCCAAAATGAAGTCTTCCGCCATTTTCATTAATGCCGGACGTGGTCCGGTGGTCGATGAAAAAGCGTTGATTAGCGCTCTGCAAAACGGCGACATTCATGCCGCAGGTCTGGATGTGTTTGAGCAGGAGCCAGTAGCGACAGACTCTCCGCTGCTGTCACTGCCCAATGTGGTGGCCGTGCCGCACATCGGTTCCGCCACGCACGAAACGCGCTATAACATGGCGGCCTGCGCGGTGGATAACTTAATCGATGCGCTGCAAGGAAGAGTGGAGAAGAACTGCGTCAACCCGCAGGTCGCGCAATAAACAAAAGGCCGGGTAGCGCTCACGCTTACCCGGCCTTGCATGTATTACAGTACTCTTTTACTGAGTGGCATTCACCGCAGCAGTCCAGGCTTGAGTAAACGCCTGATGCTGAGCAGCCAACGGGCCAATCAACGTGTTGTACTGACTTGCCTGTTGTGAGGTTGGGAACTGGATACCGTTGGCGACAAAGCTCACCTGCGTATCCTGTTGCGCCACAAAATCACCGACCTGCACCAGTTGCTGCGTGAAGATTTGCGCGGCAGGGATCAGCGGCTGTAACGCCTCTGAAGGCGCAGTGACGACTTTATTGTAGACCTGATCAAAGACCGGCTTGAGATCCTCGCCCTGTTTCAGCGCGCCATGCGCAGCATCTGCCTGCAGTTTCGCATTCTGCAACTGTTGCCCTAACACACCCAGTGCGCCATTTGCCTGACGCAGCGGTTCACGCTGAGTCACATAATCCTGAGGAACACGAATCGCATTTACGCTATCAACGACCGGCGCAGACCGGAGTCCATCGCCTGATTAATCTGTTGAGAATAGCCATACAGAATCGCGTAATCGGACACAAACGGGCCAAACTGTTTTTTCTGATCGGCGGTCAGCGTTGGTAAACGCTCCCCGCTACGCATTGCAGTATTCTGCAGAAAATCGATAAACGCTTTGCGCTGATCGCCTTCTTTATCAAAACACCCACTCAGGCCAACTACCATTAAGAGCGCCAAAACAGGCGCAAACCAGCGAGAGCAGGACTTACCTGTCGCCATTTTAATACTCCTTTCACCCAAAAATGCGCACAACGACACCCGCGTGCCAGACGTTGACAAGGATAGTCCAGGTCAGGCTCGCAAGATACCCTTTCCGCGTAATCTTGTGAGGGAAAATAACCGCTCCCGCCCCCCTTTTTTTTGCTAAACAATGCGCCATTCAGTACCCAGGGCCATATTTTCGTCATCTTTACAATTGGGAGCGATCGTTCGGAGATCGCGACCTTAATCAGTTTGTTAGCCTGTAAAGGCTTGTCGCTCATACTCTGCTGAAACGGATCCATCACGCAAACCTTAGATCCGACTTCATTTTTTCCGACTACTCTTAAGGAGCTTCGATGAAATTCACGATCCCGCTGTGTGATTTATAGGAGTTCTCAATGGAATACAAAGATCCAATGTTTGAACTGCTGAGCAGTCTGGAGCAGATTGTTTTTAAAGATGTATCGCAGACAGTTACTCTGACGCAAAAAACCAACCCTTTCACCGAATTTGAACAGCTACGACGAGGGACAGGTTTAAAAACAGATGATTTTGCCCGAGTGATGGGCGTGACGGTCGCGATGGTGCATGAATGGGAGTCTAAACGCGTTAAGCCTTCCACTACCGAATTGAAGTTGATGCGCCTGATCCAGGCCGATCCGAGATTAAGTAAGCAGTTGATGGATTGAACTATTTTTTAATTTTGCTGAAGAACGGTCCGGTAAAAGGGCCGTTCCCTTACGGAGGGTATCCACAAATAAGAAAATAGTAGTTGCATCCACAGGCGTAAAATGAGTTAATGCTCTCAACGGTTTGACGTACAGACCATTACAGCAGTTTAGTAAGGCAAGTCCCTTCAAGAGTTATCATTGATACCCCTCGTAGTGAGCATTTCCTTTACTGTTAAAAAATCTGTAGAGCACGCCATATCGCCGAAAGGCACACTTATTTTTTAAAAGGTAATACACTATGTCCGGTAAAATGACTGGTATCGTAAAATGGTTCAACGCTGATAAAGGTTTCGGCTTCATCACTCCTGACGATGGCTCTAAAGACGTGTTCGTACACTTCTCTGCTATCCAGAACGATGGCTACAAATCTCTGGACGAAGGTCAGAAAGTTTCCTTCACCATCGAAAGCGGCGCTAAAGGCCCGGCAGCTGGCAACGTAACCAGCCTGTAAGCTTAAAAAGCTCAAAATTCTGAATCCCTGCCAAACGGCGGGGATTTTTTTATCTGTATTCCGCAATGCATCCCACCGAAACGCGTCTTTGCATTACTTTACCCGCCGTACCTTTGACCTTTCCCTAAGGGCAAGCTTTATAGTGAGCCAGTCTGTATTCCATAATGTTCACAAGGAATTGAAGCTATGTCGAAATCCTCACTGCTGCTGGTTTTAGGTTTGCTCACAACGGGTACTGCATTCGCGGCGACCCCGGAGGCCACTTTTCTGGCGGAACATGGACTCAGCGGTAAATCCGTTGAGCAAATCGTAGAGACTATTGACCAGTCGCCGCAGAGTCGCCCGTTGCCTTACTCAGCGTCTGTCACCAGCACCGCGCTGAAACTCTCTTCTGGCGATCAGGTTTATACCCTGCCGCTCGGTGACAAATTCTACCTGTCATTTGCCCCCTATGAATGGCAAACACACCCTTGCTTCAACCATAGTCTGTCTGGCTGCCAGGGCGAAATGCCGGAGAAGACATTCAATGTCAAGGTGACGGACAGTAAGGGAGAGGTCGTGGTACAAAAAGCGATGAAGAGCGGTCGAAACGGCTTCGTCGGGGTATGGCTACCGCGCAATATGGAAGGCACCATCGCAGTAAGCTACAACGGTAAATCAGCCGAGTATCCCATTAAGACTATGGAAGACAGCCAGACCTGCCTGACTAAGTTGCAGTTGCGCTAACACATAAAAAAATGCCGGATAAGGCGGAGACGCCATCCGGCATTTTCTAAGTCAGCTCAGGACCGTTACTGTAGCAGCGAAATATCCGCCACGCGCAGGAACAGCTCGCGCAGTTTTTCGAGCATAGACAGACGGTTAATACGCAGTTCTTTATCTTCTACGTTAACCATGACTTTCTCGAAGAAGGCATCGACCGGTTCACGCAGTGCCGATAGCTCAACCAGCGCTTCCTGGTAATGCCCGGCTGCAAAGACTGGCTCCAGCTTGTCGCGCAGCACCACAACCTGCATCGCCAGCGCAATTTCTTCCGGCTCTTTCAGCGTTGCCGCATTCACGCGGTCGTTCAGCGTTTCTTCAGACTTCGCCAGGATGTTCGATACACGCTTGTTCGCCGCAGCCAGCGCGGACGCGGCTTCCAGCGTACGGAAGTGCGATACCGCCTTCATACGTGCGTCGAAATCAGCCGGACGAGTCGGACGACGCGCCAGCACGGCCTGAATGGTATCAACGGTGTAACCTTCATCCTGATACCAGGCGCGGAAGCGACCGAGCATAAAGTCGATAACGTCATCCACGACTTTCGCGTTGGTCAGCTTGTCACCATACAGACGAACCGCTTCCTCGGTCAGCGTTTGCAGATCGAGATTCAGGTTCTTCTCAACGATAATACGCAGCACCCCCAGCGCGGCACGACGCAGCGCAAACGGGTCTTTGTCGCCTTTCGGATGCTGGCCGATACCGAAGATACCCGCCAGGGTATCCATCTTGTCGGCAATCGCCACGGCACAGGCTACCGGGTTAGACGGCAGGTCATCGCCGGCAAAGCGCGGCTGATACTGCTCGTTTAGCGCCACGGCCACATCTTCCGCTTCGCCATCATGACGCGCATAGTGCATGCCCATCACGCCCTGGGTGTCGGTGAACTCAAAGACCATGTTGGTCATCAGGTCACACTTGGACAGCAGGCCCGCACGCGTTGCGTGGTTAACGTCAGCGCCAATCTGGCCAGCAATCCAGCCCGCCAGCGCCTGGATACGATCGGTCTTGTCGCGCAGCGTACCCAGTTGCTGTTGGAACAGCACGGTTTGCAGACGCGGCAGATGATCTTCCAGACGTTTTTTACGGTCGGTATTGAAGAAGAACTCGGCATCCGCCAGACGCGGGCGAACCACTTTCTCGTTACCGGAAATAATCTGGCTCGGATCTTTCGATTCGATGTTGGCAACGAAGATAAAGTTCGGCAGCAGTTTGCCGTCGTTGGCGTAAACCGGGAAGTACTTCTGGTCGCCTTTCATGGTGTGAACCAGCGCTTCTGACGGAACCGCGAGGAATTTATCTTCGAACTTCGCGGTCAGCACTACTGGCCATTCCACCAGCGAGGTGACTTCTTCCAGCAGGCTTTCGCTCAGATCGGCGTTACCGCCAATCTTGCGCGCCGCTTCTTCAGCATCGGCTTTGATTTTCGCTTTACGCTCAGCGTAATCCGCAATCACTTTACCGCGCTCACGCAGGATTTCTGGGTATTGATCGGCAGAATCGATGGTGAACTCCGCTTCGCCCATAAAGCGATGGCCGCGAATCACGCGATCGGACTGAATGCCCAGAATCGTTGCCGGAATCACTTTGTCACCCAGCAGCAGAGTCACGGTGTGAACCGGACGCACGAAATGGACGTCAGACGCGCCCCAGCGCATCAGTTTCGGGATCGGCAGCTTAGCCAGCGAGGTGGCGATCATGTTCGGCAGCAGCGTTTCAGCGCTTTCGCCTTTCACATGCGCGCGGTACAACAACCACTCGCCTTTATCGGTGGTCAGACGCTCGGCCTGGTCAACGGTGATACCGCAGCCACGCGCCCAACCTTCTGCCGCTTTACTCGGTTTGCCTTCGGCGTCAAACGCCTGAGCAATTGCCGGGCCGCGTTTTTCAACTTCACGGTCAGGTTGCGCTTCAGCCAGGTTCGCGACTTTCAGCGCCAGACGACGCGGTGCGGCGAACCACTCAACGTTGCCGTGCGCGATGCCAGCGTTATCCAGCTCCGCGGTAAAGTTCGCAGCAAAGGACTCAGCCAGGCTGCGCAGTGCTTTTGGTGGCAGCTCTTCAGTGCCGATTTCCACCAGAAAAGTTTTCTCAGACATGGCCGCCTCTTATTTCTCTTTGTTGCACATCGGGAAGCCAAGGGCTTCACGGGAAGCGTAGTAAGCTTCTGCCACAGCTTTAGTCAGGGTGCGAATGCGCAGGATATAGCGCTGACGCTCGGTGACGGAGATGGCTTTACGCGCATCCAGCAGGTTGAAGCTATGGGCGGCTTTCAGAATACGTTCATACGCAGGCAGCGGCAGTGGATTTTCCAGCGCCAGCAGCTGCTGCGCTTCTTTCTCGTACTGCTCGAAGCAGGTGAACAGGAAGTCCACGTCGGCGTATTCGAAGTTATAGGTGGATTGCTCCACTTCGTTCTGATGGAACACGTCGCCGTAAGTGGTTTTACCCAGCGGGCCGTCGCTCCAGACCAGGTCGTAAACGCTGTCTACGCCCTGAATGTACATGGCCAGACGTTCCAGACCGTAGGTAATTTCCCCGGTCACAGGTTTACATTCCAGACCACCAACCTGCTGGAAGTAGGTGAACTGCGTGACTTCCATACCGTTCAGCCACACTTCCCAACCCAGCCCCCAGGCACCCAGCGTCGGGTTCTCCCAGTTATCTTCCACGAAACGGATGTCGTGAATGGTCGGGTCCATACCCAGCTCTTTCAGAGAACCCAGGTACAGCTCCTGAATATTGTCCGGAGACGGCTTAATCACTACCTGGAACTGATAGTAGTGCTGTAAGCGGTTCGGGTTTTCGCCATAGCGGCCGTCGGTCGGACGACGAGAAGGCTGCACATACGCAGTCGCCATCGGTTCCGGCCCCAGCGCACGCAGGCAGGTCATTGGGTGAGATGTCCCCGCGCCGACTTCCATGTCCAATGGTTGAACGATGGTGCAGCCCTGGCGAGCCCAGTAATCCTGTAAGGTCAGGATCAAGCCCTGGAAGGTCCTGGTATCAAACTTTTGCATATTATTTCGTGCTGGATACGTGTGGATTTAAAGGAAGCGGTCAGTATACCCGCTGGCTGCAAGATATACAGTACGAAACGGGAAAAAGGGGGAACTTAGCGCATGGAAAGGTGCAAAAACTGCCCGTCTGCATCAAAAGAGCAGACAAAACTCTCTTTACGGAAGGTCGAACCGCGCATTTCATAGCTGCCCTGGAATTGTTCCAGGCCGGCGATATCAATTTTCTGCGCGCCGGTGTTATAAAGCTCTGCCGCTTCACTTTTGCACAATGCCGCCATATCGAGCGAACGTGCGGCATTCACCTTTTGCGCCTTCTGCGCAGGTGCAGGCGGCTGTGTGTCGGCGCACGCCGCCAACAAAAAGATAGCGAGCGCGGGAAAGAAATACTTCATCATCATTTTATTACCGCCTGGTTTGCTGGTCAGTCTTATTATTAGTGTCTGGAAACGGATCTTATTTTGAGAATCTCATCAGACCATCTCAAGCTTTAGCGTAAAAACTCAGATTATTCCAGTGAGTTACGCTCGCAAAAAATCGGTCAGACTTTTTTTAATGGAGACAGAGGAACTGATGCAGCCCAAAATTTTCTGGATTGATAACCTGCGCGGAATAGCTTGTTTAATGGTCGTGATGATCCACACCACAACCTGGTACATCACCAATGCGCACAGCGTCAGCCCGTTTAATTGGGATCTGGCCAATGTGCTCAATTCCGCCTCTCGCGTCAGCGTACCGTTGTTCTTTATGATTTCGGGTTATCTGTTTTTTGGCGAACGCAGCGCCAAACCGCGCCATTTCACGCGCATCGCGCTGTGCATTCTTTTTTACAGCAGCGTGTCGCTGGCCTATATCCTGTTGTTTACCTCGATCAACGCTGAGCTGTCGCTGAAAAACCTGCTGCAAAAGCCGGTGTTCTATCACCTGTGGTTTTTCTTCGCCATCGCCGTCATCTACCTGGTTTCCCCGCTGATACAGGTGAAAAATATCAGCGGCAAGATGCTGCTGGCTCTCATGGTAGTGACTGGGGTGATTGCCAATCCCAACACCGTCTCGCAAAAAATCGGCGGTTTTGAGTGGCTTCCCATCAACCTGTACATCAGTGGCGACACTTTCTATTACATCCTGTACGGCATGCTGGGAAGGGCGATTGGCATGATGGATACACAGAAACGTTCGCTCACCTGGCTCTGTGCAGCGTTGTTCATCGTCGCCGTGTTTGTTATCTCTCGAGGCACGTTGCATGAACTGCGCTGGCGAGGCAATTTTGCCGATACCTGGTACCTCTACTGCGGCCCGGCAGTATTTATTTGCGCCGTCTCGCTCCTGACGCTGGTCAAAAACACGCTCAGCACGCGCACTCTGCCGGTATTGGGCCTTATTTCCCGTCACTCGTTGGGTATTTATGGCTTTCATGCGCTGATCATTCACGCGCTGCGCACCAACGGTTTAGAACTCAAGAACTGGCCACCGCTGGATATGCTATGGATTTTTAGCGCCACGCTGGCGGGTAGCCTGCTGTTATCCATACTGTTGCAGCGCATTGATACACGCAGGCTGGTGAGTTAAGCCTCACCGTTTTGTTCATTCTGCCCTGGACGCAGCAGTAAAACTTGTCCGACCAAACACACGAAGAATGCTGCCGGGTATAGCCCCTTTTCGATGGGCGCTAACGGAATATTCCATATCCCTACCAGCAGTAGTCCAAGCGTTATCAACGCCACCATCTTGCATATGGAGGTGAAGCATTCGTCATTCTGATTAAGATTTACAGCACGCTGATAAGCATACGTCACGAACATTCCCGTCATCAGCGCACCCAAAAAATAGCCTTTGCCACTCAATAACGGGCAGGCATGCCATAAGCCAACAACGTAAATCAGTATGCCAGAGAAGAATAATATCCATGGCAACAGCCTGGTCGTCTTCATTGGGATCTCCTTATCCATCATGGGTACAATATGAATAACCCGCTAAAGACAACACAGAAATATGCCACCACACTGGATTTTCAGAATAAATCCATGCGTATCAATTATTTATTAGATTGAAATATATATTTTATCAATCCCCTCTGTTATCCAGAGGGGAAGGTCGTCAGGACATCAGCGGCTGTAATTGCTGATAAATTCGACGGAAGGTTTCCCGACGCTGTTGGTAGAGCGCATGGCGCTCAGCATCAGGATAATGCGCCTGTTCCAGCGTAAGCTGAGGCAGTATGTCTGATAACGGCTTTTGCGGGTTCATGGCAATTTGCGCCAGGCGCGCCGCACCGAGTGCAGGACCGACATCGCCGCCGGTACGATAATCCAGCTGTAACCCGCTGATATCAGACAGCATCTGACGCCAGTATTCGCTGCGAGCCCCGCCGCCAATGAGCGTAATGCTGGCTGGCTGTACACCGCACGCATGCACAACATCCATGCCGTCGGCCAGCGCAAAACCCACACCTTCCAGTACCGCCCGCGCCAGTTCTGCCGGACCATGCTGATGCGTCAGACCGAAAAATACGCCCTTCGCCTGCGGGTTATTATGCGGCGTACGTTCACCGGACAGGTAAGGTAAAAACCAGACCGGCTCGGCGTCTGCATTCGCTTGTTGCGCTGCGGCGATCAATGCCGGTACGCTCGCCAGTCCGGTTAATTTCGCCGCCCAATCCAGGCAGGATGCCGCGCTCAGCATCACGGACATCAGGTGCCATCGCTCCGGCAAAGCATGACAAAAACTGTGGACCGCGCTTTCCGGCTTACTGAGGAAGCCGTCGCTTACCGCAAAATAGACGCCGGATGTACCCAACGAAAGCATCGCCTGACCGGCATTCATCATGCCTACGCCGACCGCTCCCGCCGCGTTATCACCGCCCCCGGCAACGACCGCAACCTCATTCATTCCCCAGTCCTGGGCGACTTCTGGCAGCAATGTTCCGGTAACCGCACAACCTTCGTATAGCGCAGGCATATGCGCACGAGACAGCTTACAGGCCGCCAGCATGACATCACTCCAGTCACGTTTGGCGACATCCAGCCACATCGTACCTGCCGCATCAGACATATCGCTGGCAAAATCGCCGGTCATACGCAGACGCAGGTAATCTTTCGGTAGCAGCACTTTATCTACCCGGCTGAAAATCTCCGGCTCGTGACGTTGCACCCACAGCAACTTTGGCGCGGTAAAGCCAGGCATCATCAGGTTGCCGGTGATAGCACGAGACTGCGGAACCAGGTTCTCCAGCATTACGCACTCTTCAGCGCAGCGACCATCGTTCCACAGGATTGCGGGACGTAATACTTTCTGTTGCTTGTCCAGTAACGTCGCGCCGTGCATCTGGCCGGCAATCCCTAACGCTTTCACCTCACTGAGCGAATGCTGCTGGCCCAGCGCTTTTACGGCGCGATCCGTTGCCAGCCACCATTGTTCAGGGTCCTGCTCTGACCATAACGGATGCGGACGCGAGACCGTGAGTTTCTCCGTTTGCGAAGCGATCACATCGCCCTGCTCATTCAGCAGAATGGCCTTTACGCCTGAGGTGCCAAGATCTATCCCGATATACATAGCGTATCGTTCCTTAAAGAAAGGCCCGGCAGCGCGTGGCTTTCCGGGCTTACGGACGTTCTCAGAAACCTGTTATTTGTCGAACAAATAATGGTTTACCAGATTTTCCAGCAGTTCCTGATGGCCGCTCTGATGCACTGGCGCCAGATTATGTTGTTCAGCGTACTGCGCAATTTCCGTCAGCGTCATCTGCCCTTTCAGAATTTGCTGGCCCAGCTCACCATTCCAACCAGCGTAACGCTTGGCCACACGCTGATCCAAACCACCGTCCTCAATCATACGGGCCGCAATTTTCAGCGACAGCGCCATGGTATCCATTGCGCCAATATGACCATAGAACAGATCGTATTTATCGGTGCTCTGACGACGAACTTTGGCGTCAAAGTTCAGACCGCCGGTGGTGAAGCCGCCCGCTTTGAGGATTTCGTACATCACCAACGCATTCTCTTCTACGCTATTTGGGAACTGGTCAGTATCCCATCCCAACTGTGCGTCACCGCGGTTGGCATCGACAGAACCAAACAGACCCAGCGCGATAGCAGTGGCGATTTCATGATGGAATGAGTGACCCGCCAGCGTGGCGTGGTTGGCTTCGATATTCAGTTTGATCTCTTTTTCCAGGCCGAACTGCTTGAGGAACCCGTAAACGGTCGCCGCATCGTAGTCGTACTGGTGCTTGGTCGGTTCCTGCGGCTTCGGTTCGATAAGCAAAGTGCCCTGGAAACCCGTTTTGTGTTTGTGCTCTACCACCAGTTGCATAAAGCGGCCAATCTGCTCACGTTCCTGACGCAGATCGGTATTCAGCAGCGTTTCATAGCCTTCACGGCCGCCCCACAGAACGTAGTTTTCACCGCCTAGCTTGTGTGTGGCATCCATCGCCGTAACTACCTGTGTGGCAGCCCAGCTGAACACTTCCGGGTCCGGATTCGTGGCCGCGCCCGCGCCGTAGCGTGGATTGGTGAAGCAGTTTGCCGTTCCCCACAACAGCTTGACCCCACTTTGTTCCTGTTTTGCCGCCAGCACATCAACCATCTGCGCAAAGTTGTTTTTGTACTCTTTTAGCGACGCGCCTTCCGGCGAGACATCCACGTCATGGAAGCAGTAGTAAGGGACGTTCAGCTTGTGAAAGAACTCAAATGCGACATCCGCTTTGCGTTTCGCCAGCTCCAGTGCTTCTCCGGGCTGCTGCCACGGACGATCGAAAGCGCCCATGCCGAACATGTCCGCACCGTTCCAGCAGAATGTATGCCAATAGCAGGCGGCAAAACGCAGATGATCTTCCATGCGTTTGCCCAACACGATTTCGTCAGGGTTGTAATGGCGAAATGCGAGCGGGTTAGTAGTTTTAGTCCCTTCAAAACGAACACGATCGAGTTGGTCGAAATAAGCCTGCATAATAAGCTCCATAATCAGGTAATACGGCAAGTAAACTGCGATATAGCTATACTGGAATTTCCTGATTTATTGCTCAATTACGTTATTTCACACCGCCATTAAGAGAATACCCAAACGTGCGCTGGCTCCCAAAAAAGCGCATTGAAAAGAGAATTAAAAAAGCGATCGCGATCGAAGGTTAATCATTAAACAAAAAACCGTAATGCGCAGATAAAAAATGGCAATTGTCATCCCGCGTTCAGTATGTGAATTTTGCGTAGCATTAAGAAAATAAAAATTTGTCACGCTTCATCAAGCAGTCGTCCCTGCGGTTTTGCTAGTATCGACAGGCCACGTTAACCTTCCAGGACAGATTCTTATGTTTGATAAACGTCACCGCATCACTCTATTATTTAATGCCAATAAAGCCTACGACCGCCAGGTGGTAGAAGGGGTGGGTGAATATTTACAGGCATCACAATCAGAGTGGGATATATTCATTGAGGAAGATTTCCGCGCCCGCATTGATAATATCAAAGACTGGTTAGGCGATGGTGTTATTGCCGATTATGACGATGATGACATTGCACAATTACTTGCCGATGTGGATGTTCCTATCATCGGCGTCGGGGGTTCCTACCATGCGGAACAGGATTATCCGCCGGTGCATTACATTGCCACCGATAACCACGCGCTGGTAGAAAGCGCTTTCCTGCATCTGAAAGAAAAAGGGATCAACCGGTTCGCGTTCTACGGACTGCCCGCTTCAAGCGGCAAACGCTGGGCGGCTGAACGTGAATATGCGTTTTGCCAACTGGTCGCTAAAGAAAAGTACCGTGGAGTTGTCTATCAGGGACTGGAAACCGCGCCGGAAAACTGGCAGCACGCGCAAAATCGTCTGGCGGACTGGCTGCAAACTCTGCCGCCGCAAACCGGCATTATCGCCGTCACCGACGCGCGAGCGCGGCACATTCTGCAAGCTTGCGAACACCTGCATATTCCGGTCCCGGAAAAACTGTGCGTGATTGGAATCGACAACGAAGAACTGACCCGTTACCTGTCGCGGGTGGCGCTGTCATCCGTTGCTCAGGGGGCCAGGCAGATGGGGTATCAGGCCGCTAAGCTTCTGCACCGGTTACTGGCGAATGAAGAACTACCGCTGCAACGCATACTGGTCCCGCCAGTGCGCGTCATTGAACGCCGTTCAACTGACTACCGTTCATTGACCGATCCGGCGGTGATTCAGGCGATGCACTTTATCCGCAACCATGCCTGCAAAGGCATTAAAGTCGAACAGGTGCTGGATTCAGTGGGGATTTCGCGGTCGAATCTGGAGAAACGTTTTAAAGAAGAGGTCGGAGAAACTATCCATGCGGTGATTCATGCCGAGAAGCTGGAAAAAGCGCGCAGCCTGTTGATTTCCACCACGCTGTCGATCAACGAAATTTCACAAATGTGCGGCTATCCATCACTGCAGTACTTCTATTCCGTCTTCAAGAAAGAGTACGACACGACGCCAAAAGAGTATCGCGATGTGAATAGTGAAGTGTTGCTATAGAGGGAATTGCCGGATGGCGGCTTCGTCTGATCCGGCCTACGAGATGACTTGTAGACCGGATTAGCACACGTTACATATGCGCGGCAATTAAGCGCTGGTTATCCTGATACATTGCGAACAGATAGTTGTTGTAGCTCTGTCCCTTAGTGGAATAACCCTTCAGCTTATGGATCATCGCAGTAGCGGTGACTTCCTGATCGGCTTTACGCAGTTGCGCACGTGACTTCCGGAAAGAAGAGTAAGCTGGGTGCGTATTCAGGTTAATGACATAGGCATTGACTGACTCTTTCACTGATTCAAACTGTGAGTAGCCTTTCACCTTACCAGGGGCATTATTACAACGCCCTTTGCCACATTTCATGCCAAACAGGTTGTTGTTGCTCCGCGCCAGCTTCGACGTCCCCCAGCCGCTTTCAGCCGCAGCCATGGTTGCCACCATACTGGTCGGGATAATGTCTACACGCTCAAGCAGCGTGTTCCACGGAATTTTACGCGTGTTGCCAGACCAGCTCACCTTATAGCGCTTAGCGATGTCTTTCATCCGCGTACGCTCTGTAGGTGACCAGCGATTCTGGTACTGTTTTGAAATCAGCCAGTTACGATCCGCCGTAATGGCAGCATTTTGACTGGTAATATAAGGCATAACCGTCCGGAGAAACGCTTTTTTCCTTGGTGTTCCGGAAGGGTATTTTCGCAAATCAGGAAGTGAACTACTCTTTGCACTATTGCGAGAATACTCTTGTTTACTGCTAACCTGTTTATTACTTGCCTTGATTACCTGGGGCTTGTGACTCGTTGTCGCCGTGTGTGTCTTTGCCAGCGCCTCACCCGAAAATGCAACGGTGAGTAACATAAGAATCATTGCCCCATATCGTCGAATGGGAGTCAATATCATTAGGTCTCCTGGTCGGATTTATACATTCCAACACCTTATATTTTTCAAAAAAATGAGAGATGAATCTCAAATCATATCAAAAATAACGGTCAAGAGCACCCAAAGGAATAGTCCAATTCTGAAACTATGTCACGCGTTAACGATTCGGGCTGCCATTAATTTGATGAAAATGTGGGGGTTATCGCAAAATTAGTTCATTTTTTGCGCGCATTAGCTCACCCTCACTTCTCCTCCTGGCGGAATCACCTCAAAGGAGGAGTTTCCGGCCTGATTTCACTGGCAAACTGGCTAAAATCGCAGCATCAAGGACAGCATTATGAAACTTGCCGCCGTTGCGCTGGCGCTAATGCCCGGCATTGCCATCGCCTCAACATGGACTTCTCAGGGACTTCCCGCCTTCGAAGCGGAAGGTACGGGTAAATTCGTCAGCCATGCAGCGTTGACGAAGGGTACTCGTCCTTTAATTCTGAATTTTGACCAACAGTGCTGGCAGCCAGCTGACGCGATAAAACTCAACCAGATGCTGTCGCTTAAACCTTGTGAAGGCGCGCCGCCGCAGTGGCGTTTATTCAAGGACGGCGATTACACGCTTGAAGTCGATACCCGCTCCGGCACGCCAACGCTGATGCTCTCAGTCAAAAGCGCCGCAGACCCCGTCAGTAGCCAAATTCGCCAGTGTCCGAAATGGGATGGTTCGCCATTAACGCTGGACGTCAGTCAGACCTTCCCGGAAGGCGCCGTGGTGCGCGACTACTACAGCAACCAAACGGCGACGGTAAAAAACGGGTCGATTACCCTGCAGCCCGCCGCAACCAGTAACGGGTTGTTGCTGCTGGAACGAGCGGAAACCGACGCCCCCGCCGCTTTCGACTGGCATAACGCGACGGTGTATTTCGTCCTGACGGACCGCTTTGTGAATGGCGATCCGGGCAACGACCACAGCTACGGTCGGCGCAACGACGGTATGCAGGAAATTGGCACCTTCCACGGCGGCGATTTACGCGGTCTTGCCAGCAAACTCGACTATCTGCAACAACTGGGCGTCAATGCGTTATGGATCAGCGCGCCGTTTGAGCAAATCCACGGCTGGGTCGGCGGTGGCACCAAAGGCGATTTCCCCCACTACGCCTACCATGGCTACTACACTCAGGACTGGACCACGCTCGACGCCAATATGGGCAACGAAAACGATCTGCGCGCGCTGGTTGACGGCGCTCACCAGCGCGGCATCCGTGTCCTGTTTGATGTCGTGATGAACCATACTGGCTACGCCACGCTGGCGGATATGCAGGAATATCAGTTTGGGGCGCTGTACTTATCAGGCGATGAGCTGAAAAACACGCTCGGCGAACGCTGGACGGACTGGAAGCCAGCTGCCGGGCAGAGCTGGCATAGCTTTAATGATTACATCAACTTCAGCGATAAAGCCGGTTGGGAAAAATGGTGGGGCAAAAACTGGATCCGCACCGATATTGGCGATTACGACAACCCTGGTTTTGACGACCTGACCATGTCGCTGGCTTTCCTGCCCGATCTGAAAACCGAATCCACCACGCCTTCCGGCCTGCCTAATTTTTATCAGCACAAACCGGATACTCACGCCAAAGCGATCGCCGGCTACACGCCCCGCGATTATCTGACCCACTGGCTCAGTCAGTGGGTGCGCGATTACGGAATTGACGGCTTTCGGGTCGATACCGCCAAACACGTCGAGCTTCCCGCCTGGCAGCAGCTCAAAACACAGGCCAGCGCGGCGCTGGTCGAATGGAAGAAAGCCCACCCGGACAAAGCCCTGGATGATAACCCCTTCTGGATGACCGGTGAAGCCTGGGGTCACGGCGTCATGCAAAGCGACTATTATCGTCACGGTTTCGACGCGATGATCAATTTCGACTATCAGGAGCAGGCGGCGAAAGCCGTTGATTGTCTGGCAAATATGGATCTCACCTGGCAACAGATGGCGGAAAAACTGCAGGATTTCAATGTCCTGAGCTATCTCTCCTCCCATGATACCCGGCTGTTTCGCGAGGGTGGAGACAAAGCCGCCGAGCTATTGCTGCTGGCGCCTGGGGCAGTACAACTGTTTTACGGTGACGAGTCGGCCCGGCCTTTCGGCCCCACGGGGTCCGATCCCTTACAGGGTACGCGCTCAGAGATGAACTGGCAGGACGTGACCGGGAAATCTGCCGCCAGCGTCGCGCACTGGCAACGTATCAGCCAGTTCAGGGCCAGACATCCCGCCATTGGCGCCGGTAAACAAACCACACTGACATTGAAGCAGGGGTACGGATTCGTCCGTGAACATGGCAACGATAAAGTTATGGTGGTGTGGGCCGGTCAGCCCTGATCCTGACGGGCTTCTCGTACTCGCTGATGCGAGAAGCCAAATTCACGATAAAACACCAGCTCGACAAAAATTTGCAGCACAAAACATCAATCCAGCCTGATGCCCCTGATTTGCACCCCGCCATAGGTAGCGCTATGGTTAGCCACTTTACTACTCAGTTCGACAGACCACCTGCTATGACATTCTCACTTTTTGGCGACAAATTTACCCGCCATTCAGGCATCACACGCCTGATGGAGGACCTCAACGATGGCTTACGCACACCAGGCGCCATCATGCTCGGCGGCGGTAATCCGGCGCAAATTCCAGAGATGAAAAATTACTTTCAGTCTCTGCTGGCAGATATGCTGGAAAACGGCAAAGCCGCTGATGCGCTTTGCAATTATGACGGTCCACAAGGTAAAACCGAGCTACTGGCCGAGCTGGCGAAACTGCTACGTGAGAAGCAGGGTTGGGATATCGAGCCACAAAATATTGCACTGACAAATGGCAGTCAGAGCGCATTTTTCTACTTATTCAATCTCTTCGCCGGACGCCGCGCCGACGGAACAACCCAGAAAGTGTTGTTCCCGTTAGCACCGGAATATATTGGCTATGCCGATGCCGGGCTGGAAGAAGAACTCTTTGTCTCTGCACGCCCAAACATCGAGCTGTTACCAGAAGGCCAGTTTAAGTATCACGTTGATTTTGAACATCTGCACATCGGTGAAGAAACGGGGATGATCTGCGTGTCGCGCCCGACTAACCCGACAGGCAACGTGATCACCGACGAAGAACTGATGAAGCTGGATCGGCTGGCCAACCAGCACGGTATCCCGTTGGTGATCGATAACGCGTATGGCGTACCGTTCCCAGGCATCATTTTTAGCGAAGCCCGGCCGCTGTGGAACCCAAACATTGTGCTGTGCATGAGCCTTTCTAAGCTGGGTCTGCCAGGCTCCCGCTGCGGCATCATTATCGCCAATGAAAAGATCATCACCGCCATCACCAATATGAATGGCATTATCAGCCTTGCGCCCGGCGGAATGGGACCGGCGATGATGTGCGAAATGATTAAACGTAATGATCTTCTGCGCCTTTCTGAGACGGTGATCAAACCGTTTTATTACCAGCGCGTTCAGCAGACAATTGCGATCATTCGCCGCTATTTACCTGAAGATCGCTGCCTCATTCACAAACCAGAAGGGGCGATTTTCCTGTGGTTATGGTTTAAAGATTTGCCGATCACCACCGAGCTGCTGTATCAGCGCCTGAAAGCGCGCGGCGTACTGATGGTTCCCGGTGACTACTTCTTCCCGGGGCTGGATAAACCCTGGCCGCATACCCATCAGTGCATGCGCATGAATTACGTTCCGGAGCCCGAGAAAATCGAGGCTGGCGTGAAGATTCTGGCGGAAGAGATCGAGCGCGCCTGGCTGGAAGGCTAACGCAAATCCCGACCCGAGCGCGGGTCGGGTCGCTTCACAGCGGCAGCGAACGCAGACGCTGTCGCTGCATACTGACAGCATCAATACACTGCAAGGCACTGGTCGGGCAGGCTTCTACACATGCGGGTCCCGTCTCGCGATGCCAGCACAAATCACATTTTATCGCCTGCGCCCGTGACATTCGTGCGACAATGTTCATCGCCCCAAACGGACACGCGATCATGCAGCTTTTACAGCCAATACACTGCGCCTGTTCAACGAAGATATGTCCATGTTCACGACGAATTGCGTGGGTTGGGCACACGTTAGCGCAGGGAGCATCTTCGCACTGATGACAGGCAACTGCCGTCGTAAAGGCGTCGTCTTTAATCACCCGAATCCGCGGGATAAACGCCTCAGAGGAGACCGATGCGCAATCCTGATTTTCCTGATGTGCGACAACGCAGGCAACTTCGCAGGTACGACACCCAATACATTTTGCCGCATCCGCCATAATAAACTCGTTCATTGCCCCCTCCGTCAGAGTGAAAACCACAGATTGCCAGAGAGAGACTCCCTGCTGCCTTGATCGGACAGGGGAAACGGTTAAATTTTGTCAGGTGACTGAACGACGCCGGGCATGCGCCTAATCGCGAACGGTAAAGCCCAGCTCATTGGAAATTGCCTGAGCCGTTTCGCGTAGCGGCTTGAGTAAATTCTTTTCCCCTACCTGCTTCAGACGCGAGGTAGAAAGTGAAATCGACACCGAATATGGCACCCGACCGTGAATATCAAACACCGGTACGGCAATACAGGAAACCCCCAACTCGTTCTCTTCCCGATCCATCGCCATACTGCTTTCGCGGATTTGCGCCAGTTCATCGTACATCGCCGGTAAACCAGTGATGGTATTGCGGGTCAGCGGCTGAATCAGATCCTGATGACTCTCCCAGTAGGACGCCACGTAATCCGCATGTCCAAACGCCATATAGATTTTGCCCATCGCGGAGCAGTACAGCGGCATATGCTGGCCGATATAGGCGCGGGTACGCAGCATGCCCGTCGTCGGCTCGAGCTTATAGATCAAAATAGCGTGGTCATCTTCACGGCTGGAGAAGTTGATGGTTTCGCCGGTGGCAATATTCAGCGCTTCAAGGTGCGGCGCGGCGACATGGATGATATTCAGTGACGACAGCGCCTTCTGCCCAACGGCGATAAATTTAGTGGTCAGCCGATAGCTGCCCGCAGCGGGTGCGGGTGTGACATAGCCGCAGGATTGCAATCCTTGCAAGAGTCGATGCACGGTACTTTTGTTCAGCCCCGCCAGTTCAGACAGGTGGGCCAGCGGGCACCCATTCGGATAGTTGCTCAGGATCTCAATCAACATCAAACCACGGAACAGGCTCTGACTTCCGGCTGGCCTCTCTTTGTCTTGCGTCATTTCACTCTCTTTTGTGCCCATTTTTTCCGCTCCCCTTTTCGTCGCGCTCTGATGGTAGCGCAAAGTGTGTTTCAGTTCACGATCTGAACCGAAAAAACACAACTGTTTGATTTTGCAGATTTTAAAAAACAGGCCACCCCGTTGATCTGTTAAATTTTGATCGCTATATTTGAAATCAGATTTCGCATAGTGAAATTTAGAGATAAAAAAGCGATCAAATTTAAACAAGGAAACAGGAATGAAAGTCACCTTTGAACAGTTAAAAGATGCGTTCAATCGGGTACTGCTGGCACGCGGTATCGCCGTTGAAACCGCCGATGCCTGTGCAGAAATGTTCGCGCGCACCACCGAATCCGGCGTCTATTCGCATGGCGTCAACCGTTTTCCCCGCTTCATTCAGCAACTGGATAACGGCGACATCATTCCTGAAGCCAAACCACAGCGCATCACCAGCCTGGGGGCGATTGAGCAATGGGATGCCCGGCGTTCGATCGGCAACCTGACGGCGAAAAAGATGATGGACCGAGCCATTGAATTGGCCTCCGATCACGGTATTGGTCTGGTGGCGCTGCGTAACGCCAACCACTGGATGCGTGGCGGCAGCTATGGCTGGCAGGCCGCGGAGAAAGGGTACATTGGTATCTGCTGGACCAACTCAATTGCCGTCATGCCGCCGTGGGGTTCGAAGGAGTGCCGCATTGGTACTAACCCGCTGATTGTCGCGATCCCCTCCACGCCAATCACCATGGTTGATATGTCGATGTCGATGTTCTCCTACGGCATGCTGGAAGTGAATCGCCTGGCCGGTCGCGAACTGCCGGTAGACGGTGGCTTTGACGATGAAGGTAATCTCACCAAAGAGCCTGGCGTTATCGAAAAAAATCGTCGCATTCTGCCAATGGGTTACTGGAAAGGTTCAGGTCTGTCGATTGTGCTGGATATGATCGCCACCCTGCTTTCTGACGGCTCTTCTGTTGCGGAGGTCACTCAGGATAACAGCGACGAATATGGCGTTTCGCAGATTTTCATCGCCATTGAAGTGGATAAGTTGATCGATGGCGCCACGCGCGATGCGAAACTCCAGCGGATTATGGATTTCATCACCACCGCCGAACGCGCTGATGAAAACACGCCTGTTCGTCTGCCTGGCCACGAGTTTACAAAGCTACTGGAAGAAAATCGCCGTAACGGCATCACCGTTGATGACAGCGTCTGGGCAAAAATTCAGACGCTGTAAGGAGCAACCCCATGATCTTTGGACATATCTCACAGCCTAATCCGTGTCGTTTGCCCGAGGCGATTGAAAGAGCGCTCGACTTCCTGCGCACCACGGATTTCCGCAAACTTGAGCCGGGCGTGGTGGAGATCGAGGGTAAAAATATCTTCGCGCAGATTATCGATTTAACCACGCGTGACGCTGCCGAAAATCGCCCTGAAGTACATCGTCGCTATCTGGATATTCAGTTTTTAGCCTGGGGTGAAGAAAAAATCGGTATCGCCATTGATACCGGAAATAACGAAATCAGCGAATCGTTATTAGCACAGCGCGATATTATTTTTTATCACACCAGCGAACATGAATCTTTTATTGAAATGATTCCGGGAAGTTACGCCATATTTTTCCCGCAGGATGTTCATCGCCCCGCATGTCATAAAACTGTCGCCACGCCGATCCGCAAAATAGTCGTGAAGGTTGCTATTTCAGTTTTATAAAAGGAGCACAAAAATGAAAGCTAACACTACCGGTTATATTATCGGTGCGTACCCTTGTGCACCCTCATTTCACCAAAAGAGTGAAGAGGAAGAGAAGGAATTCTGGCGTCAACTCTCCGATACCCCGGATATTCGCGGACTGGAGCAGCCCTGCCTTGAGCATCTGCATCCGTTAGGTGACGAGTGGTTATTGCGCCATACGCCAGGCGAGTGGCAAATCGTGGTCACAGCGATTATGGAGACCATGCGCCGTCGCGGCATCAATAGCGGTTTTGGGCTGGCCTCCAGCGACGAAGAGCAGCGTCAGGCCTGTGTGACGTATTACCGCCATCTGCACCAGAAAATCAACCGTATTAATGCGGCCAGCGCCGGGAAAATAATCGCCCTTGAACTGCATGCCGCTCCGCTGGCAAGCAACCCCAATGTCGCTCAGGCCACCGACGCGTTTGCCCGTTCGCTCCAGGAAATTACCCGTTGGGACTGGTCCTGCGATCTGGTGCTGGAACATTGCGATGCTATGACTGGCCCCGCGCCACGCAAAGGATTTTTGCCGTTAGAAAACGTACTGGACGCGATCGCCGGTTACGATATCAGCGTGTGTATTAACTGGGCGCGATCGGCGATTGAAGGACAGGACCTCGCCCTACCGCTGGCCCACACGCAACAGGTCCAACGGGCCGGGAAACTGGGCGCGCTGATGTTCTCCGGCACGACGATTACAGGAGAATACGGCGAGTGGCAGGACCTGCACGCGCCGTTTGCTCCTTTCTGCCCGCAGAGCCTGATGACCGCCGATCATGCCCGCGAATTATTCACCTGTGCAGGAACCGATCTATTGCAATTTGCCGGTATTAAATTGCTGGAAATAAATGCCAATGCAGATGTGAACCATCGCGTAGCGATATTACGCGACGGCATCGCTGCATTAAACAAAGCAAAACTATAAAAATAACATACTACTCTACGAGAATATTAATATGAACATGACCTCTCGCCCTACACTCAAAGATATACCCCGTCAGCGCTGGCTGCGGATTATTCCCCCGATTCTGATCGCTTGTATTATCTCTTATATGGACCGCGTTAATATCGCATTTGCGATGCCCGGCGGTATGGATGAGGAATTAGGTATTTCCGCCACCATGGCCGGTCTGGCCGGGGGAATTTTCTTCATCGGTTATCTGTTTTTACAGGTTCCCGGCGGAAAAATTGCCGTACACGGCAGCGGCAAGAAATTTATCGGCTGGTCGCTGGTTGCCTGGGCGGTTATTTCCGTTCTGACGGGATTGATCACTAATCAGTATCAACTGCTGGTTTTGCGTTTCTTACTCGGCGTGGCCGAAGGCGGCATGCTGCCGGTGGTGCTGACGATGATCAGTAACTGGTTCCCCGACGCCGAACGCGGTCGCGCCAATGCGATTGTGATTATGTTTGTGCCTATTGCCGGGATCATTACCGCCCCGCTCTCGGGCTGGATAATCACCGTTCTCGACTGGCGCTGGCTGTTCATCATTGAAGGTTTACTCTCCGTCGTCGTTCTGGTGCTGTGGGCCTATACCGTTTACGACCGTCCGCAGGAAGCGCGCTGGATCTCTGAGGCGGAGAAAAATTACCTGGTAGAAACCCTGGCCGCCGAGCAAAAAGCGATTGCTGGAACAGAGGTCAAAAATGCCTCTCTGGGCGCGGTGTTGTCCGACAAAACCATGTGGCAGCTTATCGCCCTGAACTTCTTCTATCAGACCGGGATTTATGGTTACACCCTGTGGCTGCCGACCATCCTCAAAGAGTTGACCCACAGCAGCATGGGGCAAGTTGGCATGCTCGCTATTCTGCCGTACGTCGGCGCGATTGCCGGGATGTTCCTGTTCTCTTCCCTCTCTGACCGGACTGGTAAACGCAAGCTGTTCGTCTGCCTGCCGCTGATTGGCTTTGCCCTGTGCATGTTCCTCTCTGTAGCGCTGAAAAATAACGTCTGGCTGGCTTATGCCGCGCTGGTTGGCTGCGGATTCTTCCTGCAATCAGCCGCGGGGGTGTTCTGGACTATTCCGGCACGTTTGTTCAGCGCGGAAATGGCCGGTGGCGCACGTGGGGTCATCAATGCGTTGGGGAACCTTGGCGGTTTCTGCGGTCCTTACGCGGTCGGCGTACTTATCACCCTGTACAGCAAAGATGCTGGCGTTTACTGCCTGGCCGTCTCACTGGCTCTGGCCGCGCTGATGGCGCTGCTGCTGCCGGCGAAATGTGATGCTGGCGCAGCTCCGCTAAAGACACTGAATCCACATAAACGCACAGCCTGAAACAATGCCCGGGGGCGCTGCGCTTACCGGGCCTACAAAACCAATAAATACCCAAGGCCGGATACGCACAGCGCCATCCGGCAAAAATGAGATAACAAAGATGAGTGATAGAGAGACCTTTTGGCTGGGGATCGATTGTGGCGGTACGTATCTGAAAGCCGGTTTGTATGATGCCAAAGGTCATGAGCATGGAATTAACCGTCAATCGTTGCAGACCGTATCGCCATTACCGGGTTACGCCGAACGCGATATGCGCCAACTGTGGCAACAGTGTATCGCCACCATTGCCGGGCTGTTGAAACGCACCGGCGTATCCGGTGAACAAATCAAAGGCGTCGGTATCTCCGCTCAGGGCAAGGGACTGTTCCTTCTTGATAAACAGGATGAGCCGCTGGGCAATGCCATTCTCTCTTCCGACCGACGGGCGATGGACATCGTTCAGCGCTGGCAGCAGGATGGGATCCCCGCACAGCTTTACCCGATCACCCGCCAGACATTGTGGACCGGACATCCCGCATCCCTCCTGCGCTGGGTGAAAGAAAATGAACCGCAACGCTACGCGCAAATCGGCTGCGTCATGATGGGCCATGACTACCTGCGCTGGTGTTTAACCGGCGTGAAAGGCTGCGAAGAGAGCAACATCTCCGAGTCAAATCTCTACAACATGACGACAGGTCAGTACGACCCGCGTCTGACCCAGTGGCTGGGCATCAGTGAAGTCGACAATGCGCTACCGCCCATTGTCGGTTCAGCAGAAATATGCGGGGAAATCACCGCTCAAACGGCTGCCATAACCGGTCTGGCGGCGGGTACACCCGTCGTCGGCGGTCTGTTTGATGTGGTTTCCACCGCACTCTGCGCCGGGATCGAAGATGAACACACCCTCAACGCGGTGATGGGGACCTGGGCTGTCACCAGCGGGATCGCTCACGGCCTGCGCGACCACGAAGCGCATCCTTACGTCTATGGCCGCTATGTCAATGACGGGCAGTACATCGTTCACGAAGCCAGCCCGACCTCTTCCGGCAATCTGGAGTGGTTTACCGCCCAATGGGGCGAACTCTCTTTTGATGAGGTCAACCAGGCCGTTGCCAGCTTGCCGAAAGCCAGTAGCAATCTTTTGTTCCTGCCTTTTTTGTATGGCAGTAACGCCGGGCTGGAGATGACCAGCGGTTTTTATGGCATGCAGGCTTTACACACTCGCGCCCACTTATTGCAAGCCATCTACGAAGGCGTGGTTTTCAGCCATATGACCCATCTCAACCGCATGCGCGAACGTTTTACGCAGGCGCATACCCTGCGCGTTACCGGTGGTCCGGCGCACTCCAACGTCTGGATGCAAATGCTGGCGGACGTCAGCGGTTTACGTATCGAACTGCCGCAGGTTGAAGAGACCGGCTGCTTTGGCGCAGCGCTCGCTGCCCGCGTCGGCACCGGTGTTTATCACAATTTCAACGATGCCCAGCGCAGCTTACAGCATCCGGTACGCACCCTGTTGCCGGACGCCGCGGCGCATGCGAACTATCAGCGCAAATACCGCCAATACCAGAATTTAATTACCGCACTGCAGGGCTATCACGCCCGTATTAAGGAGCACGAATAATGAGTCGACCATTACTGCAACTGGCGCTTGACCACACGAATCTGCAAGCGGCCCAACGCGATGTCGCTCTGTTACAGGAAAGTGTCGATATCGTTGAGGCCGGCACGATTCTCTGTTTAACCGAAGGTCTGGGCGCGGTGAAAGCGCTACGCGCTCAGTGCCCAAATAAAATTATCGTCGCCGACTGGAAGGTGGCCGACGCAGGTGAAACCCTCGCCCAGCAAGCGTTTGGCGCAGGCGCCAACTGGATGACCATCATCTGCGCCGCGCCCCTCGCTACCGTAGAAAAAGGTCATAGCGTCGCACAGTCCTGCGGCGGTGAAATTCAGATGGAACTGTTCGGCAACTGGACCCTGGATGATGCCCGCGACTGGTATCGCGTCGGGGTTCGCCAGGCGATTTATCACCGTGGACGCGATGCGCAGGCCAGCGGTCAACAGTGGGGGGAAGTAGATCTGGCGCGGATGAAGGCGCTTTCCGATATTGGTCTGGAGCTGTCGATTACCGGTGGTATTACGCCCGCCGACCTGCCGCTGTTTCGCGACATCAACGTCAAAGCCTTTATCGCCGGACGCGCGCTGGCGGGAGCACAAAACCCGGCGCAGGTGGCCGCCGAATTCCATGCGCAAATCGACGCCATCTGGGGAGCACAGTATGCGTAACCATCCGTTAGGTATCTATGAAAAAGCGCTGGCGAAAGACCTCACCTGGCCGGAACGGCTGGTGCTGGCGAAAAGCTGCGGTTTTGATTTCGTTGAAATGTCGGTAGATGAAACCGATGAACGTCTGTCTCGCCTTGACTGGACTCCTGCCCAGCGTGCATCGCTGGTGAGCGCGATGCTGGAAACCGGCGTGGCCATTCCCTCCATGTGCCTGTCAGCCCACCGCCGCTTTCCCTTTGGCAGTCGCGATGAAGCCGTCCGCGCCCGGGCAAGCGACATCATGACCAAAGCCATCCGCCTGGCCCGGGATTTAGGTATTCGTACCATTCAACTGGCCGGTTACGACGTCTATTACGAAGAACATGACGAAGGTACACAGCAGCGCTTTGCCGAGGGGCTGGCATGGGCAGTTGAGCAAGCCGCCGCCGCGCAGGTGATGCTGGCGGTAGAAATCATGGATACCGCATTTATGAACTCGATCAGCAAGTGGAAAAAGTGGGATGAAATGCTCTCATCGCCGTGGTTCACCGTCTACCCGGACGTGGGCAACCTCAGCGCCTGGGGTAACGACGTCAAAGCTGAATTGACGTTGGGCATCGACCGTATCGCCGCTATCCATCTGAAGGACACGCTGCCGGTAACCGAAACTCATCCGGGCCAGTTTCGCGATGTACCCTTTGGCGAAGGATGCGTGGACTTTGTGGGCATCTTCAAAACGCTGCATGAGCTGAACTATCGCGGATCGTTTCTGATTGAAATGTGGACGGAAAAAGCAAAAGAACCGGTGCTGGAAATTATCCAGGCCCGACGCTGGATAGAAGACCGTATGCAGGAAGGAGGTTTCCCATGTTAGAACAACTGAAAGCCGAGGTGTTGGCAGCGAATATGGCGCTGCCGGCACATGGTTTAGTCACCTTTACCTGGGGTAACGTCAGCGCAGTGGATGAAACACGCAAACTGATGGTTATCAAGCCATCCGGCGTGGAATATGACGTGATGACCGCCGACGATATGGTGGTGGTGGATATCGCCAGCGGCAACGTGGTTGAAGGCAGTAAAAAACCCTCGTCTGACACGCCAACCCATCTGGCGCTGTATCGCCGTTACCCTGAGATCGGCGGCATTGTGCACACGCACTCACGCCACGCGACAATCTGGTCGCAAGCAGGTCTTGATCTCCCGGCATGGGGTACCACGCATGCCGATTACTTTTACGGCACTATCCCATGCACCCGACTGATGACCGTGGAAGAGATCAACGGTGAATATGAATACCAGACCGGCGAAGTCATCATTAAAACGTTTGAGCAACGGGACCTGAACCCGATGCAGGTTCCGGCGGTACTGGTGCATTCACACGGCCCGTTCGCCTGGGGTAAAAACGCCGCGGATGCTGTGCATAACGCCGTGGTACTAGAGGAGTGCGCCTATATGGGACTGTTCTCACGCCAGTTGGCCCCACAGTTACCGGATATGCAGCCTGAGTTGCTGGATAAACACTATCTGCGTAAACACGGCGCGAATGCCTATTACGGACAGTAGCATGTCAGGCGCATACGCTGACGTTCATTCCGTGGTTTAGCTGGGCAAACCGTGGTGAAGGCGAAATGCGAATCTGGATAAACGAGCAGTAATGATGACGATGGATGGCGGCAGTTAGCCCCATCCGTCAAGGCATCATGAAAAGATTGCCCTCCTCCCTGAGGACAAACGGGTGAGAATCAGAAACGCCAGGTCAGACCGGACATCAAGGTAAAGCTGTCATCGCGATCAACCATCGGGCTATTTTTAATGTCATCCGGCAGCACGCTATAGTTGGCGCTGGCCAGCAGCGTCAGGTTGCTGGTCAACGCGTATTTAGCGGACAGGCCAACATACGGTGTCCAGCTGTCCCCAGGGGAGTAGCTTGATAACCCACTACGGCGGGATTCATTGCCAGAGATGCCGTAGTAATATTCGTTGAAGTTTTCGTCATAGTAGAGCACGCCAATCGCCGGCGTCAGCGTCAGCTTGCCCATTGGCATTTGGCGGAACATAGACATTTCCGCCACCCAGCCATTGCTGTTATCCAGCACATCCGCTGCGGCAGAGACCTTCACGCTGCCCCATTTTTCATGGTGATACCATGCGGCACCCGCCATCGCGGTTGCATCACGCTTGTCCAGTTGCTTCATCGCATGATCGTCGTTATCACCGGGATCAAACTCAAGCGGCATGTAAGAAGCAGTAATGCTAAATTCATTACTTTCACTTTTTGAAAGAATATAGCCTAACGTTGTTTGCCTAAAATAAAATGATTCACTTTCATAACTGATAAGCGGTACTGCATGAACATTATCATTATATCCACGATAGGGAGATTCATTATATACAGCGCCACCGCCAATAGAAAACTCTGCGGCAGTTGCACTCGCCATAAAAGAAAAGGCGAACAGCGCCACAATATTGCGTTTAATTAACATGCCAACATTCCATTTTAAAATAAGCCACAAAGCGGGTGCATAATAATGCTTACAATTTCATCGATGCAACTTCCATATTTATATAGTAATATATACAAACATATATATATTGGGTTTGGCGATGAACAAATTACAACTCAAACACCGGGAACTGAAGATTATTTCGGTAATTGCTGCCAGTGAAAACATCAGTCATGCCGCTACGGTTCTCGGCATCGCACAGGCTAATGTCAGCAAGTACCTTGCTGATTTTGAATCAAAAGTTGGGCTAAAGGTCTTTGATCGCACCACCCGCCAGTTGACCCTGACGCCCTTTGGTGTAGCGCTGCTGCCTTACATCAATGACATGCTGGACAGAAACGATCAGCTAAATAGTTTCATCGCTGATTATAAGCATGAAAAACGTGGCAAGGTAACGGTATATGCACCAACCGGAATTATTGCTTACTTATCGCAACATGTTATTGCAAAAATTCAGGATATCGGTGGTATTACTCTCTCGCTGAAAACCTGCAATCTTGAACGGAAAGCATTTTATGAAGGTGTAGATTTCCCGGATGATTGTGACGTTTTAATTACCTATGCGCATCCCAAAGATGAATCACTGGTCGCCAGCTTTATTACCAAATATGCAGTGATGGCGTTTGCCAGCCCTGAATATATCAAACAGCATCCCATTAACAGCCCTGATGAGCTGGAAAATCATTCCTGTATTTTAATCGACTCCATGATGATTGATGATGCCAATATCTGGCGCTTCAGCTCCGCCGGCGGCAAGGAAATGCATGATTATCGGGTGACCGGAAACTACGTCTGTGACAATACGCAATCCGCGCTGGCGCTGGCGCGTAATCATCTGGGCATTGTTTTTGCGCCTTATGCGAGTATACAAAAAGACGTTCAGTCCGGATTGTTGGTTCCCTGTTTCTCCGAACAGCACGAATGGTGGCTGGATTTAGTGGCGATTTTCCGCAAGCGTGAATACCAGCCCTGGCGTGTACAGTTTATTCTCGACGCAATGTTAGCGGAGATACGTCAGCAGCTTACTCAGACGCTACAGCTGTCTGAGTAAGCTAAATAGCCTGCACCTAGTGGTCGAGATACAGGTAATGCACCCAGCTGGTCATCCGCAACAAGACTTTGCGCATGATTGACACATGTTCGAAGTGATCAGAGTAAACGGCGACCTGGGCGTAAATCCCATCAGGTAACGCGCTCACGTCCGCATTGTCGTTCAGCTCAATCGTGGCGATCACCCCTTCTGAACCGGGCGTAGAGTTTAAGGATTGCAACGCCCCGTTCGACTGGTATGTACCACCCGGTACAGCCGGGCTGATAGCCGCCAGTTTGCCGCTAAATACCTTCCCCGGCAGGGCGTTAAACACCACTTCCGCTTCATCGCCTGGCTCCAGTCGCAGCAGTGAGTTTTGACGGAACTGGGCGATAATTTGCCGTTTCTGTTCCGGGATAAACACCATCACCGGACGCATAGGCAGCGCGGCGGCATAGGTTCCGGGGCGCATCAACACCTGCGTAACGTAACCATCGCTGGGCGCACGAACCACGGTCTGGTCAAGGTTAAACTCCGCTTCGGCGAGTTGTGCCTTCAGGCTGGCAATTTGCGAATTTTCACCCAGTACCAGGCTGTCTAACTGGCTCTGGATTTGCTGTTGCTCCGCAATAGACGATTTCACCGATGCTTCCTGCGCCAGATAGTTTTGGCGCGCCGCATCGATATCGCGTTCAGAAAAAGGGTTGACCTTCGCCTGACTCCCCTGCGCATAGCGCTGGTAATCTTTTGCCAGCTTGTCACGCGTGGCCTTTGCCTGTTGCGTGTTGGCTTTCATTTCGTCTAGCTGCGCAACCAGCGCCTGCTCTTTATGCTGAGCGGTGACAATATCGGCTTTCAGGCGATCAACCCGCGCCTGATAACGTCCAGGATTAAGTTTAAACAGAACTTCGCCTTTTTTGATCAGCGTATTCTTCTTATCCGTCACTTCCGTTACAACCCCCGTGACCTGCGGCACGACGGGAATAGAAATTACCGCTTTTTGCGCCTTAAAGGTATACGGATGGTTATAATTCATCAGTAATATAAGCCCGCAAACAATGAAAATACCACCCAATGCTGCAGTGGGTACCGTCCATTTATTTACAGGAATTTTAAAAATTTTAAATATCGACCATGCGCATGCCACATAGGTCAGAACAATCAGTAAATCCATCGATATTACTCCGCCGGAGAGGTCTTAACCTCACCCAGTTTCTTTTCCAGGTCGGCAACCCGCGCCTGAAGCTGGATCAGGGAAGAATCCGCGCTCTGCATACCCCACCCGCGCTCCGGGCGATAAAGCGTTGCCCAGATCCATAAAAAGGGCCAAATAACATGTAAGGTAAACAAGCTAACCCAGCCCGCAACATGTATTGCATCGGCATGAGGATGGTTACGTTTCTTTGCAATAAGATAGGGAATATCATGCAGAATAATAATCCCGTAAAAAATGACCAGGAATACAAAAATAAGCACTCCTAATGCAAAATAATCAAGGAACATATTTGCCTCAGGGATTTAAATTAAAGAACTTGGCTGCTATTTATTTAAAAAATAGAGTTGATAATAGTAGTGGAATGACCAGATTGGGTGCAATGGGGTTATTTATATAACGATATATGAGTTTCTATATATACCCGTCGTCTTTCGAGCTGCTTCTTTGTTGGCTGCGTTCACTCACCCCAGTCATCTACCGGAGTAAGCTCCTGGGGATTCCCTCTCTTGCCGCCTCGAAGCAACACGAAATCCATAGGGTACCCTTGTCATACTTTGAACTGCAGGACATAACTTGATGCCCGGTACGCTAAATGCGACCGGGCGGTAAGTGACGGGATATTAAAACAGCCCCAGCGGTTTATCAGAGTAGCTCACCAACAGGCATTTGGTTTGCTGATAGTGCTCAAGCATCATTTTGTGTGTCTCGCGCCCAATGCCCGACTGCTTATAGCCGCCGAACGCCGCATGTGCCGGATAAGCATGGTAGCAGTTGGTCCAGACACGCCCCGCCTGAATCCCGCGGCCCATCTTGTACGCGAGATTTCCGTTACGGCTCCAGACGCCAGCGCCAAGTCCATATTGGGTGTCATTGGCAATTTCCAGCGCTTCGTCCATGGTTTTAAAGGTCGTAACAGCCAGCACCGGGCCGAAGATCTCCTCCTGGAAAACCCGCATGTTGTTCTTACCAAACAGAATGGTCGGTTCGAGGTAGTAACCCTCTTTTAACTCACCATCCAACTGCTTACGCCGTCCACCGGTCAGGACATCCGCCCCTTCTTTCTTACCAATATCGATGTAATTCAGAATGGTTTCCAGTTGACCATGCGACACCTGCGCACCCATTTGCGTCACACTGTCTAACGGGTTGCCGCTACGGATACTCTCTACCCGGCGAATGGCTCTTTCCATAAAGCGTTCGTAAATGGATTCCTGTACCAGCGCGCGGCTCGGACAGGTACACACTTCGCCCTGGTTGAAGGCAAACAGCGCAAAGCCTTCCAGCGCCTTATCAAAGAACGCATCTTCTTCATCCATCACGTCCGCGAAGAAGATATTGGGCGATTTCCCACCCAGCTCCAGGGTGACGGGAATAATGTTCTGCGTAGCATACTGCATGATCTGCTGGCCGACTTCCGTTGAGCCGGTAAACGCCACTTTCGCAATACGTTTAGACGTCGCCAGATATTCACCGATTTCCCCACCCGCGCCGTTTACCACGTTCACGACACCAGGCGGGAGCAGATCGCCAATGACCTCCATCAGCAGCAGCACGGACAACGGCGTCAGGCGCGCAGGTTTAAGCACCACGCAGTTACCCGCCGCCAGTGCGGGCGCCATCTTCCAACTGGCCATTAGCAGCGGGAAGTTCCACGGGATAATTTGCCCGACCACGCCAAGAGGCTCATGGAAATGATAAGCCACGGTCTCACTATCAACCTCGCTGATTCCCCCTTCCTGCGCACGAATACAGGAGGCGAAATAGCGGAAATGGTCAATCGCCAGCGGCACGTCTGCCGCGCTGGTTTCACGGATGGGTTTACCGTTATCCCAGGTTTCTGCCGTCGCCAGCAGTTCCAGGTTTTGTTCCATACGATCGGCGATTTTAAACAGAATCGCCGCTCTGTCCTGCACGGATGTCTGCGCCCATTTATCTTTTATTTTGTGCGCGGCATCCAGTGCCAGATCGATATCCTTCTTACCGGAAGAGGCCACTTCGCACAGCAATTGCCCGGTGACCGGCGTCAGGTTTTGGTAATACTCGCCGTCCACCGGCGCGACCCAGTCACCGCCGATAAAGTTATCGTATCGGGCCTTTAACTTCAGAGGGTAACCATACTCGCCGGGATAAATACGCGTTGAAGGGGGGTTATTGGTCATGACCGTCTCCTTGCTGTAGGGGTACTACAAGGGTAGACGGGGCTGGCGAATAATTCGCCAGCCTTTTACTGCTTTACGACAGGTATCACGAATTACATCGCAGCGCGATAAATCGCCATGATTTCGTCATGAGTCGCCTGAATCGGGTTAGTGAAACCACAGGCGTCTTTCAGGGCATTGGTCGCCAGAACGGCAAAATCTTCTTCCTTCACGTTCAGCTCACGCAGACCGGCCGGAATATTCACTTTCTGCGCCAGTTCACGGATCGCCGCGATACAGGCTTCCGCCCCTTGCTCTTCACTCAGTCCAGCCACGTTAACGCCCATCGCAGCCGCGCAATCACGCAGACGAGCGGCAGCCACTTTGCTATTGAAAACCTGTACATGCGGCAGCAGCACGGCGTTACATACACCGTGTGGCAGATCGTAGAAACCACCCAACTGGTGCGCCATGGCGTGCACGTAACCCAGAGAGGCGTTGTTAAATGCCATGCCTGCGAGGAACTGCGCGTAAGCCATGGCTTCACGTGCCTGAGCATTGCTGCCATCTTCAACGGCAACCGGCAGATTTTCCGCAATCATGGTGACCGCTTTCAGCGCACACGCATCGGTAATCGGGGTTGCAGCAATAGAAACGTAGGCTTCGATAGCGTGGGTCAGCGCATCCATACCGGTAGCCGCCGTCAGAGACTTCGGCATACCGACCATCAGCGAGGAGTCATTGACCGACAGCAGCGGAGTGACGTGCTTGTCGACAATCGCCATTTTGATATGGCGTTCTTCATCGGTAATGATGCAGAAACGGGTCATTTCAGATGCCGTACCCGCCGTGGTGTTGATGGCAATCATCGGCAACTGCGGTTTTGCAGAGCGGTCAACGCCTTCGTAATCGCCGATATAGCCACCGTTAGCGGCCACCAGCGCAATGCCTTTCGCACAATCGTGTGGCGAACCGCCGCCGAGAGAAATAACGCTATCACAGTCGTTTTCTTTCAACATTTTCAGGCCAGCAGCTACGTTACTGGTCGTCGGGTTAGGATGCGTACCATCGTAAATTACGCTGAAAATATCATGTTCCTGTAATGCTTTTTGAATCTCGCCAGCCATACCTAATTTGGTCAACATGGCATCCGTGACAATCAGCGTGCGGCGAAAACCATATTCAGCCATGGTATTCATCGCGTCTTTTAATGAATCAGCGCCGATTATATTCACAGAAGGAATAAAAAATGTTGAAGCAGCCATTGTACGATCCTTAATTACTCTAAAGAGTCAGGAAGCATACGTGTGCATTTTCCAGCAAAATATGATCGCGGTTGTTATTTTAATCACATTCAAAATAAAAAAGCACATTAGGTTCATAATCTAATGTGCTGATTGCAATCAATATATATTTTGTATTAATTCATTTAATCTCTGAATTAATTGTTTCATTGTTTTTCAGGAAACAGTAATGCATCGCGTAATAAATGATCATTCCCGCGACGACGCGTAAAACCAATGCGGTCAAAATATTCCAGAATCTGGATAGCCAATTTACGCCCCACGTTAAGCCTGTCGCGAAAATCGGCGGCGCAGGTCGATCCTTTCTCCTGGTCCAGCTCGCGGATCATATTGGCGAAAGACACAATGCGATCGTTACGATAATAACGATCTTTCACGATCGCAGTAATAATGCCTTGCTGCGCCGCTTGTCGTAATACCACGCGCATCATTTGCTCATCCGTCCCGGTCTGTTTTGCCAGGTCGCGCACCCACCACGGCTCATCGCCAAAAAGCGGTTCTGCTTTTTGCCAGATAGCCTGCTGTTCATCGCTGAAACCCGCCTTGTGATCCGGCAAATGCAGCCAACCGTGATGGCTATGGATAGCGCCGCTCTCGCGCATCTTTTCAATCAGCAGCAATACCAGCGCTTCATCTTCCATCGGCAACGCCATACGACGCAGGCGTTCGCGCCCTGGCCCTGGCTCATCACGGTGCTGTTCGTGATAGGTCGCCAGCGTATCGAGGACTTTTCGCTGCCAACGCGCGGCAACGGGAGCATTCAACAGGCTATACCCCGCCTGAATAAAACCATGTTGCTCAATCAACGGACGCATACCGTTACCATTGAGCTGACGCGCCCAGGCGAAGTCAGGAATATTCACCGCCCCGCGCGACAGATGCAGCGCCAGGGCGTCGCCGTCGGTGTGCGCATTTTCGAGCGCCGACAACCACTGCAGATATTCCGGTTTACGCTTTCCGCGGCGCGGTGGGTTGAGCGTGACGACGCGTGCGCCAGCCAGCGTCGTGCGGGCAGAAATATCGCGCAGCACCAGGCGGTCGTTATCGGCGAGCCACAACGGTGTATCAAACACCAGTTCCGCCAGCGTACCTTCAAGCAATGAGATGCGCCCGGTGACATGGCTGGCCGCGTGGTGAATATGTAGCGGTTGCCACTGCATCAGCGGCGCGGCATGCTCTAAAGAGACAATCACGCGGGTAAAAGCCTCTGGCGGGACATCTGAAAGCAGCCAGTCGCCGCGATTTAGCGCTTCTTTTTGCGCATCGCCGGCAATATTCAGCGCAATACGCTGCCCGGCATGAGCATGCTCAGTAGCCTGATTTTGCGCATGCAAGCTACGTACGCGCATTGGCTTGTTGACGCCCGTCAGCCACAGCGTATCACCGACATTCACTTCACCGCTGAGCGCCGTCCCGGTCACCACCAGCCCTGCGCCTTTAACCGTAAAAGCACGGTCAATCGCCAGACGGAAGCTGTGATCGCGGGCATGCTCGCGCGAGGTTAATTGCAATAAATGGTCGCGTAGTTCTTCGATCCCACGGCCTTCACTGGCGGCAGTCACAAACAGAGCCGCATCGGCAAAACCATAGTTTTCCAGCGTGGTGTGAACCTCTTCACGCACCGTATTGATGCGGTCCTCATCCACGCGATCGGCTTTCGTGAGCGCCACGGTGATTTGCGGATTGCCCGTCAGTTGCAGAATTTGCAAATGTTCACGCGTTTGCGCCATCACGCCATCATCACAGGCGACAACCAGCAGCGCGTGGTCGATACCGCCTACACCCGCCAGCATGTTGGACAAAAACTTTTCATGTCCGGGAACATCAATAAACCCCAGCACCTGCCCATCCGGCTGCGGCCAGTAGGCATAGCCGAGATCGATGGTCATGCCACGCTTTTTTTCCTCCGGCAGACGGTCGGCATTTACACCCGTAATTGCCTGTAATAACGTTGTTTTTCCGTGGTCAACGTGTCCGGCGGTTGCAATAATCATTTCAGCATCATCTCCATAAACCGGGTCTCGTCTTCAAGGCAGCGCAGATCCAGCCACATGCGGCCATCATAAATTCGCCCAATGATCGGCACGGGCAACGCACGCCAGCGGGCGGCCAGCGCGTCGAGGCGACTACCGCGCCCGTCATGTGGGGTAAAGGTCAATGCCGCGCTGGGTAACCTGTCAACAGGTAACGAACCGCTACCAATCTGCGACAGGCAAGGCATCACATTCAAAGCAAACTCGTCGCAGTAACGATCGGCAAGCTGCGCCTGTAATTGCTGGGCCTGCGTGTGGATCGCCTCTTGCGAGCGGGTGAGCTGGCGTAACGTCGGCAACTTCGCCGCCAGCGCTTCCGGATGCAGATAGAGCCGCAGCGTTGCTTCCAGCGCCGCCAGCGTCATTTTATCTGCCCGTAACGCACGTTTCAGCGGATGGCTCTGTAAGCGGGCGATCATCTCTTTTTTACCGACGATAATTCCGGCCTGTGGCCCACCCAGCAGTTTATCGCCAGAGAAACTCACCAGACTCACGCCTGCGGCAATCAGTTGCTGCGGCATTGGCTCCTGCGGCAAACCATACTGACTGAGATCGACCAGCGAACCGCTGCCGAGATCCGCCACCACAGGTACATCCAGCTCCCGGCCAATGGCGGCCAACTCTGCCTCATCCACCGACTTCGTAAAGCCTTCAATGCTGTAATTACTGGTATGCACCTTCATCAGCAGGCCGGTATTTTCATTCACCGCCTGACGGTAATCCTTCGCGTGGGTCCGGTTGGTGGTCCCCACTTCGCGTAGCGTACATCCGGCCTGACACATCACATCAGGAATACGAAACGCGCCGCCAATTTCCACCAGCTCACCGCGCGAAACGACCACCTCTTTGCCGTTAGCCGTGGCGGCCAGCATCAGCAGAACCGCTGCCGCATTGTTATTCACGATACAAGCGTCTTCGGCCCCCGTCAGGCGACAGAGTAAATCCGCCAGCGCCCGATCCCGATGTCCGCGCCCGGCATCATCCAGGCTGTATTCCAGCGTCACCGGCGTGCGCATCGCCTGCACCACCGCATCGATGGCTTCCTCGGCCTGCGACGCACGACCCAGGTTAGTATGCAGCACCGTTCCGGTCAGATTAATCACTGGGCGCAACGCGCTTTGCGATTCACGTTCCAGCCGGGCTCTGGCTTCTTGCGCCCAGTCCTCACACCATGCCGGGAGCGCGTGGGCGTCGCGAATGGCTTCTCTGGCTTCGTCGAGCATGTGACGCAGCAGGTCAACTACCCGGGTATGACCGTGGGATTCACGTAAGGCGGAGAAAGCGCTATCGCGCAATAGACGATCGATAGCAGGAAGCTGGCTGTAGAGTGAACGCATGTCGGTTGTCATGAAAGGGCCTGGCTGTTGGTGGCCCTCTCCACCGCGGAGAGGGCTATCGATATAGGAAGGATTGTATCGTGACTTTGCTCAGGCGGACATAACGTGTATCAAGCCTTTGGCGGTTCCGTACGGGCAAAACTTTCGCGTTGAAAGAGCGTTTCCACCAGTTTGACCAGACGCGGGCGGTCCACACACCAGCCGGGCGCGACCCGACGGAAATTGAGATAGCCGACAGCGCAGGCAATCGCAATGGTGGCCAGGTTAACCGTATCCGTTTTCAGCGTACCGTCCGCCAGATAGCCTTCCAGCACATCCAGACTGCGGGTGATTTTCTCCCGCTGGCGTAACAACTCTGTTTCTGACTGCTGTGCGGCGGGGCGAGCCTGTTCTCGTACCGAGACTAAACCGGCATCCATAATGCCGTCTGCCAGCGCTTCCAACTGACGCACCTTCAGCGCCGCCAGCGGTTCACGCGGCAACATAGCTGGCGCAATTTCCAGCAGCTCTATGTATTCCGCGATGATTGGAGAATCAAACCAATACTCGCCTTCATCAGTCACCAGCGCGGGCACTTTTCCTAACGGGTTATAGCGCGCCACGCCGCTATCCGCGTTGTAGGGGAGTTCATTTACAAATTCGAAGGTGATGCCCTTTTCCAGTAACAGAATAGAAATTTTACGCACAAAAGGGCTGGTATAGCTGCCAATGAGTTTCATGCCGGGTCCTTTTTGCCAACAAAAAGCTATGCCCAACGATTGGGGGGCACAGCTTAGTATGGCTCAGGTCAGCGCAAATGGCAGGTGATGACGGTCTCAATGATCCAAATAAAGGTAATGCATCCAGCTGGTCATGCGCAGCAGCACTTTACGCATCACCGACACATGAGCGAAATGGTCGGAATAGACCGCCACCTGGGCATAGATACCGTCCGGCAGCGCATCTACCTCGGCATTCGGATCCAGTTCAATGGTTGCCATTACGCCATCGGTACCCGGTACTACTGTTAAGGATTGTAATGCCCCCTGCGCCTGATAAGAACCTCCCGGCACAACGGGAAGGATACTGGTCAGCTTGCCGCTAAACACCTGGCCTGGCAGCGCGTTGAATACCACTTCGGCTTCATCGCCCGGTTCAAGACGCAGCAGTGAATTCTGGCGGAATTGCGCCACGATTTGCCGTTTTTGTTCAGGAATAAATACCATCACAGGTCGCAGAGGCAACGCGGCGGCGTAAGTCCCCGGGCGAATAAGCACCTGCGTCACGTAACCGTTGCTGGGCGCACGCACAACGGTCTGCTCAAGATTATATTTGGCTTCGGCGAGCTGGGCGCGCAGGGAGGCGACCTGGGATTGCTCACCGTTGACCATACTGTCTAACTGGCTCTGAATCTGGGTCTGTTCCGCTACTGAGCCTTTTACCAGCGCATCCTGAGCCAGATAGTTCTGGCGGGCATTGTCGATATCACTTTCGGAAAACGGGTTAACCTTCGCCTGGCTACCCTTCAAATAGCGCTGATAATCTTTATACAGGCGGTCACGTTCAGCAGACACGCGAGTGGTATTAGCGACCGCTTCCGACAGTTGCGCTTTCAAATTGTCGATGTTGTGGGTCGCGGTGACCAGGTCGGCCTGCAGCCGGTCAACTCGCGCCTGATAACGCACAGGATCAAGTTTAAATAACACTTCGCCTTTTTTAATCAGCTGATTATTTTTATCTGTTACCTCACTAACAATTCCTGTGACCTGTGGAGTGACGGGAATTGAAATAACCGCTTTTTGCGCCGTAAAGGTATACGGATGGTTATAGTTCATTAATAAGATGAGTCCCGCCACAATAAACACCCCACCTAATGCTGCGGTGGCAAGCGTCCACTGGTTTACCGGAATACGGAATATTTTAAAGATGGCCCAGGCGAATGCCACATAAGTCAGGACAATTAACAAATCCATGATTAAATCTCCGGAAAGGTGGAGTTATCGATTTTTTTATCCCCATCCAGTTTTTTTTCCAACTGGGCTATGCGCGCGGCCAGCACGGCGATTTCAGGGTCAGGTTCCTTTCCGGTCGGCGTGATGTGCGACTGCATCCCCCACCCCTTTTCGGGCTGGTAGAGCGTGGCCCAAATCCACAGGAACGGCCAAATAACATGCAACGTAAAAAGACTTACCCACCCTGCCGTATGGATAGCGTCGGCATGCGGATGGTTGCGCTTTTTAGCGATGTTATAGGGAATGTCATGGATGGCGATGATTCCGTAAAACAGAACCAGAAAAACGAAGATCAGCACGCCTAACGCGAAATAATTTAGAAACATACCTGCCTCGGATTCACGCTAATTAGAGTTTTTTTATGCCGGCAGCCGTACGCATCCTGGCTGATGCTTTGAACATAACCGCAGTTTGCGGTTTTCGCCATACCACAAAAAAAATATTTTTTCTGGTTTTAAGTTGCTTTATCTGGCAAGAAAAATGTGAGCTCCAGAACCCGTTGCAGATCACATTTGGTTAAACCGAGACAAAAATACTTTGTGAATCACATCACAAAAATTCAACAAACAGCAAATACAAAAACGTGAACAATATCACATTTAACCGCCATTTTTAGCGATTACTTGCACTGTGATGTTTTTTTGTACCGTTATTTTGTGATGAAAATCACATTAACTGACACCACACACCCTATATTTACGTGACAAACATCACATTAAAGGCCGTCGACTGGACAGTTGAACGATTCAGTGCCAGATTTCGCAGTATCTACAGGGTCCGGCTACCTCCTGCCGCTACATTAACAAACCTCGGGCTTTCAGCCTGCGCGATAGCAAACATAAGAAGGGGTGTTTTTATGTCATCCGATATTAAGATCAAGGTGCAAAGCTTTGGTCGATTCCTCAGCAATATGGTGATGCCAAATATCGGCGCGTTTATCGCGTGGGGTATTATCACCGCATTATTCATTCCGACAGGGTGGTTGCCGAACGAAACGCTGGCGAAGCTGGTCGGTCCGATGATCACCTATCTGCTGCCGCTGCTGATCGGTTATACCGGTGGTAAGCTGGTGGGCGGCGAGCGTGGCGGCGTGGTTGGTGCTATCACCACCATGGGCGTTATCGTCGGCGCGGATATGCCGATGTTCCTTGGCTCCATGATCGCAGGCCCGCTGGGCGGCTACTGCATCAAAAAATTCGATAACTGGGTAGACGGTAAGATCAAATCCGGTTTTGAGATGCTGGTGAATAACTTCTCCGCAGGCATCATCGGTATGATCCTCGCCATCCTGGCTTTCCTCGGCATTGGTCCATTGGTTGAAGGTCTGTCCAAAATTCTGGCGGCAGGCGTTAACTTCATGGTTGTCCATGACATGCTGCCGCTGGCGTCTATCTTCGTTGAACCGGCAAAAATTCTGTTCCTCAACAACGCCATCAACCACGGTATTTTCTCACCGCTGGGTATTCAGCAGTCCCATGAGATGGGCAAATCCATCTTCTTCCTGATTGAAGCTAACCCAGGTCCGGGTATGGGCGTCCTGCTGGCGTACATGTTCTTTGGTCGCGGCAGCGCTAAGCAGTCTGCGGGCGGCGCGGCTATCATCCACTTCCTGGGCGGTATCCACGAAATTTACTTCCCGTACGTGCTGATGAACCCACGTCTGATTCTGGCCGTTATCCTTGGCGGTATGACTGGCGTATTCACCCTGACCATCCTGAATGGCGGTCTGGTCTCTCCGGCTTCTCCTGGCTCGATTCTGGCCGTGCTGGCGATGACGCCAAAAGGCGCTTACTTCGCAAACATCGCTGCTATCTGTGCCGCCATGGCGGTCTCCTTTGTGGTCTCAGCTATCCTGCTGAAAACCAGCAAAGTGAAAGAAGAAGACGATATTGATGCGGCGACCCGTCGTATGCAGGACATGAAAGCGGAATCTAAAGGCGCATCTCCGCTGGCGGCTGGCGACGTGACCAACGACCTGAGCCATGTACGTAAAATCATCGTGGCTTGCGATGCCGGTATGGGTTCCAGCGCCATGGGCGCAGGCGTACTGCGTAAGAAAGTGCAGGATGCCGGTCTGTCTCAGATTTCCGTCACCAACAGCGCGATTAACAATCTGCCGCCGGATGTGGATCTGGTCATTACCCACCGCGACCTGACTGAACGTGCGATGCGTCAGGTGCCTCAGGCACAGCACATCTCGCTGACTAACTTCCTCGACAGCGGTCTGTATACAAGCCTGACCGAACGTCTGGTCGCTGCACAGCGCCACAACGTGAACGAAGAGAAAGTCCGCGATCACCTGAAAGACAGCTTTGATGAGGGTGATACCCATCTGTTCAAACTGGGTGCGGAAAATATCTTCCTTGGCCGGAAAGCCTCTAACAAAGAAGAAGCGATTCGCTTTGCCGGTGAACAACTGGTGAAAGGCGGCTATGTTGAGCCGGAATACGTCGATGCCATGCTGGACCGCGAAAAGCTGACGCCGACTTACCTCGGTGAATCCATCGCAGTACCGCACGGTACGGTAGAAGCCAAAGACCGCGTGCTGAAAACCGGCGTGGTGTTCTGCCAGTACCCGGAAGGCGTACGCTTTGGTGAAGAAGAAGACGATATTGCCCGTCTGGTCATTGGTATCGCCGCACGTAACAATGAGCACATCCAGGTCATCACCAGCCTGACCAACGCGCTGGATGATGAATCCGTGATCGAACGTCTGGCCCATACCACCAGCGTGGATGAAGTTCTGGAACTGCTGGCAGGTCGTAAGTAAGCGTTATTGCCCGGTGGCGCTCACGCTTACCGGGCCTACAAAATCCTCTCCCTTGTGGAGAGGGTTAGGTTGAGGGGAAAGCTATGCGGTCCCTCACCCCAGCCCTCTTGGGTAAAAACATTAATGAAGGTTAATACTATGAAAGCATTACATTTTGGCGCAGGTAATATCGGTCGTGGCTTTATCGGCAAACTGCTGGCGGACGCGGGGATACAGCTGACGTTTGCAGATGTAAACCAGGTCGTGCTCGATGCCCTGAATGCCCGTCATAGCTATCAGGTTCATGTTGTGGGTGAAAACGAGCAGGTTGATACCGTTTCCGGCGTCAACGCCGTCAGCAGCATCGGCGATGATGTCGTCGATCTGATTGCCCACGTTGATTTAATCACTACTGCCGTAGGTCCGGTTGTGCTTGAGCGTATCGCTCCGGCCATCGCTAAAGGGCTGGTAAAACGCAAAGCGCAGGGCATCTCTACCCCGCTGAATATCATCGCCTGTGAAAACATGGTGCGCGGAACCACGCAGTTGAAAGGCCACGTCATGAACGCGCTGGCAGATGAAGACAAAGCCTGGGTTGAAGAACATGTTGGCTTTGTCGATTCCGCCGTGGATCGCATCGTGCCGCCATCTGCTTCTGCGACCAACGATCCGCTGGAAGTTACCGTCGAAACATTCAGCGAGTGGATTGTCGACCAAACGCAGTTCAAAGGCGAGCTGCCAAACATCCCGGGAATGGAATTAACTGATAACCTGATGGCATTTGTCGAACGTAAACTCTTCACGCTGAACACCGGGCATGCTATAACCGCGTACCTCGGAAAATTGACCGGTCATCAGACCATCCGTGACGCGATTCTCGACGAGAAAATCCGCGCAGTGGTAAAAGGTGCAATGGAAGAGAGCGGCGCGGTACTGATCAAACGCTACGGTTTTGATGCCGATAAACACGCGGCTTATATCCAGAAGATCCTCGGTCGTTTTGAAAACCCGTATCTGAAAGATGATGTTGAGCGCGTTGGACGTCAGCCGCTGCGTAAACTGAGTGCAGGCGACCGTCTGATTAAACCGCTGCTGGGCACGCTGGAGTATGGTCTACCGCACGTTAATCTGGTTACCGGTATTGCTGCTGCAATGCATTACCGCAGTGAAGAAGATCCGCAGGCACAGGAACTGGCCGCGCTGATTGACGAAAAAGGTCCACAGGCCGCGCTGGCGCAGGTATCCGGTCTGGATGCCAACAGTGATGTGGTGGCGGAGGCGGTTAACGCATATAACGCGACCAAATGATAGAGAATGTGGCGCAGGTCAGCCTGCGCCCGAATGACAGATTGTCAGATATGCAGGCAATAATGGAACAAACGCAGGCCTTTGAAAATCGTGTGCTTGAGCGTCTGAATGCTGGCAAAACCGTACGCAGCTTCCTCATCACCGCCGTAGAACTGCTCACCGAGGCGGTGAATATCCTTGTGCTTCAGGTATTTCGCAAAGATGACTATGCGGTGAAATATGCCGTAGAACCGTTGCTCGACGGCGACGGTCCATTAGGCGATCTTTCGGTTCGTTTGAAGCTAATCTACGGTCTGGGCGTACTCAGCCGCCCGGAGTATGAAGATGCGGAGCTTCTGATGGCGCTGCGGGAAGAGCTGAATCACGACGGCAATGAGTATGCGTTTACCGACGACGAGATTCTTGGGCCGTTTGGCGAGCTTCACTGCGTGACGGCACTCCCGCCACCGCCACAGTTTGATACCTCAGACTCAGGTTTGCACGCCATGCAAATCCAGCGCTACCAGCAAATGGTACGCTCCACGATGGTACTTTCCCTGACCGAGCTGATTTCTAAAATCAGCTTAAAAAAAGCCTTTCAAAAATAAGGCCATGCAGGCTTATTTCTCTTCCTGCTGCGGTCGATAAAGCTGTCGATAATACGCCAGACGTTGCAGATACAGCTGCGCATTCTCCTGCGGTATTTCAGAAGGGACAACGTTGCGCGGCGGTGTTTTATTCAGATACTCACGAAAAGCCTGGCTTGAGGCCATGAAATCAACAGTCTTATCAATAAGGACCGAAACATTCTCACCTATTTTCGCCATAATCTTCCCTCCTCCATGTATTAACCACGCTTAGCCTGCGCGGTTGATCATTTAAGTTTAGGATCGGTTGGGCAATTATATTGAGGAAAACGTGCTTCGCTATCAACCCGCCAACAGAAAGCGCCATCGCCGATCTTATTGCTTAAAATTCCTTATTAATCAAAAGCGTAATATTATCATTAGCTGATTAATACTTGCGGCATTTGATTATTTATCTTCGATTTGTTGTGAAGAATCCCGCTCTGCGCGCATACTATAGGATATACATTCTATTTTTTATCAGAAGCTATCCTATGAAAGAAGTCGAAAAAAACGAAATTAAACGCCTGAGCGATCGCCTGGACGCTATCCGCCACCAGCAGGCTGACCTGTCGCTGGTTGAAGCCGCAGACAAATATGCCGAGCTGGAAAAAGAGAAAGAAACCCTGGAAGCCGAGATCGCGCGCCTGCGTGAAGTACACGGCCAGAAGCTGAGCAAAGAAGCGCACAAGCTCACGAAACTTCCCTTTCGCCGCGCCATTACCAAAAAAGAACAGGCCGACATGGGCAAGCTGAAGAAAAGCGTGCGTGGTCTGATTGTCGTCCACCCGATGACCGAACTTGGCCGTGAAATGGGCCTGAAAGAGATGACAGGCTTCGCAAAAACCGAGTTCTGATCTCCTGCCGGGCAACATCCGTTTGCCCGGTCTTTCCCGCACCGCCAATTGGCCCTACCAATTATAACCAGATCCTACCATCACCTCACATTTCATTAAAATTCGCGTACAATACCGTTGCCAATAAATAACATCTGATTAACCATTCATTGTCATTACCCCTACACAACAATATTGGCAGGGCCACTTTTACACATAATGTGACGAAGAGATGAGCAAAGACTCATTTCATTATGTCTGAGGCCCCCAGGAGACCTGCAATGAATCTCTGGCAACAGAACTACGATCCAGCCGGTAACATCTGGCTTTCCAGTCTGATCGCATCGCTCCCAATCCTGTTCTTTTTCTTCGCCCTGATTAAGCTCAAGCTGAAAGGCTATGTTGCGGCGTCATGGACGGTGGTGATTGCTCTGGCTGTCGCCCTACTGTTCTACAAAATGCCGGTCGATCACGCTCTGGCCTCGGTGGTGTACGGCTTCTTTTATGGTCTGTGGCCGATTGCCTGGATAATCATCGCAGCGGTATTCGTCTATAAAATCTCGGTAAAAACCGGGCAGTTCGACATCATCCGTTCATCAATACTCTCCATTACCCCAGACCAGCGTCTGCAAATGCTGATCGTTGGTTTCTCCTTTGGGGCATTCCTTGAAGGTGCAGCTGGCTTTGGCGCGCCGGTCGCCATTACCGCCGCGCTGCTGGTGGGGCTTGGCTTTAACCCGCTGTATGCGGCGGGGTTGTGCCTGATCGTGAATACCGCGCCGGTCGCCTTTGGCGCAATGGGCATTCCGATTCTGGTTGCCGGCCAGGTTACCGGACTGGACAGCTTTGAGATTGGCCAGATGGTCGGTCGTCAGTTGCCGTTCCTGACGATTATCGTGCTGTTCTGGATTATGGCGATTATGGATGGCTGGCGCGGCGTGAAAGAAACCTGGCCTGCGGTAATGGTCGCTGGCGGCTCGTTTGCTATCGCCCAATACCTCAGCTCGAACTTTATTGGGCCGGAACTGCCGGACATTATCTCTTCGCTGGTCTCACTGGTGTGTCTGACGCTGTTCCTGAAACGCTGGCAGCCGGTACGTATCTTCCGCTTCGGCGACATGGGCGCTTCGCAGGTCGATATGGACCTGTCGCGCACCCGCTACACTGCGGGGCAAATCATCCGCGCCTGGTCCCCATTCCTGTTCCTGACAGCCACCGTCACGCTGTGGAGCATACCACCGTTTAAAGCGCTGTTTGCGCCGGGTGGCGCAATGTACCACTGGGTAGTGAATGTTCCGGTTCCGTTCCTCGACAAGCTGGTAGCCCGCATGCCGCCAGTCGTACACGAAGCCACAGCCTACGCGGCAGTGTACAAATTTGACTGGTTCTCCGCGACCGGTACCGCGATTCTGTTTGCCGCCCTGCTGTCTATCGTCTGGCTGAAGATGAAGCCGTCCGCTGCGCTGCAGACCTTTGGCAACACGCTGAAAGATCTGGCGCTACCGATCTATTCCATCGGGATGGTGCTGGCATTCGCATTTATCTCTAACTACTCGGGGCTTTCATCAACCCTGGCGTTGGCCCTGGCGCACACCGGCAGCGCGTTTACTTTCTTCTCGCCGTTCCTCGGCTGGCTGGGGGTATTCCTGACCGGGTCCGATACCTCATCTAACGCCCTGTTTGCCGCCCTGCAGGCCACCGCGGCTCAGCAAATCGGCGTTTCGGATGTGCTGATGGTGGCGGCAAATACCACCGGCGGCGTGACCGGCAAGATGATCTCTCCACAGTCTATCGCTATCGCCTGCGCGGCAGTGGGATTAGTGGGGAAAGAGTCTGATCTGTTCCGCTTTACCGTGAAACATAGCCTGATTTTCACCTGCATGGTGGGAGTGATTACCACCCTGCAGGCCTATGTCTTAACCTGGATGATTCCATGATTGTGATGCCCAGACGCCTGTCCGACGAAGTCGCTTCTCGTGTGCGGGCGCTGATTGAAGAACAACAGCTGGAGGCGGGCATGAAGTTGCCCGCTGAGCGCCAGTTGGCCGTACAGCTCGGCGTATCGCGCAACTCGCTGCGCGAGGCGTTAGCAAAGCTGGTGAGTGAAGGCGTGTTAATCAGCCGTCGCGGCGGCGGGACGTTTGTTCGCTGGCAGCATGAAGCCTGGTCTGAACAAAACATCGTTCAGCCGCTGAAATCCTTGATGGCGGACGATCCTGATTACAGCTTCGATATTCTGGAAGCCCGCCACGCCATTGAAGCCAGTACCGCCTGGCACGCAGCCATGCGGGCCACCAGCGCCGACAAAGAGAAGATCAGACTCTGTTTCGAGGCCACGCAGAGCGAAGATCCGGATCTCGCTTCGCAAGCGGACGTGCGCTTTCATCTCGCCATTGCGGAAGCCTCGCATAACGTGGTGCTGTTACAGACCATGCGCGGTTTCTTCGACGTATTGCAGTCTTCGGTTAAACAGAGCCGCCAACGTATGTACCTTGTGCCGCCCGTATTTTCACAGCTTACAGAACAACATCAGGCCGTGCTGGACGCCATTGTCGCCGGTGATGCCGATGGCGCACGTAAGGCCATGATGGCGCACCTCAGCTTTGTCCACACCACGATTAAACAATTTGATGAAGATCAGGCCCGCCAGGCGCGTATCACCCGCCTGCCCGGTGACCCTGGTGAGAATAGCAGGGAGAACAACACATGATTATTTCAGCCGCCAGCGACTATCGCGCCGCCGCCCAACGTATTTTGCCCCCGTTCTTGTTCCACTACATTGACGGCGGCGCATATGCCGAGCGCACTCTGCGCCGTAACGTCGAAGACCTGTCAGAAGTGGCGCTGCGCCAGCGTGTGCTGAAGAATATGTCCGATCTGAGCCTCGAGACAAAGCTGTTCAACGAAACGCTCTCCATGCCCGTGGCCCTCGCGCCTGTCGGCCTGTGCGGAATGTATGCGCGTCGGGGAGAAGTGCAGGCCGCCGCTGCCGCTGACGCCAAAGGCATTCCGTTTACGCTTTCCACGGTTTCCGTATGTCCAATTGAAGAAGTCGCTCCGACCATCAAGCGTCCGATGTGGTTCCAGTTATATGTTCTGCGCGATCGTGGTTTTATGCGCAACGCGCTGGAACGCGCCAAAGCGGCGGGCTGCTCCACGTTGGTCTTTACCGTCGATATGCCTACGCCGGGCGCACGCTACCGTGACGCCCATTCCGGTATGAGCGGTCCCAACGCCGCGCTGCGTCGTTACTGGCAAGCGGTTACGCATCCGCAGTGGGCATGGGACGTGGGCCTGAATGGTCGCCCACATGACTTAGGCAATATCTCAACCTATCTTGGCAAACCTACCGGCCTTGAGGATTACATTGGCTGGCTGGCGAATAACTTCGATCCGTCAATTTCGTGGAAAGACCTTGAGTGGATCCGCGAATTCTGGGATGGCCCGATGGTGATCAAAGGGATCCTCGATCCGGAAGATGCCCGCGATGCCGTCCGTTTCGGCGCGGATGGCATTGTCGTTTCTAACCACGGTGGCCGCCAGTTAGATGGCGTGCTGTCTTCTGCTCGCGCGCTACCCGCCATTGCCGATGCGGTGAAAGGCGACATCACCATTCTGGCAGACAGCGGGATCCGTAACGGTCTGGACGTTGTGCGCATGATTGCACTGGGTGCGGATAGCGTGCTGCTGGGGCGTGCTTATCTGTACGCACTCGCAACCCACGGCCAGGCCGGTGTGGCAAACCTGTTAAACCTGATCGAGAAAGAGATGAAGGTGGCGATGACCCTGACCGGTGCGAAATCGATTAACGAAATCAGCCGCGATTCGCTGGTACAGGAGCTGGGTCAGAACCTGCCTGCTGCATTAGCGCCTCTGGCCCAGGGTAGCGCTGCGTAACACTCTCCCCCGTAAAATCGCGTTTTCTGCATGGTCGGCCTGTTCTCAGTCCGGCCATTTTTTATGCAAAAATAACGACTAGTTAACATTTGCAACCAATATATTTGACAACTTTTTATCCACCTGCCAAATGTATATACAAGCTAATACAAGGGCATTTTATACAGATACCCAAATAATTCGAGCTGCAGGAAGGCGGCAACGCAGCGAATCTCAGGAGCGTACATAAGTACGTGACCGGGGTGAGCGAGGAAAGCCAACGCACATGCAGCTTGAAGTATGACGGGTAGATAACAACCATCATAACGGGCGAGGGTGACATGGCTTATTCCGGTAAAGTGAATATCCAGCAGGCGATAGACGACAGTCCTTTTTCACGCTTTCATTGGGTGATTATTGTCCTGGGCTTTCTGGTGTTAGCCATTGACGGCTTCGATACGGCGGCGATGGGTTATATTGCGCCCACGCTCTCTGCTGACTGGGGCATCCAGAAGCAGGATCTCGGGCCTGTTTTAAGCGCCGCATTATTGGGTCTCTCATTTGGCGCATTATTGGCCGGACCGATTTCCGATCGGATGGGCCGTAAGCGCGTACTGGTCTTTTCCTGCCTGTTCTTTGGCCTCGCCAGTCTCGGCACCGCCTATGCACAGACGCTGAATATGTTAACGTTCTGGCGCTTCCTCACCGGGCTTGGACTCGGCGCTGCAATGCCCAATGCCATTACCCTGGTGTCAGAATTTGCGCCCAAACGCTGCCGTTCGATGGCAATAAACACCATGTATTGCGGCTTTCCATTAGGGGCTGCGGGCGGTGGCGTCATCTCGTCCTGGCTGATCCCCAACTACGGCTGGCACAGCGTGCTGCTCGCTGGCGCAATCGCCCCACTGACTCTCACCGTGCTGTTGGTGCTGTTCCTGCCGGAGTCGGTTAAGTATTTGGTGCACCGTGGCAAAAGCGTTGCGCAGGTGAAACGTATTGCCCAACGATTTATGTCAGGCAGTCTGGAAAAGGTCACCCAGTTTTATCTGGATGAAGACAAGGTTACGGTCAAAAAAGGCAGCGTAGCGCAGTTGTTCAGTATGCCCTGGCTGCCTGGCACGCTGATGCTGTGGCTGACCTACTTTATGGGACTGGTTATCTATTACGTACTGCTGAGCTGGATGCCCACTCTGATGTTGGGCATGGGCTATCCACTGGCGGAATCGGCCTGGTTAACTTCGCTGTTTACCTTCGGCGGTACGGCCGGGATCCTGCTGGCCGGTTGGTTAATGGATCGCTGGGAAGCACATAAAGTGGTATCACTCGGCTTTATTCTGACGATGCTGTTTGCCCTCGCCCTCGGGTTTGAGCATAACCATATCATCCTGTTCGGCGCACTGATTTTCCTGATGGGGATTACCATGAACGGTGCGCAGTCCGGGCTGCAGACGCTGGCCGCAACGTTCTATCCTACCCACTGCCGCGCGACGGGTATTGCGTGGATGCAGGGCGTGGGTCGATTCGGCGGTGTGGCCGGAACGATGATGAGCGCCCAGTTGCTTTCCCTGCAATGGCAGGCTGATAGTATCTTAATGTTCCTTAGCCTTCCCGCGCTGCTGGCTGCTGCGGCCACGATTTACAAGCTGCAACGCTATAAACCGCGCGCGCTGACCGTCGCATAGTACCCGCTGTTTCTGCTATTCTGCCCCCGTTATTAAGGGGGCAGTATGCTTAACATCGTTTTATTCGAACCAGAAATCCCGCCAAATACCGGCAATATTATCCGTCTTTGCGCCAATACCGGCTTTCGTCTGCATATTATTGAGCCAATGGGCTTTACCTGGGACGACAAGCGCCTGCGTCGCGCAGGCCTGGATTACCATGAATTTACCGCCGTGCTGCGCCACCCTGATTACGCCGCCTTCGTCGCCGCAGAAAACCCGCAGCGTCTGTTTGCCCTGACCACCAAAGGTACGCCAGCGCACAGCGCAGTAAGTTATCAGGATGGGGATTATCTTATGTTTGGCCCGGAAACACGCGGTCTGCCAGCCAGTATCCTCGACGCTCTGCCGGCCGAACAAAAAATTCGTATTCCGATGATGCCGGACAGTCGTAGCATGAACCTGTCAAATGCGGTGTCGGTGGTGGTGTATGAAGCCTGGCGCCAACTGGGATATTCTGGCGCGGTATTACGCAGTTAATTTGTGTCGGATGGCGGCTGACGCCTTATCCGGCCTACAAATACCACGTAGGCCCGGTAAACGCAGCGCCACCGGGCATGGCTCGAAATCAGATGCCATCGCCGTATTCGAACGTATGATGTATCCCGTTGAAATGCTGATCCATATCCATGGACGGCTTATCGCTGTCAGGCTTGCCAACGATGCGTGCCGGGACGCCTGCGGCGGTAGTATGTGGCGGTACGGGTTGTAAAACGACGGAACCCGCGCCAATCTTCGCGCCGCGCCCGACTTCAATGTTGCCGAGAATTTTCGCGCCCGCGCCAATCATCACCCCTTCACGAATTTTTGGATGACGATCGCCGCCCGCTTTACCGGTCCCGCCAAGCGTAACGGATTGCAAAATAGAGACGTCATTTTCAATCACGGCGGTTTCACCCACCACAATACCGGTGGCGTGATCGAGCATAATCCCACGGCCAATTTTTGCCGCCGGATGAATATCTACCTGGAAAGAAACAGATACCTGATTTTGCAGGAAGATTGCCAGCGCCTGACGCCCCTGATGCCATAGCCAGTGGCCGATGCGGTAGGCCTGAAGCGCATGAAAGCCCTTCAGATACAGAAGTGGGGTGGAATATTTGTCGACGGCCGGGTCGCGCGTGCGTACCGCCTGGATATCACAAGCCGCCGAAGCAATCATTTCGGGATCGGCCGCGTAGGCCTCTTCCACAACTTCGCGAATCGCAATGGCAGGCATGATTGGAGACGCGAGCTTATTCGCCAGCATATAGCTCAGCGCGCTACCGAGGTTTTCATGCTTGAGCAGCGTTGCGTGGTAAAAACTGGCCAGCATAGGCTCACATTCCGCCAGTGCCCGGGCTTCCGCTTTAATGTTTTTCCAGACGATATCCAGTTCTTCACACGGCATTGCGTACTCCAGAAGGTAGCAAAACGACCGACCCGTTCTTCGCGGGTCGGGTCGTTATATTCAACAGTTCCTTACAGCTAGTGGCGGCTCAGCTCATCCTTGCGTGCACGGCCTAATAACGTTAATGCTGCCTCGCGCGCATTTTTTCCGCAATACAATACTTGATAAATTTCCTCGGTTATTGGCATCTCAACACCAAAACGGTGCGCCAATTCACGAACTTCTTTCGTATTGCGGTAGCCTTCCACCACCTGACCAATCTTGTCCTGCGCACCCTGCACGTCCATCCCCTGGCCGAGCATCATGCCAAATCGACGGTTGCGCGACTGGTTGTCGGTACAGGTCAGCACCAGATCGCCTAAACCCGCCATCCCCATAAAGGTGGCAGGATCGGCACCCAGCGCCGCGCCAAGACGCGACATTTCGGTCAGTCCACGGGTGATCAATGCGGTTCGCGCATTGGCGCCAAAACCGATGCCGTCAGACATCCCCGCGCCAATCGCAATGACGTTTTTCACCGCGCCGCCAAGCTGCACGCCAATGAAATCCGGGTTGCTGTAAACGCGAAAGCTTTTGCCGCAGTGCAGCAACTGCTGGAGATCGTCAGCAAAGGTGTCGTCCGTCGAGGCCAGAGAAATCGCCGTCGGCATACCCGCCGCCAGCTCTTTGGCGAACGTCGGGCCGGAGATGACCGCCAGCGGAATAGAATCCCCCAGCGCTTCACGCGCCACATCCTGCAGCAGGCGTCCCGTTTCCGCTTCCAGACCTTTTGTCGCCCAGACCAGACGCGCATCAGGACGCATCAGCGGTTTGATGTTACGCAGCACTTCGCCAAAGACGTGGCTCGGCACCACCACCAGAATATTACGGCTGGCGGCCAGCGCAGTGGCTAAGTCACTTTCCAGGCGCAGCGTGTCGGGAAAAGGCACATCAGGGAGGAACGCGACGTTGCAGCGATCGTGCTCAAGGGTCGCGATATGTTTTGGATCATGGCCCCACAGGACAACCTGATGGCCATTTCTTGCCAGGGTAATGGCAAGAGCGGTGCCGTACGAGCCGGCACCAATCACAGTCATTGAAGCATTACTTTGGTTCATCAGGCATCCTGATGTTCTTCAGTACCTTCGCCAGCCTGCTGCTGTAAATAGTTCATGAACAGCGCATCAAAGTTGACCGGCGCAAGGTTCAGTTGCGGGAACGTACCGCGTGAAACCAGGCTAGTGATGCATTCGCGGGCATACGGGAACAGAATGTTCGGGCAGTATGCGCCGAGGCAATGCGCCATCTGAGTCCCTTCGATACCGCTGATGGAGAAAATACCGCCCTGCTGAACTTCACACAGGAACGCCGTTTCTTCGCCAAGAGCAGCCGTTACGGTGACACGCAGCACGACTTCATACACGTCATCTGCCAGTTGGGTAGATGCGGTATCAAGATCAAGTTTAACCTCTGGCTGCCAATCTTTCTGGAAAACATGTGGTGCATTTGGCGCTTCGAAAGATACATCCTTGGTATAGATACGTTGGATCTGGAAAGCCATTTCAGTGTTATTTTGTTCTGACATGTTTAGAAAACCCTTAGTGTTGTCCTTTAAATACTTTCAGTACGCCTTATCGCAGCAGGGGATCCAGTCCACCACGCGCATCCAACGCATACAAGTCGTCACAACCGCCAATGTGCTGTGCATCAATAAAAATCTGCGGAACCGTCGTACGGCCACTGCGTTTGATCATCTCTTCACGCTTTACGGCATCGCCGTCAATCGGAAGTTCCTGGAAACTCACACCCTTGCTGTTCAACAGCGCTTTTGCGCGATGGCAAAACGGGCAGGTTGCTTTGGTGTAGATCTCAATATTGGCCATGACTTATCTCCAGTGTTCTTTTTACCCTGCGGCATGAAAGAAGACGGGTAAATTACTTGCCGCGAACCAGTGGCAGATTCTCACCACTCCAGCCCGCTACGCCGTCTTTCAGTACGGATACCTGCTCAAAACCGGCTTTAATCAGCGCAGTTGCTGAATCCTGGCACTGCATGCCTGAACCATCAACCACAATCACAGGTTTGTTTTTGTGTTTTTCAAGCTCGCCAAAATTGTTGGCTTTGATTTCGCTCGGCAGCAGGTTAGTGGAGCCTGCGATATGGCCTTTGCGGAAGTCGTCGCGCTGGCGTAAATCCACAACAACGGCGTCTTCTTTATTGATGAGACGTGTAGCTTCGCCGCGAGTAATCACCTTCACTTTTGAGGTCAGGCTCTTAAACGTGGTAAATAATACAGCCGCCAGTAACGCAATCCAGGCGATACTCAAGACAGGGTGGCGACTAACAAATTGCATAATTTCTTGCATGGGGGGTAACAACTCCCGACTAGTGATTAAAAAAACCAGGAAAGGAGTATACCTGCGCGTTGGCGCAAATACAGCCAGAGCGTGCATTGGATTGCATTTTTGCGGGGCGCTACGGAAAAAAAAATGTAAATCGGTGTTCCCCCTGGCACGCGATCCCCCATTATTTGATCTTCGGGGGCTACTTTATCGATTCAGCTGTAGTAAAATTACGCAATTATTTTTTATCTATGAGTGTGAGGTTGTCGCAATGTCGGTTTCTAAAAAACCTATGGTACTGGTGATTCTGGATGGCTACGGCTATCGCGAAGACAGCCAGGATAACGCCATTTTTACTGCTAAAACCCCGGTAATGGATGCGCTGTGGGCAAAACGTCCGCATACCCTGATTGATGCGTCTGGTCTGGAAGTCGGCCTGCCCGATCGCCAGATGGGCAACTCCGAAGTGGGTCACGTCAACCTGGGCGCGGGCCGTATCGTGTATCAGGACCTTACCCGTCTGGATGTCGAAATCAAAGAGCGTACGTTCTTCGCTAACCCGGTGCTGACCCACGCGGTCGACCAGGCAAAAAATGCCGGAAAAGCGGTACACATCATGGGTCTGCTTTCTGCTGGCGGCGTTCACAGCCACGAAGATCACATCATGGCGATGGTAGAACTGGCCGCTGAACGCGGTGCGGAAAAAATCTATCTGCACGCTTTCCTTGATGGTCGTGATACCCCGCCGCGCAGCGCTGAACATTCACTGCAGAAATTCGAAGAGAAATTTGCCGCGCTGGGCAAAGGTCGCGTAGCCTCCATCATCGGTCGTTACTACGCTATGGACCGCGACAACCGTTGGGATCGCGTAGAACAGGCTTACGATCTGATGACGCTGGCGAAGGGCGAGTTCCAGTTCGCTACGGCGGTTGAAGGCCTGCAGGCTGCTTATGCCCGCGACGAGAACGACGAATTCGTTAAAGCGACCGTGATCCGTGCCGAAGGTCAGGCAGAAGCTGCTATGGAAGACGGCGATACGCTGATTTTCATGAACTTCCGTGCTGACCGTGCGCGTGAAATCACTCGCGCATTCGTTAACGCTGACTTCGATGGCTTCGCCCGTAAGAAAGTCGTTAACCTCAACTTTGTGATGCTGACGGAATACGCGGCCGACATCAAAACTGCGGTGGCTTACCCACCAGCATCTTTGGCCAACACCTTCGGCGAGTGGATGGCGAAGAACGAAAAAACGCAGCTGCGTATTTCCGAAACCGAAAAATATGCGCACGTAACCTTCTTCTTCAACGGCGGCGTAGAAGAGCCGTTCACAGGCGAAGACCGTATTCTGATCAACTCGCCGAAAGTCGCGACCTACGATCTGCAGCCGGAAATGAGCTCTGCTGAACTGACCGAGAAGCTGGTTGCAGCGATTGAGAGCGGTAAATACGACACCATCATTTGTAACTATCCGAACGGCGACATGGTTGGCCACACCGGCGTGATGGAAGCAGCGGTTAAAGCGGTTGAAGCGCTGGACCATTGCGTTGAGCAGGTAGCGAAAGCCGTTGAATCCGTTGGCGGACAGCTGCTGATCACCGCAGACCACGGTAACGCAGAGCAAATGCGCGATCCATCTACTGGTCAGGCGCATACCGCGCATACCAACCTGCCGGTTCCGCTGATTTATGTCGGTGGTAAAAACGTTAAAGCGGTCGAAGGCGGTAAACTTTCAGATATCGCCCCAACGATGCTGACGCTGATGGGTATGGAAATCCCGCAAGAGATGACTGGTAAGCCGCTGTTCATCGTGGAATAATCCCTCCCCATGAGGGGAAAGGCGATTAATACCATCACTCGGGCCGTGAAACTGCCAAAGTTTTCAGTCAGGCCCTTGTTCTACGCCAGCGCGCTTAGCGCTGGCGTATTGCTGTGCGCCTTTTCCGCCCACGCGGACGAACGCGATCAGCTCAAATCTATTCAGGCTGATATCGCGGCAAAAGAACGCGCGGTACGCCAACAGCAACAACAACGTTCCACTCTCCTCGCTCAGCTTAAAGCTCAGGAGCAGGCCATCGCCGTTGCCGCAAGGCAACTGCGCGAAACGCAAAACTCACTGGCACAGCTGAACGCACAAATCGCTGAGATGAACGCCGCGCTCGCGAAGCTGGAAAAACAGCGGGCAGCGCAAGAGCGCAGCCTGGCAGCCCAGTTAGACGCCGCGTTTCGCCAGGGTGAACACACCGGTCTTCAGCTCATCCTTAGCGGCGAAGAAAGCCAGCGCGGACAGCGTCTGCAGGCCTATTTCGGCTACCTGAACCAGGCGCGGCAAGAAACTATCGCGCAGTTGAAACAAACCCGCGAAGAGGTCGACTCACAAAAAGCCGAGCTGGAAGATAAGCAGAGCGAACAGCAGACCCTGCTGTACGAACAACGCGCTCAGCAGGCTAAGCTGGAGCAGGCGCGTAACGAACGTCAGAAAACACTGTCGGGTCTGGAGTCATCGATTCAACAGGGCCAGCAGCAACTGGGCGAAATGCGCGCTAACGAATCCCGTCTACGCAACAGCATTGCTCGCGCTGAAGCCGCGGCCAAAGCGCGCGCGGAACGGGAAGCGCGCGAGGCGCAGGCCGTACGTGATAAGCAGAAGGATGCGTCACGAAAAGGCTCGACCTACAAGCCGACCGAAAGTGAAAAATCACTGATGTCCCGTACCGGCGGCCTGGGATCGCCGCGCGGCCAGGCATTCTGGCCTGTTCGCGGCCCAACGCTGCATCGTTATGGCGAACAACTGCAAGGTGAGCTACGTTGGAAGGGTATGGTTATTGGCGCATCCGAAGGCACCGAAGTTAAAGCCATTGCCGATGGTCGCGTCATTCTGGCGGACTGGTTGCAGGGCTATGGTCTGGTCGTCGTGGTTGAGCACGGTAAAGGCGATATGAGCCTGTACGGTTATAACCAGAGCGCGTTGGTCAGCGTCGGTACGCAGGTTCGCGCCGGGCAGCCTATTGCGCTTGTGGGTAGCAGCGGCGGTCAGGGCAGGCCGGCACTCTATTTCGAAATTCGTCGCCAGGGTCAGGCGGTCAATCCACAGCCGTGGTTGGGAAGATAAGTTTTGCCTCAATTTCGTCATCTATTACTCTCTCTTGCCAGCGTGCTGGCCTTCGTAACACCTGTTTTTGCTGGCAAACTCGCCATCGTTATTGATGATTTCGGCTATCGTCCACAAACTGAAAATCAGGTACTGGCGATGCCTTCCACTATCTCCGTTGCCGTTTTACCCAATGCTCCACATGCGCGAGAAATGGCGATTAAAGCGCATAACAGTGGACATGAGGTGTTAATCCATCTGCCGATGGCGCCGCTGAGCAAACAACCGTTAGAGAAAGATACTTTGCGCCCGGAAATGAGCAGCGAAGAGATTGAACGCATTATTCGCGACGCGGTAAGCAAAGTGCCGAATGCCGTGGGGCTGAACAACCATATGGGCAGTGCGATGACTTCCAGCTTGTTTGGCATGCAGAAGGTGATGCAGGCGCTGGAACGTTACGATCTCTACTTTCTGGACAGCATGACCATCGGCAACAGCCAGGCCATGCGCGCAGCGTCAGGAACCGGTGTGAAGGTCATCAAACGCAAAGTCTTCCTGGATGATACGCAAAATGAAGCTGACATTCGTCGTCAGTTTACTCGCGCCGTCGATCTTGCGCGCCGCAACGGCTCAGCGATCGCCATTGGACACCCTCATCCTTCCACGGTGCGAGTATTACAGCAGATGCTTTATAATCTGCCAGCCGATATTACGCTGGTTCGTCCGAGCAGCCTGCTCAATGAACCGCAGGTCGATACCTCCAGACCTAACCTCACGCAACCGAATAACGGCGCACCGCGTAATCCTTTCCGCGGTGTGAAATTGTGCAAACCGAAACAGCCGTTAGAACCCATTTACGCCAGTCGATACTTCACCGTACTCGGTGAAAGCATCGCCCAAAGCACGCTGGTGCAATATATGCGCCTGCAGTGGCAGGGCTGGCAATAATCAGTCGTTAAGATCCAACGTTAAATGGGCCAGGCGGCGCGGCGTCAGTGATTTATCGCGCCACTGGCTAAAGCGGATGGCCCACAGCAGCACCTGATAACCCAGCTTAACGCTACAGATATTACTCACCATCCGTTTGAACATACCCGACACAAATACTTCAGCAATCATACGCTGGCGGATTTTTTCGTCCGGCTCTTTACGTATGCAATGACAAACGCGTAGCGCTTCGTAAATCACCTGCTGTTTGAATTCCGGGTAAATGGGAATGCGCCCGGCGTACTCATGATTCATTTTGTCGAGCAGGCGGGTAATCTTGATGTAGTGCCGCTGATAGGCGAGGTTCTTCAGCCCGGTACGCGGCAGACGGCTGACGGACGCGCCGTGCAGAAAGTATTTATACAGCGGGACTTCCGTGTAGCGCGCGCGTTTGGCGTTAAACATAAATTCCGTGGTCCAGATGATATCCTGGTGGTGCAGGCCAGACAGGAAGGTCAGCCCTGCGTCGCGGATGGTCTGATGACGGTAAACGCCCATCCAGACAACGTGCCGCCAGCGACGACTGGCTAACGCTTTGCGTAACCAATCTGGCCCGGTCATCACGCCGGTAGAACGAATTCGATCGGTAGGAATAGATGTCCAGGTTTTACCCGTCTCGGCAATACACCAATCAGCGTTGCATTGCGCAATATCCAGATTGTCCTGCAACGCCATCTTCATCAACGTTTCATACATTTCCGGATAAGCAATATCATCACCGTCAACATAAGCGATGTACTCGCCCCTGGCGACTTCCATGCCGGTATTACGCGCCGCTGAGACTCCCCCGTTCTGCTGATGCAGTAGATGAACGTGCGGATAACGATCCGCATACGCCTGTGCGAGCTGCGCAGAGTTATCCGTAGAGCCATCATTAACAATGATGATCTCCAGATTTTTCCACGTTTGCGCAATCAGCGAATCCATACACGCAATGAATGGTTCACCCGTATTGTAGAGCGGCATAATGACGCTCAATAGGCCGGGGGTATAGGTCATATCAAATCCTGCCAAACAGTATAATTAACGGCAATTTCTAACATATTTAGCGGTAATTCTTCAGAGAAAATTTCTCAAACCTTTAGCGGAAAATGCGCCTGACGAATGAGCGCAGCAAACAAAAAAAATCCCCGGAGAGTTAACGATAGTCAACATCCGGGGACGGCGTGCAGAATCCACTACGTGGATACGGTTAATCCCAGCTCAGGATCACTTTCCCTGACTGCCCTGAACGCATCGCGTCAAAGCCTTGCTGGAATTCATCGATGGAGAATCGATGGGTGATAATTGGCGACAAATCCAGACCAGACTGAATCAGAGCGGCCATTTTGTACCAGGTTTCAAACATCTCACGACCGTAGATACCTTTAATAAACAGCCCCTTAAAGATAACTTTAGTCCAGTCGATGGACATATCAGATGGCGGAATACCCAGCATAGCAATACGGCCACCGTGGTTCATGGTATCCAGCATAGCGCGAAACGCTGGCGGCGCACCGGACATCTCCAGGCCTACATCAAACCCTTCGGTCATGCCCAGCTCAGCCATCACGTCGGTCAGATTCTCTTTCGATACGTTGACCGCGCGGGTGATACCCATTTTGCGTGCCAGCTCAAGGCGATACTCATTCACGTCGGTGATCACCACGTGGCGTGCGCCAACGTGCTTCGCAACCGCCGCCGCCATAATACCGATTGGACCCGCGCCGGATACCAGCACATCTTCTCCCACCAGATCGAACGACAGCGCCGTGTGCACCGCATTACCGAACGGATCGAAGATGGACGCCAGATCATCGGAGATATTGTCCGGGATTTTAAACGCGTTAAATGCCGGGATCACCAGGTACTCTGCAAAGCAGCCAGGACGATTTACGCCGACACCGGTCGTATTGCGACACAGGTGTGTACGCCCACCGCGGCAGTTACGGCAATGCCCGCAGGTGATATGACCTTCGCCAGAAACGCGATCGCCGATTTTAAAGCCTTTAACTTCCTGACCAATGCCAACAACTTCGCCGACATATTCATGCCCCACGACCATCGGAACCGGGATGGTTTTTTGCGACCAGTCATCCCAGTTATAAATGTGAACGTCAGTCCCGCAGATGGCTGTTTTACGGATTTTAATCAGCAAATCGTTATGGCCGACTTCCGGTTCAGGAACGTCGGTCATCCAAATGCCCTCTTCCGCTTTCAGTTTGGATAACGCTTTCATTTCACATCCTCAGGCAATAACGCCCAGTTGTTTACCAATGCGTGTGAACGCCTCAACAGCACGCGTAATCTGCTCAGGGGTATGCGCTGCAGACATCTGAGTACGGATACGCGCCTGGCCTTTTGGAACCACTGGATAGAAGAATCCAGTAACGTAAATCCCCTCTTTTTGCAGCTCACGGGCAAACTCCTGCGCCACCACCGCATCACCCAGCATAACCGGGATAATCGCGTGGTCCGCACCGGCTAAGGTAAAGCCTGCGGCAGACATTTGCTCGCGGAACTGGCGCGCGTTCGCCCACAGGCGATCGCGTAGTTCGCTACCTTGCTCGACCATTTCCAGCACTTTAATGGAAGCAGCCACAATCGCCGGAGCCAGTGAGTTGGAGAACAGATAAGGGCGGGAACGCTGACGCAGCCACTCAACGACCTCTTTACGGGCCGCGGTGTAACCACCGGATGCGCCGCCGAGCGCTTTACCCAGCGTACCGGTAATGATGTCCACACGGCCCATCACGTCACAGTATTCATGAGAGCCACGACCATTTTCGCCGACAAAGCCGACCGCATGGGAGTCATCAACCATGACCAGCGCATCGTACTTGTCCGCCAAATCGCAGACGCCTTTCAGGTTCGCAATCACGCCATCCATAGAGAACACGCCATCGGTGGCGATCAGGATATGACGAGCCCCCGCTTCGCGCGCCTCTTTCAGACGCGCTTCCAGCTCGACCATGTCGTTGTTGGCGTAACGGAAACGCTTCGCTTTACACAGACGAACGCCATCAATGATTGAAGCATGGTTCAGGGCATCGGAGATGATCGCGTCTTCTGCGCCCAACAGCGTTTCAAACAGACCGCCGTTGGCGTCAAAGCAGGAAGAGTAAAGGATGGCATCTTCCATACCAAGGAAAGCCGCCAGTTTTTGCTCCAGTTGCTTATGGCTGGCCTGGGTACCGCAAATAAAGCGTACCGAAGCCATACCAAACCCGTGAGAATCCATACCCGCTTTTGCCGCGGCAATCAGTTCCGGGTGGTTAGCCAGTCCCAGATAGTTGTTCGCACAAAAGTTAATAACGTGGCTTCCATCTGCCACGGTGATATCCGCCTGCTGGGCAGATGTAATAATGCGCTCTTCTTTAAACAATCCTTCCGCACGTGCGGTTTCGAGATCGTTGGTTAACTGTTTGTAAAAATCCCCACGCATTTCAATTCTCCAGACTGGGCAAATTTCAGCACATATTACCCAAAGCTATACATTGATACGAGATGACGCATCATCACTTCTTCAAAATGAAGCATAAATCACGCGTACCCGCACAGCTTATCGGTGAATGGCTGAAGCCTGGACCATGTAGTGATATGATAGAAGTATTCGTGTCTGAGATTGTCTCTGACTCCATAATTCGAAGGTTACATTTATGATCATCGTTACCGGCGGCGCGGGCTTTATCGGCAGCAACATCGTTAAGTCCCTGAATGATAAAGGCATCACCGATATTCTGGTGGTGGACAACCTGAAAGACGGCACTAAATTTGTTAACCTGGTGGACCTGAATATTGCTGACTACATGGATAAGGAAGACTTCCTGATCCAGATTATGGCTGGCGAAGATTTCGGCGATATCGAAGCGATTTTCCACGAAGGCGCATGCTCTTCCACCACCGAGTGGGATGGCAAGTATATGATGGATAACAATTATCAATACTCCAAAGAGCTGCTGCACTACTGCCTGGAGCGCGAAATTCCGTTCCTGTACGCCTCTTCCGCCGCGACTTACGGCGGTCGTACGTCTGATTTCATCGAATCCCGTGAATATGAGAAACCGCTGAACGTCTATGGCTACTCAAAATTCCTGTTCGACGAATACGTGCGTCAGCTCCTGCCAGAAGCCAACTCTCAGATTGTTGGCTTCCGCTATTTCAACGTCTACGGACCGCGTGAAGGCCACAAAGGCAGCATGGCAAGCGTCGCTTTCCACCTCAATACCCAGCTTAACAATGGCGAAACACCAAAACTGTTCGAAGGCAGTGAAAACTTCAAACGTGATTTCGTTTACGTTGGTGATGTGGCGGCGGTAAATCTGTGGTTCCTCGAAAACGGGGTATCCGGCATCTTTAACCTCGGCACCGGTCGCGCGGAATCTTTCCAGGCCGTTGCCGATGCAACGCTGGCGTACCATAAAAAAGGCAGCATTGAGTACATTCCATTCCCGGAAAAACTGAAAGGCCGCTACCAGGCATTTACTCAGGCAGATCTGACTAACCTGCGCGCAGCGGGCTATGACAAGCCGTTTAAGACCGTTGCCGAAGGCGTAACGGAATATATGGCCTGGCTGAACCGCGACGCGTAAGAAGTTAGCATGAAAATACTGGTGATCGGCCCGTCATGGGTGGGCGACATGATGATGTCGCAAAGTCTCTATCGCACGCTCAAGGCGCGCTATCCCCAGGCGATAATCGACGTGATGGCACCGGCGTGGTGCCGTCCGCTGCTGTCGCGTATGCCTGAAGTCAACGAAGCCATCGCCATGCCGCTGGGACACGGCGCGCTGGAGATCGGCGAGCGCCGTAAGCTCGGTCATAGCCTGCGTGAAAAACGCTATGATCGCGCCTGGGTGCTGCCGAATTCTTTTAAATCCGCTCTGGTGCCGTTTTTTGCTGGCATCCCCCATCGTACCGGCTGGCGTGGCGAGATGCGCTACGGCCTGCTAAACGATGCGCGCGTGCTGGATAAAGAAGCATGGCCGTTGATGGTCGAGCGCTATGTGGCTCTGGCCTATGATAAAGGTGTGATGCTGACGGCCAAAGATTTGCCGCAGCCTCTGCTATGGCCACAGTTGCAGGTCAGCGAAGGTGAAAAATCCCTGACCTGTAGTCAGTTCTCTCTTTCTGCCGAACGCCCCATCATCGGTTTTTGCCCTGGTGCGGAATTTGGTCCGGCGAAACGCTGGCCGCATTACCACTATGCGGAACTGGCGAAACAATTAATCGATGAAGGCCACCAGATTGTGTTGTTTGGCTCTGCAAAAGACCACGAAGCCGGAAATGAGATCCTCGCTACGCTGAGCCTTGAACAGCAGTCCTGGTGCCGCAATCTGGCGGGTGAGACACAGCTGGAGCAGGCAGTCATTCTTCTCGCTGCCTGCAAAGCGGTTGTCACCAATGATTCTGGATTAATGCACGTTGCCGCCGCGTTGAATCGACCTCTGGTAGCATTATATGGCCCAAGTAGTCCGGACTTTACCCCGCCGTTGTCGCACAAAGCGCGAGTCGTCCGCCTGATTACGGGCTACCACAAAGTGCGTAAAGGCGATGCAGCAGAAGGCTATCATCAGAGCCTGATCGACATTACTCCTCAGCGCGTACTGGAAGAACTTAATGACCTGTTGTTACAAGAGGAAGCCTGACGGATGCGGGTTCTGATCGTTAAAACATCGTCTATGGGCGATGTGCTGCATACGTTGCCCGCATTAACCGATGCGCAGCAGGCCATACCGGATATTCACTTTGACTGGGTGGTGGAAGAAGGGTTCGCTCAGATCCCCTCCTGGCATTCGGCCGTTGACCGCGTGATTCCGGTAGCGATCCGCCGCTGGCGTAAAGCGTGGTTTTCAGCGCCGATTAAAGCTGAGCGTAAAACGTTCCGCGATGCGGTCCGTTTACTGCAGTATGACGCGATAATTGATGCGCAGGGGTTGGTAAAAAGCGCAGCGCTGGTTACTCGTCTGGCTCACGGGATCAAGCATGGTATGGACTGGAGCACGGTCCGTGAACCGCTGGCGAGCCTGTTTTATAATCGCAAGCATCATATTGCCAAACAACAGCATGCCGTAGAACGCACGCGTGAATTGTTTGCGAAAAGTCTGGGATATAACAAACCGCAATCGCAGGGTGATTACGCTATCGCTCAGCATTTTTTGACAGAAGTAAATGCTGATGCAGGGCAATATGCGGTGTTTCTGCATGCCACGACCCGTGATGATAAGCACTGGCCGGAAGCCAACTGGCGGGAGCTGATTGGCCTGTTAAACAATGCAGGCATACGCATTAAACTGCCCTGGGGAGCCGCGCATGAAGAAGCGCGTGCCAGGCGACTGGCGGAAGGGTTCCCTTACGTTGATGTCCTGCCACGAATGAGTCTGGAAGAGGTCGCCCGTGTCCTCGCAGGGGCCAAATTTGTAGTATCGGTTGATACAGGCCTAAGCCATTTAACCGCCGCATTGGATCGCCCAAATATTACGCTGTATGGCCCAACGGATCCGGGACTGATTGGGGGATATGGGAAAAACCAATATACACAACAGAGTCATTCCGGAAAATTGCAGGATCTGCATGCTAGTTTAGTCAACGCATCGCTGGTTGATAATAATTTGCTTTAACTTTAAGAGATGAACCATGCTTCACCAACACATGTTTTCTCGCTTTATATATAGTATAAAAAATAATCCATTCGATTTTGTATACTGCTTATTTTATGCCGGGATACTTGCTACTCTCGGGATGGTGCTGGTCAATCCAGATGAAGCGCTGAAGATATTTATTTTCTCCACGGCTCTGTCTCTGCCTCTTATAGGTAAAAACTTAAAGTATGTATGCAGTGAGAAAAAGAATCTGGTTTTGCCTTTTATGTTGCTGCTCTTCGGTTTGCTCCAGATTATTTGGGTAGAAATATTTAAACAACCAGGCTCGTCCTTTACCGGAGCCTACCGCTCATATCAGAACGGTGGCAAAGTGATGCTGTTTGCCGCGCTGGTGATGACCGCGCTAACATCGCGAGCACCGTGTGCCAATAAAACCCGCATAACCAGTATCTGGGTGATTCTTACGGCAATCGGTTTGTATCTTTTCGCGGGATATGAACTTGTGAATCAGCCTGATTTATTAAGCTATCGTTTGGCACTCGGATTTGAACACCAAACTGGTACAGCTTATGCACTAACATTGATTGGCTTATTGGCATCTCAGGCCATCATCAACCTGCGTATAAAACATACCGTTTCACTGTATCTGTTACATTTTTTGATATCGCTGGCGGTGATCATAACCACGCAAACTCGGGCGGCTATTTTGGTATACCCGATTCTGAGTATCGGCCTGTTTCTCATGCGCTATCGTCATAACCGGGCGATGTTGATCAAAGCATTATTGGGCTTCGTGATACTGGTTGGGTTAGCGTCAATTCCGCTTAAATCAATTATTGAAAATCGTTACCAGAACATGATGGTCGATTTGCATTCCTACAGTCAGAACAATAGTAATACCTCTATTGGCGCGCGGCTTGCAATGCAACGAGCAGGTATTGAGTCAGGGAAAGTACATCTCCAGGGGCAATCACTTGAACAACGTGGTGCAGAAATTCAGCAACTTGCTGTGCAAGATACCTCGCTACAAGGGGCGCTTGAGTTCCTTAACGTTCACCTGCATAACGAAATCGTTGATACCTTTTCGCTAAAGGGCATACCCGGAGTTGTTGTGCTACTCTTGCTCTATACCGCTATGTTTTTAAGAGCTTACTGGCAACGTAGTCCTCTGTTGTTTGTCATTTCAGGCGCTATCGCTATCTATGGCCTGAGTGATTTATTATTATATGCCAAAGGTGAAGCCTTGAGCAGCGTACTGGCGTTATGCGTAGCAGTAATGCTGAGTTCGAATTCCGACGAGAGAACAATGCCATGATTAACGCTTCAGGTTATTTGCTGAGCATAATTATTCCCACTTATAACAATGCTGAACTCATCACAGCGACGTTGGCGTCTATCCATCAGAGCATTACTGATGAAGTGGAGGTAATAATTGTGAATGATGGCTCAACAGATTTAACGGAAGAGCGTATCAAGGCATTTTATAGTGAGCATAGCTGCAACAACGTTAAATATATAAATCATAAGAATCAAGGGGTTGCAATCACCCGTAACGTTGGGCTTGCCCATGCAACGGGAAAGTATATTGGTTTTATCGACAGCGATGACCTTGTCTGTAAGGATTATTTCACTATTCTCCTCCCTAAACTGAGGGAGGAAAAATATGATATCGTGGAATTCAACTTAACCAGGGATATCAACAATCTGTATCAGAACAAACCTGGTGCAAAGCATGCTTTAGCCGAACACGAAATTATTTTGGCTGATGATAACTATGCTCCCCTGTTGCCAACTTTCCGTGCCGGGCAATGGCATCTTATGACAAAAATCTTTCACCGCGACATTATTGGCAACGATCGATTCGAAGAACATCGTCGATATGAAGACATGATTTTTTGTCCCTTTCAATACTTTAAGTGTCATTGCATATTAAAGATAGAAAATAAATTATATTACTATCGGGTAAATGAAAAAAGTATTACCGAAAATATTATTGATAGCGATGCGGACAGCATCTTCTTTGCTATGCGAAAAATGTATAACTATGTGAATAAAAATAAAGAAAAACGTACTGTCGCCACATTAATGATCATCAATTGTTTTCTGGAAGGCCGCAAACTTTTACGTAAAAAGAAAGGCTACTATCGTTATAACGAAAGTATGTTAAATGACATTCAGAATGCACTTGCATGCTGCGATACCAAAATCGTTAAAAACAAAATAATCCTTAAGATGAAATATCCGCATATCGACCGTTCAATTTCTGAAATAAGATACAAGATACTATCTGCATGCAAAAATTTATTTTTTCGAAAGGGATTTTAACATGTTTGATAAAGTCGACCGTGTTCTTATTTGCAAGCTCAAATTTTATGGTGATGTTCTATTAACAACACCTGTCATTGCCAGCATTCAGGCTCGTTATCCTCATGCTAAAATCGATCTGCTTCTTTATAAAGATACAAAATCAATTTTGGCAGCAAATGAAAGTATTAATGAGTTTTATCTCATTGAGAAAAAGAAAGGCCTTTTAGATACAGTAAAAAATTATCTTTCAGTGCGCCAACAGCTGAAAAAAAACCACTACGACCTGATCGTTAATTTAACCGAGCAGTGGCCGATTGGCGCTCTTATTGCCTCATTACGTCGCCCCTCAATTGCATTTGAGCGTGATAAGAAACAATGGAACAAGCTTTTTTCACGGGTTACACCGCTGACCGGTACGCACATAGTTGAACAAAATCTCTCCATTCTAAAAGGTGTTGGGTTTAGCGAGACCGATCTGAAAAGAGAGATGTCACTGCACTACCGCCGGGATGATTACCACTATTTGGTTTCCCAACTTCCGGCATTACCTTCACAAAAATATGTCGTTATTCAACCTACTGCCAGACAAGAATTCAAATGTTGGGATGATGATAAATTTGCCCATGTGATTGACTATCTGCATCAGCGTGGCCTGCATGTTTACCTAACCTGTGGGCCAGCATTGAGTGAACAACAGCAAGTCCAGCGTATTGCTGAACAGTGTCAATCATCACCTGACCTGACACTGGCAGGCAAAACAACCTTCCTGCAATTGGCCGCGTTGATCGACCATGCGGTTCTTTACATCGGGGTCGATTCTGCGCCTATGCATATGGCGGCAGCATTAGGAACACCACAGGTTTGCCTGTTTGGGGCAACCAATTATCAGCAATGGAGACCATGGTCAGATAATGCTGTATTGATTTGGGCTGGCGATTACCATCCCATGCCTCCCAGAGATGAACTCGACAGGTCAAAAAAATATTTAACATGGATACCGGAGCAAGCCGTGATTGACGCTATCGATAGGGTACTTCATGATAGTGGCAATAATAAAGGCAATGAGAAAGCATAGATGGACAACAAAAAAAACGTTATTAATATTGCTTACTGTACAGATGCCAATTATCTGGAATATGTAGCAGTGTCCATTATGTCTGTCATAATGAACAACCCTGGACAAGACTTGTCATTTTTCGTTTTTGTCTATGACGTCTCAGACGACGAAATCAATAAACTGCGCGCAACCAGCGATAAAATTCAGGTTATCAATATTGATAAAGAAGAGATTGAGAAATATAACAATGACTTTGCAATCAAACACCTGAACCGTTCAACCTATATGCGCCTTGCCGTTCCGCGCTTACTAAAAGATAAAGTTGAGTACTTTATCTATTTAGATGCAGACACTCTGTGTTTCGATAAACTCAATGATATTAACAGTATTGATATCAGTAACGTCATTTGCGCAGTCAGCCACGACTCGCTCGATATCCATGATACAAAAAATGCCAAACGCTTGGGTCTCAGTACGGGTCATTACTTCAATGCTGGTTTTTTGTATATTAATATCGCAAATTGGATTAAATTCGACATCGAAAACAAAGCAAATACTGTTCTATTTGAACAAGGAAAAACTCTACCTTACTTTGATCAAGATGCTCTGAATATTGCAATGGATGGCAACGTAAAATTTATTGATAATCGATGGAATTTTTTGTTTAACTGGTTTAACGACCAACAAAAAGAGAGTTTCTTCTATCAAAAAGATATCCTGCCACGCATTATCCATTTCACCGGTGGACGAAAGCCATGGTATAAAGAACACACTGGGCTTTCACAGCAACTGTATCTTTTCTACCATCATTTCACACCATGGCAGAACACAGAAATGCGCTCTTATGCTCCACGAATGAGACCTACTGATTATCGGGTTTACTCACGCCAGGAAGCCAAAAGGGGAAATTACTGCGCTTCTATCAAATGGTATCTGAAATATCTCAAGACAAAACTACGCTAAATAAAAAACTCCCTTTCGGGAGTTTTTTTACTTACTTTGTAACTTTGCACGTAAATAGCCGATATAGCTAATTACTGAAGCGAAATACTTTCCTTGTAGCCTTTCATGCCGTGATTTCTTTTTGTATTGCTTTGGTGTTCTGGCTGGTAACAAAGGAACATCAGCCCATGGAGAAGACTTCCACGCTTCAACAAAATACTGTGCTGAAGGATAGTTAGCCCATGAATTCCATGGCTTGGTAACGCCTATATAATGAATCAAAATGGTTTCAGGCGTTATAAACTCTTTATATTTTGAAATATCTTTGCTCTTAAGCTCTTGTTTAATACCATATATTGCATCATAAATTCGTGGTAAGAAAATAGTTTTCCCCAAAAACATGATATTCAAAACATCCTGGTCAAGAAACGCAAATTTCTTAGTTTTATCTAACAGAGTAGAAAATGCTTTAGAGAAAAATTGTTGTTCCTTCCATTCCTTTAAATTAGCAAAAATAACCCCAGCATTAAAATATTGCTCATTAAACTCTGGAACGTTAAGACGAGTAGCGGCATATGAGCGACTATCATCAACATCCTGGATAACAGCAGCAACATGATGCTCAAATTTGATATTCGTTAAATCAATCAACGAACCCTTACATACCACATCGGCATCAATATAGAGCAAACTATCGATTTTTTCACTAAGATATTCAAATGCAATAAATCTAAAATAAGTCGCATGAGACCAGGCATTTCCACATGGCAAGACCTTTAGTCCTTCAGCATTCATTACATAGACAGTTATATTAGTAGCAAAAATTTTTGCTAGTTTTTCAAGCCGTTGTCGATAATCTGAATCAATATAATCAGTAAAAAGGTGAAAATGAATGCTGATATCTTGATTATGTAGTAAAACGGACGACATCGAAACTGCCGCTCCGAACATAAAATTCTGATCAACCCCCCATGCAATATTCAGCTGCGGGGTATGATCTGCTGGAGCACCAAAGATCTCAATGGTATCCTTGATAGACTGATGACAATCAAAATTCATGTACTACACCTTTTTTATGCTATCTGAAAATTATCTGCACAACAGACTAGTGCGACCGTGCATTATGTAGTTTATTTTTTATATACATAACATGACTTAGCACAGAACGGATATATTTTCGCTGCACTCTTTCATGTCGTGACTTACGTTTATACAACTTGGCTGTGTTTGCGTTTAACAGAGACTTTTCCGCCCATGCGGATTTCTGATATGCATCAATAAAAAACTTAGCCACCGGGTATTTAGCCCATGAATGCCATGGTTTAGTGACGCCCACATAGTGAATTAATACCGTATCATCGGTAATAAAATCCTGATAAATCTTATCGTTTTTATTTTTGAGCTCCTGATCAACGCCATAAATGCAGTTAAAGTCTCTTCTCAGAAAAATAACATTCCCAACAAACAAAATATTGAGTACGTCCTGATCGAAATAAAGCAATTCTTTTTGGCGTTTGTCTAATATAGAAAATGCTTTAGTTAACAACTGCTGCTCACGCCATACTTCGAGATTCGCAAATACAACACCAGAATTAAAATACCCATTACTCAGTTCAGGGATACCGAGTCTGGTACCGGATTTAATTCGCACTTCATCAACATCATTAATGACAGCACCATATTCCCCACAGAAATTAATCTCAGTAAGTTCCCGTAGAGAACCTTTACAAATGACATCGGCATCCAGATACAGTACCGAGCTTAATTCGGTGCTTAAATATTCAAATGCAAAGTAACGATAGTACATTGCATAAGTCCAGGCTTTCGTGCTCGGCAGTTCACGAAATGCCGCATTATCGAAAACAAGGACAGTCACGGTCGTACTGTACATTTGTGTCAGTCGTTTTATGCTTTCCAGATAGTCGTCATCAATATAGTCAGTGGCGATATAAAAATGGATATCAATATCAGGATTATTCACTAATACTGAGGTCATAGAAATGCCAGATCCAAACAAAAAATTACGATCAACACCATACGCAACGCTTAGTTTTTTACTCTTGTCATGCGTAGAGCTGTCGATGATATGTTTTTGAATGATCAACTTCTGGAAATCGATGTTCATAATAAAATAGCCTCAAACTTCATGTGTAATTTATAGCGCTTTTCTTATTGTTCTTTGTCTTATTTTTTGCGCTTTTGTGACAGCCTGTTCAAACAACCTGACTTCCTGACGAAAGATTTCACGTAATGGCATCGAAAAATAGACACGTAAAAAACGGTAGATATCTCTGGACGTTAGACCAATTTCCAGTGAGGAGAAATAGAGCCCGATCAAATCCTTATCCCGCCAGCGGCGTGGTACCTGCTGACGTATTTGAGCACGATGTAGATCAATCACAGAGAGTTTGATATCCGCAACATCTGCTGGCATCGGCTGTTGGAGCAGGAAGTGGCAAATATAACAATCCCGATGATTTACCCCACCTCGATGCATTTTACCCACCATTTCCGCCACGCGGGTAATAATGGTCCGTTTTAATACAAAATCGGGCCGTTCAACTCCCCAATTGGCGCAAAAATCTTCAAGACTGATGGCAGGAGAAAGATCCTCGGTGATAATAAATGAGGTTCGTTCTAACGGATTCAGCCCTTTCTGTCCAAAAGCAACCCCCGTCATTGTATCCACATTCAGTGCTTGCAAACGGTGAATCGCCAGCCACTCCCGGTCCGCGCCAAGCACAGGCATGCGCAGAGAAATCAGGTTTTTCACCACTTCTTTAAGCGTGGTCCCATGATGATATTTAAGAAAGTAACCTTTTCCCATCATCTCAAAACGCAGGGTACGCCGAGTTTCCAGAGCGCGAAAAACCTCGCCATCCAGCTTAGTGACTTCCGTGAACGGGTCTTTTCCTTGCCATTGGGTGGCAAATGGTTCTTTCAATTCAATCATTTTCGAGACCTAAAATGATATCTGCAGCTTTATCTGCCAGACTGTAGAGATCTTCTGTATCAGCAAAATGTCGCGCATTTCCAGCCCAACGACTTCTCTGCTCATTATTTTGCAGCGCATCGAAAAGCGCTGTATTCAAATTTTCCTGCGCAAAAGGTTCAGGAATCACCACGCCGCATCGGGCGGCAGTGATATAACCTGCGTAGCCGCATACCTCAGTAGTTAATACTGGCAGCCCGGCAACTACGGCTTCTAGCAAGACAATACCAGCGGCTTCCTGAACTGCCGGGTGAAGCAATAAATCAGCAGCGGACATCAATTCAGCGACATCATCTCGCCCCGAGAAGAATTGCACATGCTTTTCAATACCCAATTGGCGGGCCAGAGCACGATAACGATCGGCCTTATCCTGACCAACAACCATCAACTGAGTACGGTGACGTATAGTCTCAGGTAAAGAAGCCAACGCCTGTAAGCTTCTTGGCACACCTTTACGCTTGAAATCTGATCCGACCTGCAGAAGCAGGAACTGATCGAGAGCAATACCATTCTTTTCTCTGACAATCTGCCTGCTGTTTTCAGGTTGCAGGCTGTATTTTCTGTCTGGGTAGATACCTGGCGGCAGAATACGAAAACGCTGGCTCTCGGTATGATAATGCTGTTTGAAATCACCGATTTGCTTATCGGTTAACATCAAAAGCGTGGTACCGGAACCTTGTTGAAACGTCGCTTTTTCAAATGCAGAGTAGTGCCGATACCGACGCGTCAACTTATAGAAGAAGCCCTTCTCGCGGGCGACCTTTTCCGCATAGCAAACGTCGGCGGCGTAATACACATCCAACCCAGGCATTTTATTAAAACCAACGATACGATCGACGGGATGCTGACTTAAATAATTCTGAACCCACTGATAATATTGCTCGTTTTTCCCATGATTAGTTCTGGCTGTGACGGGTACGAGTATAATTTCGAGTCTTTCCGGACGTTCGCCCTGCCATGACTGGGTAAACACCTGAACATGATGACCTCGCGCAGCAACCGTGAGCGCTACTCGCAGAAAATCACGCTGTAGCCCACCATAGGGGAAATACTTGTACAAACAAAAAGCAATATTCATGCATTAATATCCGCATCGCGTCGCCAGGCATAGCAGGTCTGATACATCCAAAGTTTACCGCCCATGTTTTCGAAACGTTTCTGCCGGCTAGCTACCTGAAATTGCGCAGTAGTATATCATTTATTACCACGCATTCCGAAACGAATATTTTTTGAACAAAATAAAGAAATAAATCATTAAAAACAAAAAGATATAAAATTAACGCATTCACCTTAAAACACGCGCCGCACAAGACGTTAAGCCGCGTCAGTACGTTCATAGGCATTTTTAAAAATGCCGCCGATTAAAACAGTGCCGCGACGATTCCATCGTTTTGCTGCGACCTGGATAAAAATGATGGTAAAGCCATAGTTAAATACATAGAATCCCCAGCACATTCATAAGTTAGCTACCATTATGCTCGAATTGCTTTACACCGCCCTTTTCTACCTTATTCAGCCTTTGATCTGGATACGGCTTTGGGTGCGCGGACGTAAGGCTCCGGCCTACCGTAAACGCTGGGGTGAACGCTACGGTTTTTACCGCCGTCCGCTAAAACCAGGCGGCATCATGCTTCACTCAGTTTCTGTGGGCGAAACGCTGGCAGCTATTCCATTAGTCCGTGCTCTGCGACATCGTTATCCCGACTTGCCGATCACGGTAACCACCATGACGCCAACCGGCTCTGAGCGCGTACAATCCGCGTTTGGTACTGACGTTCAGCACATTTATCTGCCATACGATTTACCGGATGCTTTGAACCGTTTCCTGAATAAAGTTGACCCCAAGCTGGTGTTAATCATGGAAACCGAGCTGTGGCCAAATCTGATCGCGGCACTCCATAAACGCGGTATTCCTCTGGTCATCGCCAACGCACGGCTTTCTGCGCGTTCAGCCGCTGGCTACGCAAAATTAGGCAAATTTGTTGGTAAGCTACTGCGTCGAATTACGTTGATTGCCGCACAGAACGAAGAAGATGGCGCTCGTTTTATTACGCTTGGCGCCAGGAGCAATCAGGTCACCGTCACCGGCAGCCTGAAGTTTGATATTTCCGTCACGCCACAGTTGGCCGCCAAAGCGATTACGTTGCGTCGTCAATGGGCGCCTCATCGCCCGGTGTGGATTGCAACCAGCACGCACGATGGTGAAGAAAGCATTATCATTGCAGCCCACCAGGCGTTATTAAATCAGTTTCCTAATCTTTTGCTGATCCTGGTTCCCAGACATCCTGAGCGATTCCCGGATGCCATTAACCTCGTACGCCAGGCTGGGCTAAGCTATACCACACGCTCTTCTGGCGAAGTTCCATCCTCAGATACTCAGGTCGTTATCGGCGACACCATGGGCGAGCTGATGTTGCTTTACGGCATTGCTGACCTTGCTTTTGTCGGTGGTTCACTGGTTGAACGTGGCGGACACAACCCACTGGAAGCCGCGGCACACGCCATTCCGGTACTGATGGGGCCACATACCTTTAATTTTAAAGATATTTGTGCTCGTCTCGAACAGGCAAGCGGATTGATCACCGTCACCGACGCAACCACGCTGGTGAAAGAGGTCTCTTCTTTACTGACCGATGCCGATTATCGTAATTTTTATGGCCGTCATGCAGTTGAAGTCCTGTATCAAAATCAGGGCGCGCTACAGCGCCTGCTGCAGCTGCTGGAACCTTATCTGCCACCCAAAACGCATTGAGGCAAATCATGCAAAAACGGGCGATTTATCCAGGAACCTTCGATCCCATAACTAACGGCCATCTTGATATCGTGACGCGTGCGACCAGCATGTTCGATCACGTGATCCTGGCGATTGCCGCAAGTCCCAGTAAAAAACCGATGTTTACCCTTGAAGAACGCGTCGAGCTGGCGCAACAGGCAACGGCGCATCTCGGCAATGTGGAAGTTCTGGGATTCAGCGACTTAATGGCAAACTTTGCCCGTGATAATCAGGCTAACATTCTGATCCGTGGCCTGCGCGCGGTAGCAGATTTTGAGTATGAAATGCAGTTGGCCCACATGAACCGCCACCTGATGCCGCAACTGGAAAGCGTCTTTCTGATGCCGTCTAAAGAGTGGTCATTTATCTCATCGTCATTGGTGAAAGAAGTCGCCCGCCACCAGGGAGATGTGACGCACTTTCTGCCGGAAAACGTCCATCAGGCGTTAATGAGTAAACTAAAGTAATACGTCTGCCCGGATAAGACATAAAGCTTATCCGGCCAGCAACGAATGTTATTTCTGACAGCGACGGCAGTAGAACGTCGTACGCTGGGCGTGTTTTGTCGCAATGATCGGCGCGCCGCATACGCGACAGGGTTCGCCTTCTCTCCCATAGACCTGCAGCTCCTGGGCAAAATAGCCCGGCTTACCGTCGCTTTGCAGGAAGTCCTTCAGCGTCGTTCCACCCTGTTCGATCGAACGCAGCAAAACCGCCTTAATGACGCGCACCAGTAGTTCGCACTCATCCTGCGACAAAGATGACGCCAGACGGTCAGGATGGATACCCGCTGCAAACAGCGACTCGCTGGCATAGATATTACCTACCCCCACCACCAGCTTGTTATCCATCAGCCAGGGTTTAATCGCGGTTTTCTTCTTCGCGCATTTCTGCTGCAGATAACTGGCGTTGAAATCGTCGCTCAGTGGCTCTGGTCCAAGATGAGCGAGAACATTATGCCCATCGAGCTCTGTCGTCCACAGCCAGGCGCCAAAACGGCGAGGATCGGTATAGCGCAGGACTTTGCCGTTACTCATCACTAAGTCGACGTGGTCATGCTTTTCTGCCGGAAGCTCTTCAGGAAGGATACGCAAACTACCCGACATCCCCAGATGAATGATAATCCAACCATCCGACAGTTCCAGCAACAGGTATTTCGCGCGCCGCTGTACGCTGAGAACGGGTTTATCACTCAACCGGTAGATTTCCTCGGATACCGGCCAACGCAAACGACCGTTACGCACAGTCGCGTGCATAATCGTTGCCCCAACCAGATACGGCTCAATACCACGGCGGCTGGTTTCGACTTCAGGTAATTCAGGCATAGTATCTCCGGCGATGTATCAGGTCACATTAATATGGGGACGGCCAGAAAACAAAAAACCCCGCCGAAGCGAGGTTTTTTATTACATCAAAGCGAGAATTACTTGATTTTCGCTTCTTTGTAGAGAACGTGCTGACGGACAACTGGATCGAATTTTTTCAGTTCCAGTTTTTCCGGCTTAGTACGTTTGTTCTTCGTAGTGGTATAGAAGTGACCAGTACCAGCAGAAGAAACCAGCTTGATTTTCTCACGAATACCTTTAGCCATGATTTATTTCCTCTTAGTACTTAGTACTTTTCGCCACGGGCACGCAGTTCAGACAGAACTGTTTCGATGCCTTTCTTATCAATAACACGCATACCTTTAGCAGATACACGCAGGGTGACAAAACGCTTTTCGCTCTCAACCCAGAAACGGTGAGAGTGCAGGTTAGGCAGGAAACGGCGTTTAGTCGCGTTCAGTGCGTGGGAACGGTTGTTACCGGTCACCGGACGCTTGCCAGTAACTTGGCAGACTCGGGACATGTCTATTCTCCAAAAATCAAATTAGCTCGAGCTTCGTATGGGGTATCGGCGCCTCGTCAGGCTTTACAGCCCGGTCATCGCGTAGTTCTAAGTGAACTCTCGATTGCCAGGCCCAAATGCCAAACCCGAGATTCTCAAAGGTGGCGTAGTATACGCTGACCCGGCGTTATGCTCAAGTCCCGAACAGACAAAGATCCCGATGGATCGCGTAAAGTGCGTTAAATCCAACCGCGTTCCGCAAAAGAAACGTACTCTCCGCGCCCAATGACCAGATGATCAAGCACCCGGATATCCATGAACTGACAGCATTTCACAACACGCTCGGTGATGAGTTTATCTGCTTTACTCGGCTCTGCACAACCCGAAGGGTGATTATGGGCAAGGATCACCGCTGACGCATTCATTTTTATCGCTTCACGCACAATTTCTCGTGGATGCACCTCAACATGGCTAAGCGTGCCGGAAAAAAGTTTGCTGTGTTTAATCACACGATGTTGAGAATCCATAAAGATCACCAGAAAGATCTCGCGTTCCTCTTGCGCGAGCTGGCTTTGCAGAAATTCTCGCGCCATTTCCGGGCTAAGTAACGCGCGCTCTTCCATCACTCGCACGTTATGGTAGCGCCTTGCCAGTTCGGCAATCCCTTTAAGCTGCGCATACTTCGCCAGGCCAATGCCATGAACGTGGCTAAACGCCATATAGTCTGCTGATAACAGGCCATACAGCGAACCAAAATGCTGGATCAACTCTTTTGCCAACGTCAGCACATCTTTACCCAGAATCCCGGTGCGTAAAAAAAGCGCCAGTAGCTCAACATCGCTAAGTGAACCAGCCCCCTGCGCCAACAGCTTTTCCCGGGGCATCATACGTCCTGTATTTTCCATGCTTTCCCCTCCTTTCGCGTCCGCATAGTGGCATAACGCTTGTCGCGAATCGACGCTCTGTTATCACTTCTTCGTAGCGGCTCGCAAACTGAAGCGCGGGCAAAAGCACGACTCATTGCGGATTGTGATAAAATATCCGCCTTCTGGTGAAACCCAACAGGAAAGATCATGATGAGCCTGGCCGGTAAAAAAATCGTACTTGGCGTCAGTGGCGGCATTGCTGCGTACAAAACCCCTGAACTGGTGCGTCGTTTACGGGAACGCGGCGCTGACGTCCGCGTGGCGATGACCGAAGCGGCAAAAGCGTTTATTACTCCCCTGAGCTTACAAGCGGTTTCGGGTTATCCCGTTTCCGACAGCCTGCTTGACCCCGCCGCCGAAGCCGCGATGGGCCACATTGAGCTGGGGAAATGGGCCGACCTGGTTATTTTGGCGCCTGCTACGGCAGACCTGATTGCCCGCGTCGCCGCGGGGATGGCTAACGATCTGGTTTCAACGATTTGTCTGGCAACGCCTGCTCCTGTTGCTGTGCTGCCAGCCATGAACCAGCAGATGTACCGCGCTGCCGCGACCCAGCACAATCTGAGCATTCTTGCCTCGCGAGGTTTGCTCATTTGGGGTCCTGACAGTGGTAGCCAGGCATGTGGCGATGTCGGTCCTGGACGCATGCTGGATCCGTTGACGATTGTCGATATGGCCGCAGAACATTTCTCGCCTGTCAACGATCTGCAACATCTCAATATCATGATTACGGCGGGCCCGACGCGTGAACCGCTGGATCCCGTGCGTTACATTTCCAATCACAGCTCCGGAAAAATGGGATTTGCTATCGCAGCCGCTGCCGCAAAACGCGGGGCAAACGTCACGCTGGTGTCGGGACCTGTTTCGTTACCCACACCGCCATTTGTGCAGCGCATTGATGTGATGACCGCACTGGAGATGCAAGCCGCCGTGCAATCTGTGGTGCAACAACAGCATATTTTTATCGGCTGCGCCGCAGTCGCTGATTATCGCGCCGAGACCGTCGCCCCCGAAAAAATCAAAAAACAGGCGACGCAGGGTGATGAATTAACAGTAAAAATGGTCAAAAACCCGGATATTATCGCCGGTGTTGCCGCACTGGATGCTAATCGTCCTTTTGTCGTTGGGTTTGCCGCCGAAACAAATAATGTGGAAGAATATGCCCGGCAAAAACGCATCCGCAAAAACCTTGATGTGATCTGTGCTAACGACGTTTCGCTATCAAATCAAGGGTTTAACAGCGACAGCAACGCATTACACCTTTTTTGGCAGGATGGAGATAAAATCTTACCGCTTGAGCGTAAAGAACTCCTGGGCCAATTATTACTCGACGAGATCGTGACCCGTTATGATGAAAAAAATCGACGTTAAGATTCTGGACCCGCGCGTAGGGCAACAATTTCCGCTCCCGACGTACGCCACTTCTGGCTCTGCCGGACTTGACCTGCGTGCTTGTCTTGATGACGCCGTAGAGCTGGCGCCAGGTGCAACTACGCTGGTGCCAACCGGGTTAGCCATCCACATTGCCGATCCCTCTCTGGCGGCGGTGATGTTGCCACGTTCCGGGCTGGGCCATAAGCACGGCATCGTACTGGGCAACCTGGTCGGTCTGATTGATTCCGACTATCAAGGACAATTGATGGTATCTATCTGGAACCGTGGTCAGGACAGCTTCACGATTGAACCGGGCGAACGTATCGCGCAGATGGTATTTGTACCGGTCGTGCAGGCTGAATTTAATCTGGTGGAAGAGTTTGAAGCCACCGATCGTGGCGAAGGTGGCTTCGGCCATTCCGGGCGCAAGTAACCCGCAGAAAAGTATCCCACAGCGTAATAACGCAATAACACACCGCAAACAGCCGTTTGCGGTCGCTGTGTGGATGCCTGCCTGGCAAGAGCTTATTTTCAGGGGTATTTTGTAACATGGTAGAAAAGCAAACTGCGAAAAGGAATCGTCGCGAAGAAATACTTCAGTCTCTGGCACTGATGCTTGAGTCCAGCGATGGAAGCCAACGCATCACGACAGCGAAACTGGCAGCCTCTGTAGGCGTTTCCGAAGCGGCGTTGTATCGCCATTTTCCCAGCAAGACTCGCATGTTCGATAGTCTGATTGAGTTTATCGAAGATAGTCTGATTACCCGTATCAATCTGATCTTAAAAGATGAAAAGGACACCAGCGCACGTCTGCGTCTGATCGTTCTGCTGATTTTAGGCTTCGGTGAACGTAACCCCGGTCTGACGCGCATTCTGACCGGGCATGCGCTCATGTTTGAACAGGATCGTCTGCAAGGCCGCATTAATCAGCTTTTCGAACGTATTGAGACCCAGTTACGCCAGGTTCTGCGCGAAAAAAGAATGCGTGAAGGCGAAGGTTACACCGTGGATGAAACGCTGCTGGCCAGCCAGTTACTGGCTTTCTGCGAAGGAATGTTGTCCCGGTTTGTACGTAGCGAATTTAAGTATCGACCAACGGATGATTTTGACACCCGCTGGCCGCTGGTTGCCGCTCAATTGCAGTAACACGATTGCCGGATGGCGACTTTGTCTTATCCGGCCTGTGCAACCCGTAGGCCCGGTAAGCTTAACGCCACCGGGCAATTCAGCGACGATTAAACCCCAAACTCTTCTCGGTATGCCCGCACTGCTGCCAAATGTTCTGCCATCTCAGGCTTCTCTTCCAGATACGCAATCAGGTCTTTCAGGGTAATGATCGAAATTACCTTGCAACCATAATCACGTTCCACTTCCTGAATCGCTGAAATCTCGCCACGACCGCGTTCCTGACGATCAAGAGAAATCAGTACCCCAGCAAGCGTAGCGCCATTAGCCTGAATAATCTCCATCGACTCACGAATTGCTGTTCCCGCGGTGATAACATCATCCACCAGCATGACACGCCCCTCAAGTGCGCTACCTACCAGATTACCGCATTCACCATGGGTCTTCGCCTCTTTACGGTTAAAGCAGTACGGTAAATCTTTATCGTGGTGTTCCGCCAGCGCAACGGCGGTGGTGGTCGCAATCGGAATACCTTTGTAGGCTGGGCCAAACAGCAAATCGAACTCGATGCCGGAATCCACCAGCGCTTCGGCATAAAAACGGCCTAGCAGTGCCAGATCGCGCCCGGTATTAAATAGCCCGGCGTTGAAGAAATAGGGGCTTTTGCGCCCGGATTTCAGCGTAAATTCGCCAAACTTTAGTACCTGCTTGCTAAGCGCAAACTCAATAAACTGGCGCTGATACGGTTTCATGGATTCGCTCCTCATCTCACTTTATTACAGACAAAAAAAAGGCGACTCTTCAGTCGCCTTTAAAATCAATTTTCTAACGCCGCCTTCTGCGTCGCTACAATGGATTCGATTCCCCCTCGGGCCAATGCCAGTAGGGTGAGAAGTTCTTCATGGCTGAACGGCTCACCTTCCGCCGTGCCCTGCACTTCAATAATGCGACCATCTTCAGTCATCACCACGTTCATGTCAGTTTCTGCGGCGGAGTCCTCAACGTACTCGAGGTCACAGAGCGCTTCACCGTTGACAATGCCCACGGAAACCGCGGCAACCATCCCTTTCATCGGGTTAGTTTTCAGCTTACCGCTCGCCACCAGTTTGTTCAGCGCATCCGCCAACGCAACGCATGCGCCAGTAATCGATGCAGTACGCGTACCGCCATCAGCCTGAATAACATCACAGTCCAGCGTAATAGTGAATTCACCGAGCGTCTTCAGGTCAACAGCAGCGCGAAGTGCGCGGGCGATCAAACGCTGGATTTCCATGGTACGACCGCCCTGCTTACCTTTCGCCGCTTCACGGGCGTTACGGGTGTGCGTGGCGCGTGGCAGCATGCCATATTCTGCGGTGATCCAGCCCTGGCCCTGACCTTTCAGAAAACGTGGGACGCCTTCATCAATAGAAGCGGTACACAGCACTTTGGTATCACCAAATTCGACCAGCACGGAGCCTTCAGCGTGTTTTGTATAATTACGGGTCAGGGTGACGGGACGCACCTGATTGGCACTACGACCTGCTGGACGCATGATAAAATCTCCGGCTTGAAACGAATGTGGCTGCGCATTATACGGACTTCCGACGGTTATTCCTATCCTGACAAGACGTGGATGGCTATAATCCTCCCATCTCATCTTTAAAAACAGGAACGTCTATGATCCGCAGCATGACCGCCTACGCCCGGCGTGAAATCAAGGGTGAATGGGGTAGCGCAACCTGGGAGATGCGCTCGGTAAACCAGCGTTATCTGGAAACTTATTTTCGCCTGCCGGAACAGTTCCGTAGTCTCGAACCCGTGGTTCGCGAACGCATCCGCACGCGTCTGACGCGCGGTAAGATCGAATGTACGCTGCGTTTTGAGCCGGATGCCAGCGCTCAGGGCGAGCTGATTCTGAATGAAAAGCTCGCTAAACAGCTCGTGAGTGCTGCTAACTGGGTCAAGATGCAGAGTGATGAAGGTGAAATTAACCCGGTTGATATCCTGCGTTGGCCTGGCGTAATGGCAGCCCAGGAGCAAGATCTGGACGCCATTGCCGCCGAAATCCTCGCTGCGCTTGACGGTACGCTGGATGACTTTATCGTTGCGCGTGAAACCGAAGGTCAGGCGCTGAAGGCGCTGATCGAGCAGCGTCTGGAAGGCGTCAGCGCTGAAGTGACGAAGGTACGTGCGCATATGCCGGAAATTCTGCAATGGCAACGTGAGCGTCTGGTAGCCAAACTGGAAGACGCACAGGTGCAACTGGAAAATAACCGCCTTGAGCAAGAGCTGGTGCTGATGGCACAACGTATCGACGTGGCTGAAGAACTGGATCGCCTGGAAGCTCACGTCAAAGAAACCTACAACATTCTGAAGAAAAAAGAGGCGGTTGGCCGTCGCCTGGACTTCATGATGCAGGAATTCAACCGTGAGTCGAACACTCTGGCATCCAAGTCTATCAATGCCGAAGTGACTAACTCCGCAATTGAACTGAAAGTCTTGATCGAGCAAATGCGCGAGCAAATTCAGAATATCGAGTAATTTTGCGTACCATGCCTATGCTATCGTAACGTACTAGATAGCCTGCTCAATGCAGGCTATCCGTACCTCCAGTAAGTACTGGCTTATATAAAATTGAATACTTATTTATCTGGCATATATTTGTCGTTATAAAGACTCTTCAGAATATCAACCCGAACAGCGTTGCTGCTGTTCATCTTCACGACTGTCAGTACTTCATCAGATCCCCTGAGGCGCCAGCATTCTGCCTCTATATCGCATTTTTCCTGTTTTTCATAGCCCACCATTGAGAGATATTCACTAATTTTCCACGTATCCCTGGTATCATGGAACGTCACACTCCATACATCAGCCTTAGGGCCAGAAATGTTCGTATAATTAAAGTCATATACTTGGGATATTCTCGGCATTTTTTTAAAAACTTGGGGAGTGTAATAATCATATTTGGCTTTATCAAACTCTGTATATTGTGCATTACATGCAAGTCTCATTTTAATATTAGGCCAGAAATAAGAGCTGCATATAGCTATTACCATCAGCACTATTATGACTGCCTGTTTCATATGTTTCTCTTTTTTACCAGTTAACGACCGTTCCATCTCTGGAAACTATTTTAACGTTACCAGACCTAAAGTCGCTGTAAGGTATCACTGTTCTCATGAATGAGGGTAAAACACCTTTTACAGGAAGAGCTAAAGCTGATTTTATAGGTTCGGGAAATAAAATCGGTTGGAATGAGGTGTTTTTAAAAGAGCCGATTGGACCATAATAATCCCAACGTCTGAGGGCTTCCTCTTTGCTGACGGGTTGCAATAGCGGGAATGGGTTACTATATGAGACTACGCGGTAGAACCCCAGCAAATTGGATACTAAATCCTCACCACTGAAACCGCTGTCGGTGTAAAGATAAAAGGGGAAATTTGACTGTAAACCCTCAAAACGATGAGCAAGCGCCATCATCATGGAAAGCGCTATACTATATCGTTCAAATAAGCTACGCCCTTTTCTAATTCTCCATCTGATGAACTTCCCAATTATAAGCCCTCCTCTTCCCATACTTTGAGTGTATTTTACATCGTAATAATCCTTTCCTGAATGCTCGCCTTGGTGCATATCCGAGAGTAACTTTCTAACATCATCTCCTCGAGCATGTCCCATATCTATCCACCCCAAAACTTCCGTGTAGATTATCCCACTTCTTAAAATTCCAGCCTCTCTGCCATCCTGAATTTCTTCTCTGGCGCTCATATCTACCACTCCGACTGACTAAATGCTGAAGATTTTGCTGTAAATGCCCCTACACACATAGAAGCGATAGCTGAGGGGGCCATTTTTCAGAATAGAGGCCGCTGAATATCAGAGTTTACTCATGATGACTTCCCTAATGGCTTCTGGCGTGTCAACTTGTCCTATGGTCGAGGAGTAATAGCTTAATGAAATATCATACGTAGCCCGCCAGTAAACGGCGGGACTACGTGTTTTTCCCGGCGTTTCGCTTCCGCCCCTTCACTTCGAATTACATTTTCTCATCGTTTATTATTACACTCAACACTTTAGACAGCATGCCATAACGCATTTCTGACAAATTCACATTAGCTGTAGTTATTAAAATCGTTTCACCTTAGAAAATCTCAATCGTGACAATGAGCACAAATCGATAACCTTAGCCCCCAGCACAACAGGGGGAATACATGCTGTTACACGTTTTATATTTAATTGGTATTACTGCCGAAGCCATGACCGGCGCGCTTGCGGCAGGACGTCGCCGTATGGATACATTTGGCGTCATTATTATTGCCACTGCGACCGCCATTGGCGGTGGTTCAGTACGCGACATTCTTCTCGGCCACTATCCGCTTGGCTGGGTAAAGCATCCTGAATACGTCATTATTGTGGCGGCCGCTGCGGTACTCACCACCATTATTGCTCCTGTCATGCCCTACCTGCGTAAAATATTCCTTGTACTGGATGCGCTGGGCCTGGTCGTCTTTTCTATTATTGGCGCACAGGTGGCGCTGGATATGGGTCACGGGCCGATTATCGCCGTGGTCGCTGCGGTCACTACCGGCGTCTTCGGTGGCGTGTTACGCGACATGTTCTGCAAACGCATTCCGTTGGTGTTCCAGAAAGAGCTGTATGCTGGTGTTTCTTTTGCCGCTGCCGTGCTTTACATCGTGCTGCAACATTACGTCTCCAGCCACGATGTGGTGGTTATCTCTACCCTACTCTTCGGTTTTACCGCCCGCTTACTGGCGCTACGCCTGAAGTTGGGCCTGCCAGTATTTTATTATCGCCATGAAGGCCATTAAGGCATAAAGCCCGTAATACGCTGAGCAGCCAGCCAGTTGCTCAGCGCTATGACCTCCCTGGCCTCCAGCCACTGAATAATCTGTCGTGCCCGGCGCTCCCCCATTAAAGGGAGTTGTCGCCAGCTTTGTTCATCACGGTCCTGCAATTGTTGCCACGAAGCATCCCGACAGGCATTCAGCGTTGCCTGTGTTAACGGTATTCCCATGGCTATAACCCAACGTGTGAACGGAAGATGGCGCGACAGGTTGAACTGATGCCACATCTTCTCCCCTTTGCTTACGCCTAATGTGGACCGGAGCTGCTCCTGAGTTAATCCGAGCCAGGAAAAGATATGTTCAAAGTGATACGTCTGATGAAGGTTACGCCATCCTGCTTCACCAATACCTTCTAATTCCAGCACTTCTTTCGCGCCCAGCCAAACCAGTCTGGCAATAAACTGCTCATAACACGCCGGCGTGGCATAAAAGCAGGTCATTGAATTGAAATGTCCCACAGGCGGCGTTGGCTTAGTGCGTTGAGTGCTACGCCAGACCACTTCGTCGATACGCGGGATCCCCTGTCCGGCCAGGCTTATCAGGATCCGATCTCCAGGCGCGATATCCCATTCATTCCAGCGGCGTACAGAGCCAATATTGACGCGTTGCACGCGTTTATCATCCAGCATGACGGGTGCCAGCAGCGCGACTACGGCAATTTTCCCACTTTTACCGACTGAAAACTGAATATCTGTGACCTCGGATACCTGAGCCACGGGCGGATATTTCCATGCCGCCAGCCACTCTCCCTGCCCAGGTAACCAGTATCGCGCCTGCGGTTCTTTCCCCGATCGCACCACGACGCCATCCGTCACAAAAGGGAGTGCCGAAGTCCACCAACGGGTACGGGCATGCTCGACATCGTCCGCATTTTTCACGGGCTGGGTATAGCGTTGCGTGAAACTGAACCCAGCGGCAGTGAGTTGTTCCAGCCTTTCCGACATGACCGCCGGACCATCAGGCCAGGCCCAGATGAAAATAGCCAACGAACGTAACAATTCCGGGTTGCTCTGGCGCATCATCATTCCAGCGACCTTTGAGCGGGCGTTCATTCCCCCGCTCTGTTGCTGGATATGCCCTTCCTGCTGTAAAAATATCTCGCCCTGCAACGTACTGTTTGCCAGCAGACCTTTGGTCGTGTGTGGTACGGAAGGTATCCGCAGCACCTTTTGCGTCCAGTCTTCACCTTTCAGGCCATTACCTCGGCTAATCGCTCTTACCAGATTGCCATTGCGATAGACCAGCGTGACCGCCACGCCGTCGACCTTTGGTTGTACCCAGAGATCGCTGCGAACACGCATCCATTGCTGTAACGCTTGCTTATCTGCCAGCTTACGGACACCCGTGTGAGGGACAGGATGCGCTATCGTCCCGTTGATCGGCGGGGTGGACAGGTCTGACGAGGAATCATCGCCAAAACAGCGCTGCCATTGCGTTAATTGTGCATTGAGCTGATCATAAACCCCGTCATCAACGGCGCTGACACCCTGTTTCCAGTAACTGTCATTCCACCGCGTCATCTGCTGCCGTAACCGTGAAATTTCCTCGTTTGCCCGGGCAGAAGACCAGGCTGGGCATACCGCCCAGACCGGCAAATTCCAGACCAGTAAAACCATGCCAAGGCATTTCCATAGCCTCATGCTGCCTCCGCTGAGCAATGTGCTTCCCGGCTCAGATATAGCGCGAAGCGCAATGGAAACAGAGCGACAAAAATTGATTGTGCGAACAGCATTCCTGACCTTTTCACATATTGCTGCAAATCACCGATAAAACAGGAAACGGGTACGCAAAACGCAATAAACATGCGCAAAAAGTGTGACAAAGGCTACGTCACATAGCGGCTACGTGTATAATAAGCCCGTATGTAGGCTCTCTTTCGACAATCACATACATTAAGATACTCATGGCTCAAGGCACGCTTTATATTGTTTCTGCCCCCAGTGGCGCGGGTAAATCCAGCCTGATTCAGGCTTTATTAAAGACCCAACCGTTGTATGACACCCAGGTTTCTGTTTCGCACACCACGCGCGCACCGCGCCCGGGGGAAGTGCACGGTGAACACTATTTCTTTGTGAACCATGACGAATTCAGAGCCATGATTGGCAGAGACGCGTTTCTGGAACACGCTGAGGTTTTCGGTAATTACTACGGCACTTCGCGTGAGACCATTGAGCAAGTATTAGCATCCGGCGTAGACGTCTTTTTAGATATCGACTGGCAAGGTGCGCAGCAAATTCGTGAAAAAATGCCGCATGCGCGCAGTATTTTTATTTTGCCGCCCTCTAAGATTGAGCTGGACCGCCGTCTTCGTGGTCGAGGTCAGGATAGCGAAGACGTGATCGCAAAACGTATGGCGCAAGCTGTTGCAGAAATGAGCCATTACGCCGAATATGATTATCTTATTGTGAACGATGATTTCGATACCGCCCTGGGCGATTTGAAAACCATCATTCGCGCCGAACGTCTGCGCATGAGCCGCCAAAAGCAGCGTCATGACGCTTTAATCAGCAAACTGTTGGCAGACTGAACCCACATTCAGTATCATGCCCAGTCATTTCTTCACCTGTGGAGCATTTTAAGTATGGCACGCGTAACTGTTCAGGACGCTGTAGAGAAAATTGGTAACCGTTTTGACCTGGTACTGGTCGCCGCGCGTCGCGCTCGTCAGATGCAGGTAGGCGGAAAGGATCCGCTCGTACCGGAAGAAAACGATAAAACTACCGTTATCGCGCTGCGCGAAATCGAAGAAGGTCTGATCAACAACCAGATCCTCGACGTACGTGAGCGCCAGGAACAGCAAGAGCAGGAAGCCGCTGAATTACAAGCCGTTACCGCTATTGCTGAAGGTCGTCGTTAATCACAAAGCGGGTCGCCCTTGTATCTGTTTGAAAGCCTGAATCAGCTGATTCAAAACTACCTGCCGGAAGACCAGATTAAGCGTCTTCGGCAGGCGTATCTCGTTGCACGTGACGCTCACGAGGGCCAGACACGTTCAAGCGGTGAACCTTATATCACGCACCCGGTAGCGGTAGCCTGCATTCTGGCCGAGATGAAACTCGACTACGAAACGCTGATGGCTGCGCTGCTACATGACGTGATTGAAGATACCCCAGCCACCTACCAGGACATGGAACAGCTTTTTGGTAAAAGCGTTGCAGAGCTGGTAGAAGGGGTATCTAAGCTTGATAAGCTTAAGTTTCGCGATAAGAAAGAGGCGCAAGCTGAAAACTTTCGCAAGATGATTATGGCGATGGTGCAGGATATCCGCGTCATTCTCATCAAACTTGCCGACCGTACCCACAATATGCGCACGCTGGGCTCATTACGTCCCGATAAGCGCCGCCGCATCGCCCGTGAAACCCTCGAAATCTACAGTCCGCTGGCACATCGTTTAGGTATTCATCACATTAAAACCGAGCTGGAAGAACTGGGTTTTGAAGCGCTGTACCCGAACCGCTATCGCGTGATTAAAGAAGTGGTAAAAGCCGCCCGCGGCAACCGCAAAGAGATGATTCAAAAAATCCTCTCGGAGATCGAGGGGCGTTTGCAGGAAGCAGGCATTCCGTGTCGCGTAAGCGGTCGTGAGAAACACCTGTACTCGATCTACTGCAAAATGGTACTCAAAGAGCAGCGTTTTCACTCGATCATGGACATTTACGCTTTCCGCGTCATCGTTCATGACTCCGATACCTGCTATCGCGTACTCGGCCAGATGCACAGCCTGTACAAACCGCGCCCTGGTCGCGTGAAAGACTATATCGCCATTCCCAAAGCGAACGGATATCAGTCTTTGCATACCTCAATGATCGGCCCGCACGGCGTGCCTGTTGAAGTACAAATTCGTACCGAAGACATGGACCAGATGGCGGAGATGGGGGTCGCGGCACACTGGGCGTACAAAGAGCATGGCGAAACCAGCACCACGGCACAAATCCGCGCACAACGCTGGATGCAAAGCCTGCTGGAACTGCAGCAAAGCGCCGGTAGCTCGTTTGAATTTATTGAAAGCGTTAAATCTGATCTCTTCCCGGATGAGATTTATGTTTTCACACCGGAAGGGCGTATTGTCGAGCTGCCTGCCGGTGCGACGCCTGTCGACTTCGCCTACGCGGTACATACCGATATCGGTCATGCCTGCGTTGGCGCACGTGTCGACAGACAGCCTTATCCGCTTTCCCAACCGCTGTTTAGCGGTCAGACCGTTGAAATCATTACCGCGCCGGGCGCCCGGCCGAATGCGGCATGGCTCAACTTCGTCGTCAGTTCGAAAGCACGCGCCAAAATTCGCCAACTGTTGAAAAATCTCAAGCGCGATGATTCCGTCAGTCTGGGTCGTCGACTGCTCAACCATGCCTTAGGCGGCAGCCGTAAACTGGCTGAGATCCCGCAGGAAAGCATCCAGCGTGAGCTTGAGCGCATGAAGCTCGCCACGCTTGACGATCTGCTCGCAGAAATCGGCCTGGGTAACGCCATGAGCGTGGTGGTAGCGAAAAACCTCCAGCAGGGCGAAGCATCGGCGAACGTTCCTGCGCAATCTGGTCATGGTCATCTGCCGATCAAAGGCGCAGACGGCGTACTGATCACCTTTGCAAAATGCTGTCGTCCAATCCCTGGCGATCCGATCATTGCCCACGTCAGTCCGGGTAAAGGTCTGGTAATTCACCATGAGTCCTGCCGTAATATTCGTGGCTACCAGAAAGAGCCAGAGAAGTTTATGGCGGTGGAATGGGATAAAGAGACAGAGCAAGAGTTCATCACCGAAATTAAGGTGGACATGTTTAACCACCAGGGTGCTCTGGCGAACCTGACGGCGGCAATCAACACGACGACCTCCAATATTCAAAGTCTGAATACTGAAGAAAAAGACGGTCGCGTGTATAGCGCCTTTATTCGCCTGACCGCACGCGATCGCGTGCATCTGGCGAATATCATGCGCAAAATCCGCGTCATGCCGGACGTGATTAAAGTCACCCGCAACCGAAACTAGAGATATGAACTCAAAACGCTATGAGCGCATTTGCGAAATGCTTGCCAGGCGTCAGCCCGATCTGACCGTCTGCATGGAGCAGGTCCATAAACCTCATAACGTTTCTGCGATCATTCGTACCGCAGACGCCGTCGGCGTACATGAAGTCCACGCCGTCTGGCCGGGTAGCCGTATGCGTACCATGGCTTCTTCTGCCGCGGGCAGTAACAGTTGGGTGCAGGTTAAAACCCACCCGACCATTAGCGATGCGGTTACGCAGTTAAAAAGTCAGGGCATGCAAGTTCTGGCGACCCACCTCTCTGATAAAGCCGTCGATTTCCGCGAGATTGATTACACGCGACCGACCTGCATCCTGATGGGCCAGGAAAAAACCGGCATTACTCAGGAAGCACTCGCTCTGGCGGACCAGGACATCATCATTCCGATGATTGGCATGGTGCAGTCACTGAACGTTTCAGTTGCCTCTGCGCTGATTCTGTACGAAGCACAGCGCCAGCGACAAAATGCTGGCATGTACCGACGAGAAAACAGCATGTTGCCGGAAGATGAACAGCAGCGCTTGCTGTTTGAAGGCGGTTATCCGGTGCTGGCGAATGTCGCTAAGCGCAAAGGACTTCCCTACCCTCACGTAAACACGCAGGGCGAAATTGAAGCCGATGCAACGTGGTGGGCCACTATGCAGTCTGCGAAATAATCGCGATGAAAGGCCGTTTACTGGATGCCATCCCGCTCAACTCTCTGACGGGCGTTGGCGCAGCACAAAGCAGTAAACTGGCGAAAATTGGCTTGCACACCGTGCAGGACCTCCTGCTCCACCTCCCTCTGCGCTACGAAGACCGTACTCATCTGTACCCCATTGGCGAACTGCTGCCGGGCGTCTATGCCACCGTTGAAGGCGAAGTGCTGAACTGCAATATCACTTTCGGCGGTCGCCGGATGATGACCTGCCAGATAAGCGATGGCTCCGGCATTCTCACTATGCGCTTCTTCAACTTCAGCGCAGCAATGAAAAACAGCCTCGCCACCGGGCGTCGGGTACTGGCCTATGGCGAGGCGAAGCGTGGCAAGTACGGCGCAGAAATGATCCACCCGGAATACCGCGTACAGGGCGATCTCAGCACGCCGGAACTGCAGGAAACGCTCACGCCGGTGTATCCGACCACGGAAGGCGTTAAGCAGGCAACGCTGCGCAAGTTGACCGATCAGGCGCTGGATCTGCTCGATACCTGCGCCATTGCCGAGTTGCTCCCTCCGGAGTTACTACAAGGCATGATGAGCCTGCCGGAAGCGTTGCGCACATTACACCGTCCGCCGCCGACGTTACAGCTTAGCGACCTTGAAACCGGACAACACCCGGCTCAGCGACGCCTGATTCTGGAAGAACTCCTGGCGCACAATCTCAGCATGCTGGCGCTTCGCGCCGGGGCGCAACGTTTTCACGCCCAACCGCTGAGCCCTGACAATCGGCTGAAAGATCAACTGCTGGCGGCGCTCCCCTTTAAACCAACCGGCGCACAGGCCCGGGTCACTGCCGAAATTGAACGCGATATGGCGCTGGATGTCCCAATGATGCGCCTGGTGCAGGGCGATGTCGGTTCCGGTAAAACGCTGGTTGCAGCACTTGCCGCCCTGCGTGCGATTGCGCATGGTAAGCAGGTGGCGCTGATGGCCCCCACTGAATTACTGGCTGAACAGCACGCAAATAATTTCCGCAACTGGTTCGAACCTTTGGGCGTTGAAGTGGGTTGGCTGGCGGGTAAGCAAAAAGGTAAAGCACGCCAGGCACAGCAGGAAGCCATCACCAGCGGTCAGGTGCAGATGATTGTCGGCACACACGCAATTTTCCAGGAACAAGTTCAGTTCAACGGGCTGGCGCTGGTGATTATCGACGAACAGCACCGTTTTGGCGTGCATCAGCGTCTGGCGCTGTGGGAGAAAGGCCAGCAGCAGGGTTTCCACCCACACCAGCTCATTATGACCGCCACCCCGATCCCGCGTACGCTGGCCATGACCGCCTATGCCGATCTCGACACGTCCGTCATTGACGAACTGCCGCCGGGGCGTACGCCGGTCACCACAGTGGCGATTCCCGACACCCGCCGTAGCGATATCATTGACCGTGTGCGCAACGCCTGCACCCACGAAGGGCGTCAGGCGTACTGGGTTTGTACACTAATCGAAGAGTCTGATTTATTAGAAGCGCAGGCGGCAGAAGCCACGTGGGAAGAACTTAAGCTTGCCTTACCAGAGCTGAATATTGGCCTGGTGCATGGGCGCATGAAGCCCGCCGAGAAGCAGTCTGTGATGGCCGCCTTTAAGCAGGGTGAATTACATCTGCTGGTCGCCACCACGGTGATTGAAGTGGGTGTGGACGTGCCGAACGCCAGCCTGATGATCATTGAAAACCCGGAGCGATTAGGCCTGGCGCAGTTGCACCAGTTGCGTGGCCGCGTAGGCCGCGGCGCCGTGGCTTCCCACTGCGTCCTGCTCTACAAATCGCCGCTGTCAAAAACGGCGCAGAAACGCCTGCAGGTTCTGCGGGACAGCAATGACGGGTTCGTGATTGCACAAAAAGATTTAGAGATCCGCGGACCCGGCGAGCTGTTAGGTACGCGCCAGACCGGAACGGCAGAATTCAAAGTAGCGGATTTATTGCGCGATCAGGCCATGATTCCGGAAGTTCAGCGTATAGCCCGCCATATTCACGAACGTTATCCGCAACAGGCTGCCGCGCTGATAGAGCGCTGGATGCCGGAAACCGAACGTTACTCCAACGCATAATCGATTTATCGCGGCGGATGTTACTCCGCCGCACAGCCGTTATTGCGCAAAAATCGGCAGCAGCAGATACAGCTTAATCACTAACGCGTTGACGATATCGATAAAGAACGCCCCCACCATCGGCACCACCAGAAACGCCATATGGGATGGCCCGAAACGTTCGGTAATTGCCTGCATGTTAGCAATCGCCGTTGGCGTCGCGCCGAGCCCAAAACCGCAGTGGCCGGCTGCCAGTACAGCGGCATCGTAGTTTTTGCCCATCATGCGCCAGGTAACAAATACCGCGTACAACGCCATAAAAATCGTCTGCACAACCAGTATCGCCAGCATCGGCAGCGCCAGAGATGCCAGCTCCCACAGTTTCAGGCTCATCAGCGCCATCGCCAGGAACAGCGACAGGCTCACGTTGCCCAGCACTGAAACCGCCCGTTCGAACACCCGATAAAAGCCCATGAGCGCCAGGCCATTACTGAGGATCACACCAACAAACAGCACGCAGACGAAGGTCGGCAGTTCGAGCACCGTTCCGACCAGCATTTGCGCAACGATTTTACCTACCGTCAGACAGATAGCGATCAGCGCGATAGTTTCAATCAGCACCAGCGAGGTGATTATGCGTCCAACGTCCGGCTTTTCAAACGCGGTCGGTACAGCCTGATCGTCCGGCATACCGTCAGGCGTGGTGGAGTGTTTAACCAGATAGCGCGCCACCGGGCCGCCAATCAGCCCCCCCAACACCAGACCAAAGGTTGCGCAAGCCATTGCAACTTCAGTCGCATTGGTAAAACCGTAGCGCTCAATAAACAACTTGCTCCACGCAGCCCCGGTTCCGTGTCCGCCAGAGAGCGTGATCGAACCGGCAATCAGGCCCATCAACGGATCCAGGCCCAGCAGGCTCGCCATACCGATACCGATGGCGTTCTGCATCAACAGCAGTCCCACAACGACAATCAGAAAAACACCCACCACGCGGCCACCGGCGCGCAGGCTGGCGATATTAGCGTTCAGGCCGATGGTAGCGAAGAACGCCAGCATCAGCGGATCGCGCAGGGTCATATCGAAGTTTACTTCCCAGCCCATGCTTTTTTTCAGCACCAGCAACGCAATCGCCACCAGCAATCCACCGGCTACAGGTTCGGGAATGGTGTATTTTTTCAGGAAGGAGACAGACTGGACGAGCTTACGTCCCAGCAGCAATACAAGGGTTGCCGCAACCAGAGTAGATAACGTATCGAGATAAAACATTTACAGCTCCATTAGTGCGTTTAGCACAATCACGCACGATGCATTCCAGACCGATTTTTTAGCTCTTATTGAGTTTTCGGGGTGGATTTTAAGCAGAAAATGATGAAAAGTTATATAAAAAAGTTTGTTTATCCGTTTTAAATATTAAGAATAACTGCTGGCAAACGTTTGCTTTTCCGCCCTGGTCAGATAAAATCACCGCTTTTCCACCATGGGATTGCCTCTGATGTCCGTTAACGCCGTAGAGTCAACAAATGCGCAACCGGTTGCGCAGACTCACAACAGTGAACTGATTTACCGTCTTGAAGATCGCCCCCCGTTAGCCCAGACCCTGTTTGCCGCCTGTCAGCACCTGCTGGCCATGTTCGTCGCGGTGATCACCCCGGCGCTGTTAATTTGCCAGGCGCTCGGTTTGCCGGCTCAGGATACTCAACACATTATCAGTATGTCGCTGTTCGCTTCCGGCGTAGCTTCTATCATTCAGATCAAAGCCTGGGGGCCGGTTGGTTCCGGGCTGTTATCTATTCAGGGCACCAGCTTTAATTTTGTTGCGCCGCTGATTATGGGTGGCACGGCGCTAAAAACCGGTGGCGCAGATGTCCCAACCATGATGGCGGCCCTGTTTGGTACGCTGATGTTAGCGAGCTGCACTGAAATGGTTATCTCGCGTGTACTGCACCTGGCGCGGCGTATTATTACCCCGTTGGTCTCAGGCGTGGTGGTGATGATTATCGGCCTGTCGCTGATTCAGGTGGGTCTGACGTCGATTGGCGGTGGTTATGCCGCAATGAGCGATAACACCTTTGGCGCACCGAAGAATTTACTGCTGGCTGGCGTTGTGCTGGCGCTGATCATCCTGCTTAACCGCCAACGCAACCCGTACCTGCGCGTTGCGTCCCTGGTGATTGCGATGGCGGCAGGCTACCTGCTGGCATGGTTTATGGACATGCTGCCGCAAAATACCGCACCGGTAAGCCAGGACCTGATCATGGTGCCAACGCCGCTGTATTATGGCCTCGGTATCGACTGGAGCTTACTGCTGCCGCTGATGCTGGTCTTTATGATTACGTCGCTGGAAACCATCGGTGATATTACGGCGACCTCCGATGTTTCCGAACAGCCGGTTTCTGGTCCGCTGTATATGAAACGCCTGAAAGGCGGCGTGCTGGCGAACGGTCTAAACTCGTTTGTTTCCGCCGTGTTCAATACCTTCCCGAACTCTTGTTTTGGTCAGAACAATGGGGTCATTCAGTTAACGGGCGTAGCCAGTCGTTACGTCGGTTTTGTGGTGGCACTGATGCTGATAGCATTGGGCCTGTTCCCGGCAGTTAGCGGTTTTGTACAGCATATTCCTGAACCGGTATTGGGCGGCGCAACCTTGGTAATGTTCGGTACTATCGCCGCATCTGGCGTGCGTATTGTCTCTCGCGAGCCGCTGAACCGCCGCGCTATTTTAATTATTGCGCTGTCGCTGGCCGTTGGCCTGGGCGTCTCCCAGCAGCCGCTGATTCTGCAATTTTCCCCGGATTGGGTGAAAAATCTGCTCTCCTCAGGCATTGCCGCAGGCGGTATCACCGCTATCGTTCTGAATCTGGTGTTCCCACCAGAGAAGCAATAAGCAAAATGCGGCGTTGGTTCTGAATCAACGCCGCTGTAACGCTCTTTCACCATTCCTGCCTTGAGCATTGCCTCTAAATCGTGCATAACTTGACTATGTGCACTTCGCGGGATGGAAGACCATGAAATTTATTGGAAAGCTGCTTCTTTACGTGCTGATCGCCTGTGCAGTGGCGATTCTCGGCCTTTATTTTCTACTGCAAACCCGTTGGGGCGCAGAGCACGTCAGCGCCTGGGTCTCAGAGAACAGCAGCTATCATCTGGCATTTGATGCTATCGATCACCGGTTTTCTTCCCCTTCCCATATTCTGCTGGAAAACGTCACCTTTGGTCGCGATGGTCAGCCCGCAACGCTGGTCGCTAAAACGGTCGATATTGGGCTGAGCAGTCGCCAAATCACCGACCCGCGGCACGTAGACACTATCCTCTTGCAAAACGGCACGCTGAATCTTTCCCAGCAAACCGCACCGCTACCGTTCCAGGCCGATCGCCTGCAGTTACAGGATATGGCGCTCAACAGCCCCGGTAGCGAGTGGAACCTGAGCGCCCAGCGCGTGAACGGCGGCGTGATTCCCTGGAGCCCTGAGGCAGGTAAAATTCTCGGCAGCAAAGCACAAATTCAGCTCAGCGCCAGCTCATTGACGCTGAACGATGTCCCAACCACCAACGTATTGATTGAAGGCAGCATTGACCATGGTCGGGTGACGCTAAGTAATATTGGCGCAGACGTCGCGCGTGGCGCATTAACCGGCGTGGCGCAGCGCAATACCGACGGTAGCTGGGTGGTAGAGAATCTGCGCCTGAACGATATCCGGCTGCAAAGTGACAAATCGCTGGCCGACTTTTTTGCGCCGCTAACCACTATTCCATCCTTGCAAATTGGTCGTCTGGAAGTGACGGATGCCCGTCTGCAAGGTCCTGACTGGGCGGTCACGGACCTTGATCTGAGCTTGCGCAACATGACGTTTAGCAAAGATGACTGGCAAACACAGGAAGGAAAACTGTCGATGAACGCCAGCGAGTTTATCTACGGTTCACTGCATTTCTTCGATCCGATTCTGAACGCCGAGTTCTCGCCGCAGGGCATTGCGCTGCGCCAGTTCACGACCCGCTGGGAAGGGGGAATGCTCAGAACATCCGGAAACTGGATGCGTAACAACAAAGCGCTGGTTCTCGACGATGCCGCGATTGCCGGCCTGGAATATACGCTACCGGAAAACTGGAAACAGCTATGGATGAAGCCTCTGCCAGCCTGGCTAAACAGCCTGACGCTGAAGAAATTCAGCGCCAGCCGTAATCTGGTGATCGACATTGACCCGGCCTTCCCGTGGCAACTCACCGCACTGGACGGTTACGGCGCTAACCTCGGGCTGGTACAGAACAACCAGTGGGGGATCTGGAGCGGTAACACCACGCTCAACGCCGCTGCTGCCACCTTTAATCGCACCGACGTGCGCCGTCCTTCGCTGGCGCTAACGGCGAACGGCAGTACCATCAATATCAGTGAACTAAGCGCCTATACAGAAAAAGGGCTGCTGGAGGCCACCGCCAGCATTTCGCAACTGCCTCAGCGTCAGGCACAGGTCAGCCTGAACGGGCGCGGCGTGCCAATGACCATCCTGCAACAGTGGGGCTGGCCAGCACTGCCGCTTTCCGGCGACGGTAACATTCAACTCACCGCCAGCGGCAACATTCAGGCCGATACGCCGCTCAAGCCCACAGTCAACGGTCAGTTACATGCGATGAATGCGGAGAAACAGCAGGTCACGCAGACCATGCAGGCGGGTGTGGTATCAGGTAGTAACGTTGCCTCACCCGTTACGCAGTGATTATTGCCCGGTGGCGCTTCGCTTACCGGGCCTACCGCTCATAAACGCTTATATTCACTGCATAACAACCACTTCACCGGCTCGTCTTCTTCTATCGTCGGGAAACGACCGCCCGGTTCAAGGAAGTGATTGTCATGCTGGTCGTCATTGACCATCGAGATTTCCCAGCCCAGAACAAAGGCTTTCTCAGCCCAGAAACGATGATACAGTCGCGGCGGCAGACACACACCCTGCCCTGGTTTTAGCACCAACGTATCACCAGATTTAACGGTACGCCGCTGACCATCGACGCTAACATCAACAATGCGCTGAGGATCATACCCGTCATCGGGCGTGGACCATGCCAGCTGCATACACAAATCGCCGCCGCCGCGGTTAACGATATCTTCCATCTTATGGCGATGAAAATGCCACGGTGTTTGTTGATCCTGCTGAATTTGCAGCATCTTTTCGGCATACGGTTTGGGGTAATCGGCTGACCCCATCAGACCATTGCGCAATGTCAGTAACGTCAGCCCCGTTTGCGCAAAATTCCCGCGCCCAAAGTCGGTAACGTCCCAGCCCAGCTGGAGATCGCGCACTTCACGCCACAAAGAGTGGTCCTGTTGTCGCCAGGCGTCGACCGTTAAATACGCAAAATCAGGCAGACAGACCCGAAAGGTCTCGGCGATGGCATGCGCTTTATCGATGACATAATTAATATGTGAACGCTTCATTGCACTTTTCCTTGTTGCGAAAGAGGCGGGTCACCCCGCCTGCATGCCGTTAGTAAAGTGACGCTTTGCCGGTTGAGCCAAACAGTTTCATTTTGTGGCGAATCACGTCCCGCGCGGCGCTGATGGCTTCCGGGTAGATGACGTTCGGGTCCCACCAGGTCTCTTTTGCCAGGATTTCGCGGACTTTCTGGAAGTAGGCGTATTTCATATCGCTGGAAATGTTGATTTTGCCCACGCCGAGCGTAACGGATTCAGCGATTTCCACATCCGGGTTCGCGGAACCACCGTGCAGCACCAGCGGAATGTCCACCCGCCCGGCGATATCGCGCAGGATGTTCATTTGCAGCTCTGGCTGCATCCCTTTCGGGTAGATCCCGTGCGCGGTACCAATCGCCACTGCCAGCGTATCGGCCCCGGTACGGGCGATAAAATCCTGCGCCTGGGCGGGATCGGTGTAAGTAACCTTCGACACACCGCCTTCCACGGACGTTCCGGTCTGACCAATCGTACCCAGCTCGCCTTCAACCGAAACGCCTACCGCATGCGCCAGCTTGACCACTTCACGGGTCAACTCCACGTTCTCTTCATACGGCAGCAGCGAGCCATCAATCATCACCGAGGTAAATCCACACTGAATTGCCCGCAGGACATGCTCTACCGAAGCGCCGTGATCCAGATGCAAAGTAAAGGGGACCGGGCTACGCAGGGTGATATCTCGCACATAGCTAAAGAACGCATCGCCGAGGAAATCATGTTCGCTGGGGTGAATGGAGATAATCGCTGGGGTGTTGGTCGCTTCCGCTTCTTCCACCACCGCACGCACAAAGCAGCTATCTGCTACGTTGAATGCGCCGATGGCAAAACCGTGCTGACGGGTCGGTTGCAGTAATTCTTTCATCGAAACTAACATGTTAATTCTCCAGTTTCAGGGTGTAGAAAGCCCTGCCAATGCGTCATCGCAGAGGCATAAAAGGCGTTACAGAAAATGAATCAGGCCTGGTCGATAGCGCCGCTGGCCTGTAGATATGGAATAATGGCTTCCTCGCAGGCCTGCTCCATCAGGGCCAGGGCATCAACAAGTTCGCAGGATGTGTCGCGACACAAGGTGTGCAATAGCGCGGCCTTTCCGGCTTCGAAGACCGCCGCGCCAACATTAATCTTGGCGACGCCAAACGTCGGGCAACGCTGTAGCTGGTCAAACGGCGTCCCGCTACCGCCATGCAGCGCCAGCGGCACCGTTGATAAACGGGCAATTTCCTCCAGCCGTTGAAAATCAATGGCTGGCGTTACGCCCGGCGCGTACATACCGTGCGCCGTACCGACCGACACCGCCAGTAAATCAATCCCGGTCTGTTGGATAAATGGCTCCACGTCAGCGGCCTGAGTCATCAAATCAGCGTTAGCGGCATGGTCATAGCGCGGGGCGTCGGCCAGGTGGCCCAGCTCGCCTTCCACGCACAGAGAAACGCTGGCTGCGAGCTCGACCACCGCCCGGGTCTGGCGAATGTTTTCTTCCAGCGCAAAGGCGGAGGCGTCGATCATTAACCCGCTGAATCCGGCGCGAAAAGCCTGGCGAATGCGTACAGGATCCTTTCCATGATCTAACGCCAGCGCGATCGGCACCGAAGCTTCCTCTGCCAGCGCTTTGACCACCGCCACCGCTATCGGTGCCGGAAAATGGTCCAGATGCCCCTGATACAGATTCAGAATAATGGGCGCACGGTGTTTCTCTGCCACCCGCACCGCCGCACGGGCGCTTTCCAGGTTCATACAGTTGATAGCCAGCAGCGCATACCGCCCGCGCCAGGCTTTCGTCACCATGCTTTTCATATCGGCAAACATACGGCCTCCGGTTATTCCAGGGTGAAGGTGATCTCTTCGTCTTTCAGCTTTTGATCGCTGAGCTCATCAAACTCTTCGTCACGCTCGGTCACCGGTTTCTTCCACAGCGATAGCATGACGCCGCAAATCACCGTCCCGATCCCCAGCGCCAGGCAAAACAGCAGCGGATGCGTAAAGAGTGGAACCACAAACATGCCGCCGTGCGGTACCGGGCTTTCGACGCCCCATACCATAATCAGGCCACCCGCTATCGCCGAGGCCACCACGCAGGAGCCCACCACGCGCAGCAGATCACGCGCCGCAATCGGAATAACCCCTTCGGTTATCATGCAGATCCCCATCGGGAATGCCGCTTTCAGCGCCTCACGTTCCGCACGGGTGTACTTGTGACGCGTGAGCAGGAAGGAGAGCGTAATGCCGAACGGAGGGATTATCGAACCGACAAACTTCACCGCTTCGGGGCCATACACGCCGCTGACCAGCATGCCGTCAGCGAACAGTGACATGGTTTTATTCACCGGACCGCCGAAGTCGAATGTCGCCATTGCGCCGAGAATGGCCCCCATCAGGAAGCGTGACCCGCCTTGCATGGACTCCAGCAGATGAATTAGCGCGTCCTGCAGCCAGGCTATCGGCTTGCCAATCAGCGTCATCATCAGCAACCCGCCGATGATGGTGCTCAATACGGGCAGCACCATGATGGGCATCAGACCCTGCATCGACTGCGGTAAACGGATATAGCGTTTGAGCAGCAGGACGGTATAGCCAACCAGAAAGCCGCCCAGCATCCCGCCAATAAAACCGGTATGAATTTCGCCGCAGACAAAGCCGACAATCAGACCCGGCGCAAATCCGGGGCGATCGGCAATGGAGTACGCAATCGCCGCGCTAATCAGCGGCACGATTAACCCCATCCCCCAGCCGCCAATCTGATTGAGCATCCAGGGGATAGTTCCTGTTTTTTCGCCCACGTTAGTACCGCCAAGTATTTGTCCGAGGGCAATACAGATCCCGGCGGCTACAATTAACGGGATCATCCACGAGATCCCCGTTAATAAATGTTTTTTTATTTCCTGAGATAGCGGAATTTTATTTTCACTCATGTGAAATCCCTCCAGAATGAGGATCGCTACTGGTTATTATTAACTAATGATTTTTCGACCTTTTCAAGAAACTGAATGGGCGATTTTATGACAATTTCGGTTTTTACTCGCACAATACGTTTGTTTGAGAAGCGTTCCTCCCCTTTTATTTTGACATCGACGGCAAGAATCACGACATCCGCGGCAGAAATATCATCTGCCAGCAGTTCGTTTTCCGTACCGATGGTGCCCTGGGTTTCAACTTTTATATTATGCCCAAGCGCTTTAGCACCTTTTATTAATTTTTCACGGGCAATATAGGTGTGCGCAATACCCGCCGTACAGGCGGCAACACAAACAATATTCATAACATGCTCCACATTTTATTTAGCAGACGTTGGATTCAGCATATTGGCTAAACAGCTCAATAATTTTCTGTGGACTACTTTCAACTAAGAGTTGTTCAATAATGTCATCATCCGCTAGCGCGCCGGCAACCTGCGAGAGCAGACGAATATGAGTAGTGTTTTGATCTTCAAGACGTACGGCAAACAGAATGATGCAGCGCACATTGCTGCCGTCCAGGGTTTCCCAGGGAATATCCTGACGGGTACGACCAATCGCCAGGGTGGTATTAACCACCGCCGAGGATTTCCCGTGGGGGATCGCAATATGATTTTCGAAGCCGGTCGAGCCTTCGGATTCACGCTGCCAGACATCCTGAATAAACGTTTCCCGGCAGCTAATTGCCCCATCCTTTTGCAGAATATCAGTAAGTTCCTCAATAGCCTCCGTTTTGTTCGTAGCCTTCATATCCAAAATAACGCGATTTGTATTGAGAATTTTCGTGATGTCCATCAATCATACCTCATGGAGTTCAGACATTAATTTTCAACGACCAGCGACGTCGCCCGATGTAATTTTTCCGTAATAACCGTTTCCGTTACCCGCTTAATATCCGCATCATTGAAAAAGGCGGTGACATAGACGACCGGCATGGCAATGGCGGGTAAATTAATGGTCGATACCACCAGCTCAATATCGTCCGTCAGTACGGAGGGCAAACTGCCAGCTGACACCACGCCGACAATTGTCCAGTCCGGAAAGGCGCGCAGAATGCGGCTCTTGAGTAAATGCGAAGTGCCAATCCCGGTTGAGCAGACTAACAACACCCGCTTACGCGCTATCTGGCGCTCCATTGCTGCCTGAAAATGGACGGTTAAGTATCCCACCTCATCTTCCGAAACGGCCCGCTCGCCCCAACCGCAAAATACCCGATTCACCGCACATTGGGTCAGACGCCAGACGTCCTGCAACTCGCCTTTGATATCCTCCAGTAGCGGATTACGAATGCGGATCTGGTAGTTCAGGCGGTTAATCAGCGGCTTAATATGGATCAGCAACCCGTCATACAGTGCAGTATCCTGGCTGAGATCGCTGTCGACCATCTCGGCGAAGATGGCAATCAGTCGATGGGTAATCAAGCGCGCTTCGTCGCTGGAGTGCATATGACCAATCACGCTCACATCATTATGTTCCTCAATCACCACGCCGGACGAGATAATGTATTGATAGATAAACCAGACCTCGTCTTCCGGCAGCGGGTGAGCGATACGTTTTTCGATATGCTGAATCATACGACTGGCAATAGAAAAAATATTCTCGTCGCATGAGGTGATGTTTTCATCTTTTCTCGGCAGCGCATTTCCGCGTGTGATGCGGTACATCATGATCAAAATATGGGTGAAGATATTGACGTAATAAGGCTCCCCCAATGACCAACACAGGTCGTTCTCCATTTCCTGCAGCAGCATCTGGACAAATAAAACGTCTTCCTCGCCGAAGTAATGCACCAACGCTTTATAGCTGCCGGGATCAAGACGCGAATACACCATGCTGCCGGGTTCATTATGGTTAATCACACCGTTAATCAGCGATGCCATCGCCTGGCGCACGCTGCTCTCACTACCTTCAATGTGCGTGCCGCTTTGACTGCGGATAAGCGATAACCCCAATGGCGTTATCCAGGATTCAATCACTTTCAGATCGTTAACAATCGATGCGCTACTAATAAAATAACGCTCAGATAATTTACTGATCGACGTTTCATGCGGCGTTTCGCTTAATAATTGCGATGCTATCTTAACGCGCCGCGAATTACTCATCATACCGTCAGTATCATCACCCTCGTTCCCTAATAACTGGTCCAGATACAAAAGGTCTGTAATATTATCGGCACTTAATATTACGCCTGCGCCAGTACGTTTATCGATGGCTATTTTCCATTCCGCTAACCATGGTTCCAGTAACCGCAGATCGCGCTGCACGGTTTTCTCTGAAACCGATAAATATTCGGCAATTTTCAGCAGCGTGACATATTCCTTCCGGGACAGGAGGAATTTTAATAATCTGTTTTGTCGCGAGGTAATCATTTGCATTATTTACCCTTATCACACACCAGATTAAATATCTAAAGAAGCGTTTATGCTCCACGTGTAATCCGTGATGATAAATATAAGAGGACTACGATGCGCCAACAATACTAAATCGTGTCCTGTATTCCGGACAGAAATAAGACAAAACGGGGAAATAGTGAGATATTTACGGCGCAGATCACAATTTTTACGGGAATTAGAGTGATAGCGCTCGCAAATATGGGTAGGTAAAATTTTAAGTCAGAATATTTTTGATTTTCAGATCTGGAACGCTGCTCGCAGCGTGGGCCGGATAAAACACATCCGGCACCACGTAGACTGAATTTACAGGGTTATCGTCAGAGTATCACCTTCAGGCGTTACCACTACGCCCTGCTCACTGCCGGCATATGAACCGCCCTTCACGCCGCTAATTTGCGGGATATTACGCAGGCACAACGTCCAGTTACGCGCTTCACCGCGACCTTGTACGGTGATGGTTTTACCCGTACGTATCGCCTTCAGCGTGAAGATAACCGACCCGTCAGCAGCCGGGACCTCACAGACCGCTTCCCTATCCTCTTGCAAATGGAACAACTGGAATGCGGTCCCTTCATGCCAGGCATAGTCCGGCTTCTGGTTATTACTGCCCAGCGCCAGCAGGGTGTTGTCGCGCACGTACACCGGCAGACTGAGGAAGTCATGCTGCTGTTTGTACCAGCGGCAGCCCTGTACTTCGTCGTTGTGCCACAGATGCGTCCAGCGGCCTTCCGGCAGATAAAACTGCACGTTACCGGCTTCGGAGAAGACTGGCGCCACCATTACCGAATCACCCAGCATATACTGGCGATCGAGATAGTCGCATGCAGGATCGTCCGGGAACTCCAGCATCATGGCGCGCAGCATCGGCGTGCCGTGTTCGTTCGCCAGCGCGGCCTGACGATACAAATACGGCATCAGGCGGCACTTCATTTCGGTGAAATAACGCACCACATCGCAGGACTCTTCATCGTACGCCCATGGCACGCGGTAGGATTTGCTGCCGTGCAGGCGGCTATGGCTGGAGAGCAGCCCGAATGCACACCAGCGCTTGTAGACGTCCGCCGGGGCGGTGTTTTCGAAGCCGCCAATGTCGTGGCTCCAGAAGCCAAAGCCGGAGAGACCAATGGATAAGCCGCCGCGCAAGCTTTCGGCCATGGATTCATAGTTGGCGTAGCAGTCCCCGCCCCAGTGCACCGGAAACTGCTGCGCGCCCACGGAGGCGGAACGGGCGAACAGCACCGCCTCTTCTTCTCCGACGGTCTCTTTCAACACGTTCCACACCAGTTCGTTGTAGATGTAGGCATAATGGTTGTGCATTTTCTGCGGGTCTGAGCCATCAAACCACTGCACATCCGTTGGAATGCGTTCACCGAAATCAGTTTTGAAGCAGTCCACGCCCATCTCCACCAGACCTTTCAGCTTGTTGGCATACCATTCGCAGGCTTGCGGGTTGGTGAAGTCATAAATTGCCAGCCCCGGCTGCCATTTATCCCACTGCCACAGGGAACCGTCCGGGCGTTTGAGCAGATAACCTTTCTCTTTCAGCTCCTTGAAAACAGGTGATTTCTGACCGATGTACGGATTGATCCATACGCAGACTTTCAGCCCTTTCGCTTTCAGGCGCTGAATCATCCCTTTCGGGTCCGGGAAGGTCACCGGGTCCCACTCGAAGTCACACCACTGGAAAGCCTTCATCCAGAAGCAGTCGAAGTGGAAAACGTGCAGCGGTAGATTGCGCTCGGACATGCCGTCGATAAAGCTGTTCACCGTCGCTTCGTCATAGTTGGTGGTAAACGAGGTGGTTAGCCACAGGCCGAACGACCAGGCGGGCGGTAGTGCTGGACGACCGGTAAAGCGGGTATAGCGATCCAGCACCGCTTTCGGCGTCGGGCCGTCGATGACGAAATATTCCAGATACTCGCTTTCGACGCTGAACTGCACTTTCGATACTTTCTCAGAGCCGATTTCAAACGATACGCACTGCGGATGGTTCACCAGCACGCCGTAGCCACGGTTGGTGATATAGAACGGGATGTTCTTGTAAGACTGCTCGGTACTGGTGCCGCCATCGCGGTTCCAGGTCTCTACCGTCTGCCCATTACGCACCAACGCGGTAAAGCGCTCGCCCAGCCCGTACACCGTTTCACCGACGCCCAGATCCAGGCGCTCGAACATGTAATTGCGTCCGCTGTTGGCGTCCTGTACATAGCCGTTGTTTTTCAACTGGCTGCCGGTAATGCGTTCACCGTTACGCAGGAAATCCAGCGACCAGAACTCGCCTTTGGTGACGCGAACGCTCAAATTACCGCTCTTCAGCTCAGCGAACTCAGCGGTGTTCTGCATCTCAACGTTTACGTCCTGCTGCACGTTCAGCGGGTAATGCGGACCGGTATCCAACGCGCCCTGGAAGTGTTCCATCCGGACACCCACCACGCCTTCCTGCGGCGAAAAAAGGCGCAGCGTGAACAACGGGGTATCGAGTTGCCAGGTCCGTTCACGTACGTCACGCGGCGCAACGTAGACCAGCATCTCATTACCTTGCTGTTCAACCTCGAACACCTGGATTGGGTTAATCACATTCAGGCCGGGCTGAATCAGCCAGTTTCCGTCGCTAATTTTCATAATCGGTTCCTTAGTTCTGTAATTCTTTCGTCGTAAAATCTTGCTGATTACGGTGCGCACCCTGCGCCAGCTGACGCATAATTTCAGTCAGATACGGTGTTTTCAGGGTGTAGAAGCGTTTGGCAATCACGGCACTCAGCAGATAGCAAATAGCCGGAATAAGGGTGAACAATGCAATGATGATGGTGATGGTGGCGCTGTTTTGCGTTTTCGCCGCGGCATCGTAGCCACCGCCTGCCAGCATCCAGCCGATCAGCGCCCCGCCAAGCGCCAGACCCAGCTTGAGCACGAACAACGTTCCCGCAAAACTGATGCCCGTCAGACGTTTGCCGTTACACCACTCGCCGTAATCAACGGTGTCGGACATCATTACCCACTGGATTGGCGTTACGAGCTGATGCAGGACGCCAATCACGAAGATAAAGACGAACATGGTGATGTTGGCATGCATCGGCACGAAGAACATCGCCACGCTGATGACGGCCAGCAGGGCATTCGTCCACCAGAAGACGCTGACTTTGCATTTCCAGTCAGTCAGCGGTTTTGCCAGCGCAGAGCCAATCAGATTGCCGACGCAATAGGTGGTAAGGAAAGCGACAAATACTTCCGGTGTGCCCAAAATCCAGGTGACGTAATACATCATCGCACCGCCGCGAATGCAGACCGCCATAATGTTGAGGATGGTGAGCAAGCCGACAATGCGCCACTGGTCGTTCTGCCAGATATCACGCAGGTCTTCACGCATTGAATTGTTGGTTGGCGGCGCTTCAACACGTTCTTTGGTGGTGAAAAAGCAAAATGCGAGCATCAGGAACGCCACAACCGAGAGCACTGCGATTCCACCCTGGAAGCCCAGAGCCTTATTTTCGCCGCCAATCAGCTTTACCAGCGGCATCATCAGGACGGTGGAGAGCATGCCGCCCGCCGTCGCCAGCACAAAGCGCCACGATTGCAGGGAGATGCGCTGCGTCGGGTCATTGGTGATCACGCCGCCCAGCGCGCAATAAGGGATATTGACCACGGTATAAAGCAGGGTTAGCAGCGTGTAGGTGATGACGGCATAAATCATTTTGCCGTGCAGGCTGAAGTCCGGCGTGCTGTAGGCAAGCACACAAACCAGACCAAACGGCAGCGCGCCAAACAGCACCCACGGACGAAATTTCCCCCAGCGTGAACGGGTTCGGTCAGCAAGCAGCCCCATGCAAGGGTCTGAGATGGCATCCAACGCGCGGGCCAGTAAGAACATGGTGCCGACAAATCCGGCTGGGATACCAAAGATATCGGTATAAAAGAACATCATATATAACATGACATTATCGAAGATGATGTGGCTGGCGGCATCGCCCATGCCATAGCCAATCTTCTCCTTAACAGACAGAATCTCACTTTTCATTACGCATCCTTGTTTGCACTTTCACACGCACTGGTACCGGTTACAGTTCTTGTAAACCATCCCTGTGAGCGCGGGTATTGCGATATCTCGTTATCAAATTACGATTCTTGTTTTCTGTGATCAGGGTAGCGTCTAAAAATGTGTCCAAGTGTAAGTAATGGATTTTGCGAGGATTTATTTGAAACGGGTCATGGTATGGAGAAACGGAAGTTAAAAAAGTGAGTGAGGGGGTGTGGAAACCCCAGGAAGTAGCTATAATGCGCCCCGCCTCCATGTAGCAATCGAGGCGCGGAAGATCGTCATCTCCGGTGAGGTGGCTGGACTTCAAATCCAGTTGGGGACGCCAGCGTTCCCGGGCAGGTTCGACTCCTGTGATCTTCCGCCAATTTGCCTCTCCTGAACTCCCTCGAAGTCAACAAAACCCCTGTAATACCTGATAAAACAAGAGAAATAACCCCACCATTGTCGCCTGAAGGTAATCGGCATCAAGTCCTTTTTGGGGGTACATTAGGGGGTGTTATTTTCCTTTAAAATATCAGCACCCCCATAATGGTAAAAATGTGATATATAACAACAGGTTTCAAAGACATCTTTGTTATATAAGGGGTACATGGGGGTATCAGGTTAATCATTAGCGGAAGTCCCCTGGAGGATGGATTCATCAAAAGCCGGAGGATGTAATGGCGCTAACCGATGTAAAAGTGAAAACCGCAAAGCCAAAAGAAAAGCCCTATAAGCTGACCGATGGCGGCGGCATGTATCTACTGATTAACGCTAATGGTTCCAAATACTGGCGTATGAAGTACCGCTTCGCCGGTAAAGAAAAGATGCTTTCCATTGGCGTATACCCTGATGTTTCCCTGGCTGACGCACGCGAAAAGCGCAGTGAGGCCAGAAAAATTCTCTCCGCTGGAGGAGATCCGGGTGAAGTAAAGAAAGAAGAAAAAATCGCCCAGCAAATGAGCCAAAAGAATACGTTCGAGGCCATTGCCCGCGAATGGCATCAGACGAAAGCCGATCGCTGGTCATTACGCTACCGCGATGAAATCATCGACACCTTCGAGAAGGATATCTTCCCTCATACGGGAAGACGCCCTATCGTCGATATTAAGCCGATGGACTGGCTTGAGATCCTTCGTCGCCTTGAAAAGCGCGGCGCTTTAGAGAAAATGCGCAAAGTCCGCCAGCGTTGTAATGAAGTCTACCGTTACGCTATCGTTACCGGGAGAGCTGAATATAATCCCGTGTCAGATCTTGCTACAGCGCTGGCAACGCCTAAGAAAACACATTTCCCGTTCCTCACAGTCGAAGAGTTACCACACTTCCTTAAAGATCTGGCCGGATACACCGGTAGTATTATCACCAAAACAGCCACACAGATCATCATGTTAACCGGCGTGCGTACACAAGAGCTGCGTTTCGCTCGCTGGGAAGATATCGATTTTGAGAAGAAATTGTGGGAAATCCCGGCAGAAGTGATGAAGATGAAACGGCCTCATATTGTGCCGCTCTCAGAGCAGGTCATTGCGCTGTTTGCACAGCTTGAACCGATCTCAAGGCATCACCCGCTGGTTTTTATCGGCAGGAATGATCCTCGCAAGCCGATCAGCAAGGAAAGCATTAATCAGGTTATAGAATTGCTGGGATATAAAGGCAGGCTGACGGGGCACGGTTTCCGCCACACGATGAGCACCATTCTGCATGAGCAGGGGTTTAACTCCGCGTGGATTGAAACGCAGCTTGCACACGTCGATAAGAACGCGATTCGCGGGACGTATAACCATGCTCAGTATCTTGATGGGCGTAGGGAAATGATGCAGTGGTATGCGGATTATATCGATGAGTTAGGGAGAGCTGGGGCCGTGGTAGAAGGGATGTTTGGGAAGACGGCATAAATTAATAAATAGCCTTCTAGCAGTAAAGATGGCTATTTATTTAAGGTTTCATGACGCTTTGTTTTCAAAAAGCTCTGAATTGCTGGCGTAAGGTACTTTCCCGGAAGGAACCACCTTTGCAGCAGTATTCAAATGCACATCCTGATCGTCAAAGAAAATGTGCGGTTTAAATGCCTTCAAAACTTTTGTTTTCTCTACACCGCCAAGAAAAAAAGCTTCATCGACATACACCCCCCAGCTTCTCAGTGTTTTAATGACGCGCATTTCCGATGGGCTGTTTCTGGCGGTCACCAGTGCAATACGGACAGGGGAATACTCAACTCTTGTCGGTAGTCGCTCCTGAAGCCTGGCTACTTTTTTTAGCAAAGTGGCATATGGACCCTCAGCCATTGGGATATCTTGTTGTGCATCCTCCAGCGCATGAAAAGCAGCCATGCCTTGAGTCTTATAAACTAACTCACTTTCATCAGAGAAAAGCACGGCATCACCGTCAAACGCAATGCGGACCTGCCCTTCCGGGATATTTGAGGCGTCGGAGGGAGGATCTTTGAGGATTGCAGCGGCGCAGAATCGGGAATCAATCACCTTTTGCGCATCTTCAACGTTAGTTGTTAAAAACAGATCCACATCAAAGGCATCAAGGTAATCGGCAACGGTTTCGCCTGCGGTAAAAGCTGAACGTGTAATATCGAGTTTGTCATGGCGAATGGTATTTAGAACACGGATACCTGTATCAGGACTGTTACGCGACATAACAACGACTTCAACCAACGGTGATTGATCATCCGGTTGACGATACTGGTTCAGACCCAGAAGCGCTTTGACCAAGGGGTAACCTGTACCAGGCTGCAAAGGTTGGTTTTCGTGTTCCAGCATGTAGGCGCGATACTTTTCAATGGCGCTATCAGGATCGGTCGCATAGGTTTCCCGAAACATGCGATCGCATTCACTCATGTCAAAAAGCGCAGTTGCACTGATGCCAATAACTAAGGTGTTACTTAAATCTAAAGGCATTGTTTATCCTGAAGTAAAGGGGCAAGATTACTGCACCACCGTATCATAACGCAGGCACTGTGTAGCGGATACTGGCCACAGATCTATAGATAATGGGCCAAATTGCCAGAACAGATAAATGAATTTTAAAGGTGCAAAATTTTTTAATCATGCACTGGAGATGGCAACCGCAATGTCTTACCGTTGTCTCAGTTGAGGATTTTTGATAGGGAATACCAATATGAATTTCAAGAAAAAACTCGAAGAGCATTTTAAGCAGTTTGAGGCATCCCCTGTGTTATTTGTTGGCTCCGGAGTGTCTCGTCGTTACCTTGGTGTGCCATGTTGGCAAGACCTTTTGAAGCATTTTGCTGAGGCGATTGGGGAAAATCATATAAAATTAAAAACAAAATCTAATGGTGACTTACCCGAATATGCACAATTATTAGTGTCGGCATACGCTGAGAAATGGTGGGATACTAAAGAAGGACAATTAGCATTAAGTGAAAAAGAACAGGAGAAAATTTTCATTAACGAACAGTCTCCTTTGAAGTTGTCAATATCTAAATATATTGAGAGTGCACATAAAAATATTATAGAAAATGATGAGTTAAAACACGAAATTTCTCTTTTTGCGAAAGCAAATATTGATGGGGTTATTACCACAAACTGGGATGTTTTTCTAGAAAGCCTTTTCCCTAAGGAAGGTGCGAATAAGTCACCAAACGCAAAAAAACGCCTATGTAAGTGATTGAATTTAATTGACTAAAAGTTTCATTTTCGTTGCGGAGGGTACTTATTCGCACCTTCCTTAATGATGACAGTAATTCTTCCAAATCGTTATGGTTTATTTTTTTCTTAATGCTATCGACTTTTAATTTTATCTTCATAAAAGAAGTCAGTACGTTTTCTGGGGGGATGTTTATTTTAATCTTCCCAACTATATCTTTATTCAGGTTCGCCATCGTAACCCCACGAGACTCTTTCTGTAAAAAGTTCTTAATCGAATCGCTAGATAAATATTCGTTCAAATAAAAAGAAAGTATTTCATTTGGCGTTTTTAATCTAATAAAAAGGCTTCCTGTGCCGCAAAACCATCCATCCTCTTTATCATTAATCAGTGCACAACGACCCATTTCTCCTCTTCGGCCCATTATAATGTCACCTTTTTTTAAATGATATTCTTTTAGTTTGTCATATTTGTGGCGATCTACGCATAGTTTAAAGTTGGGAATGATAATACCATTTTTAATATTTGTAGGGTTAATTAGTGGTATACCATTTTCAACATAATCTTCCTTATGAAGCTGGGTTCCAAATGGTCCAGTTTGGATAAATGCTATGTCTTTTAAATCTTTCAACTCCCAACCATTTAATAAAAAAGTTTCATCATTTGGAGACGCTCAAAACGCGTCTGGTGAAGCCATATGACCTATGATTGCACTCGCAGCCCTTCCACGCTTTCTGATGGTAGGCTGATCACTGTTTTCATGCTGGTTTCTATGCTGCCAACGATGTCTTGGCGTGGGCCGTTGCGCCAGTCGGCGCTTGCGTAGAAAGAACCGAGAACCATTGCCATGCTTTCGGCGCTATCAAAGCCGCGAATCGGGTAGTAGCAATCCGGGTCATGAAGCGAGTTGCCAAACGAAACAATGTCGATCCCGTGGCGCTGGTGTATTACTCTTTCATTCCACTTGGATCTGTAATATAAGTGAGGAGGTTTTTGAAGTAAAACGATATTGAGTAATTGATGGTTTATGTTGTTCTGCTATAAGCTGACAATAACCGTCTGTCAGATGTTTATTGAAAATAAATAAACTTAATGTTGTGGAGGATAAAGTGGAATTGGAGAAGGTTCTTAAATTTTCGGTTGAGGATGGAAAATCGCTGACCGACGATGAAGTTATTGAAGTATATAAATTGATTGAGGTTAACATTGAACATGTTCGTTTCTCACATAATGATTTCTTTATTTATCTTTCGGATCGCTACCTAGATCTATCGATCGCAATGGATGAAAAGGATAGGGAAAAAGAAAAAAGTCGTAAAAGTGTTATCAGAAATTCCTTGGTAATTCTGGTCGTGATGGTTGCAATTTATGGTAGTGCCAAGCTAGTTAGCTATATAACAAAACCCAGCGAACTGGATATACAACAGTCTCAGGCCTATGCTTCTTTACGTATTGATGCCATTAACCGCAAGCAACAGGCGTTGCAGTTTTTAAAGAGTGCGCCAGATGTATCGACAGAAGATCTCTCTTTGATTACGTCTACGATTACGAATTCTGGGATTAGTTTTGGGGATTCTTTTGTTCTTCAATGCCAAGAGTATGGAGAAAAGGTTGCAATAAACACATTGGCTTTATCTCCGAATTTATCGAGCGAAACAATTAAAGCATTACAGCAAGCCGTTGATGCACAATGTGAGTTGTATAATCTTGATAAACAGTAAGGTGGATATGTTTAACACCTATATTGAACAATACACTAAAAGTAACTTTTAGTGTATAGCCACTTGCTATCGTGTAGAAAAGATATCAACCAAAGGAGCACGGACGTTTATGGCGACTTACCGGCAGATTGCTGATGATGTTAAATCCCGAACAGGGAGAACAGTCAAAACATGCTGGATAGCGCATGTTAAGTCATTGCATGGGCTAACCCGTCGCGTATCACCTAATCGGATCAGCATCGAAAGCCGGGTTTATCCTTGCCCTGATAAATGGGTTGCGGAGATCGAGCAATCAATGAGAAATCTGGGCGAGCTTTAGCTTTGCCGCGCAACTCAACTTTGGAGGCTGTTTGCCTCTATAAGGATGATTCTGCCTCTGCCGAAGTTTTTGAACGCAACGCCATAGAGGGACGCTTGCCGATCTAGGAGATCGACTTTCCCGCGCCCAACTTATCCGGCTGCATTTACACCGCGAGCACTTTGTGCGTTAACAACGTTCGGTTCGGATTTGTTTGTCTCGAAGGTGAGATAGAAGAGACATGTTTACTTTTGAAGGGAAAGGTTTAAAGCATAGAAAACCACAATTTTTAAAGATGTTAAAACACAACTTGTTTTTATATGTTTAACCCTTCCTCGGGGGGGGAAGCCGGACATATCAACCCTAAGGCCATCTGAGAAGATAGCCTGTAGGTTTGCTCGGTTCCCCTTGCCAGATGAAGATCAAGTCTTCCTCGTGGTGTGACGACCTTTCTTGAAAGATGCATTATGCGCAAAAGTAGCTACTCAAGAATCCGCCGATAGCTACTTTCACCCTCTGCTTGGCTGCATCAAACGCTTTCGCGCCCTACCTACCACAATCAACGTTTTGCAGAGTTCCCGTCCTAACGTTATCCGCAGATGCGCGGTAAAGCTCCACCAACCCGGACCGGTTTACCGTATGTGGTAGGTGTCGGGAGACAAGCTAACACACCGTTTTTTTCAAGAAAAGTTATATATCAGATAACTGCGTTCGTATTCTGAACGCAGTCGCTATGTGCATGGTAAGTATATAAAAACAAGGTGATTTTTACATGGAAAGGGTGTGCTTCGATTCCCCTGTAACTTTCAAGGTAAAGCACATAGTGTTGCAAATGCGGTGACATGCGCATTCAACGCGCTGGGAAGCCCTGTGGCGTGTTTTTTATCAGGGGTAGTGGATTTACTGGCTCGAAATTTGTGGCACTATCTCAATGAGTCTGGAGAGATCTGTCGAAATGAGCATACTTCGCCGCGTATTCTTCACCAGTATAGTGACATAATGATCAGGCAGGCATTGAGGGGGCGTATGAACCATAAACGCTGGATAAGCATCCAAACACATAAGAAGTTCTATAGGGCCCGCTGTGAGTTTTTGGACTGGGTTGATAGGGCGTGGGAGCATTCATTTTCTTGCTTTCTTTTGCAGATATCGGGATTCCTGATGTTTGGTGTTCTTGGAATTGCCTCCTTGCTTTTTGGTATTGGTGCACATATGAACGCTTTCCCGGAATTATATCGAAACGACAAAAAACGTAGACCAGTAAGGTTTAAGTATTCTTTGACTTTATTTGTCAGGGAGAAGGGATGGATTTTCCCCGTTATGTTCGCACTTTTGTTTGTTTCAGTTGTTGAACCATTCAATCCATATTTTTTCACTTCACCATTACTTTACTACACCATCAATGGCGCTGCGTTAGTTGTAGGCGGATTGTGCGGGGTATTTGTTTGTATGAGACTGTTTAGCTGGATGAGAGAACGCACTATTTGGCTATCGGAATGGCAGGATAAATACTCTGACGACAAGTAGTTCAGGCGCTTGGGTTTATTAATGATACCGCCATTATCTCGCATTCAGGCTAAGTATTTTCGATTCTTCAAAAAGTTGCTGCCAACAAACGACCGTTTTCTGACACCTCCCAATCGCACGCTTTCACACTGTTGGAAAAATAGCCTTGGCTTTTCTGGCAGGCCATCCTAATGTTGGCCTCGTTTTCTGGCGGGGGCCGGATGAGGAGATGACTATGGCGATTTTTGGCTACGGACGTGTTTCGACATCGCAGCAGGATACTGAGAACCAACGGCTGGAGCTTGGGCAGGCTGGGTGGCAAATTGATTACTGGTTTACCGATGTTGTTAGCGGGAAGGTTCCGGCAATGCAACGTAAAGCATTTTCTGAAATGCTCAATAAAATCCGCGATGGTGAAACGTTGGTAGTTGCAAAACTAGACCGTCTGGGGCGTGATGCGATTGACGTCCTGCAAACGGTAAGGGCGCTGGCTGACCGTAATATCAAGGTTATTGTCCACCAGCTTGGCACGACTGATCTCACCTCCGCAGCGGGTAAGCTTCTGTTGTCGATGCTGGCAGCGGTTGCGGAGATGGAACGTGATCTACTGATTGAGCGGACGCAGGCGGGTTTGTCGCGGGCAAAAGCTGAAGGTAAGAAGCTGGGAAGACCGTCGAAAATCGCCCCAGAAGCCCGTAGAGCGATTATCGAGAAAAAGAATAATGGAACCAGTGTCAGTGCCTTAGCGCGTGAATATGGCGTTTCCGACGTTTGATAAAATTGTGCAGTTGAAATCGCTCTGGAAAGTCTCGGCGATGGCTCTGATTGTCAGAATGCGCAATCTGAACGTGTGTAAGCGTAAGAGATGCACCATTTATTACAGCACTGGTTGCCTCAATCAGTGCTTTTTGACGATAAAGATGCAGAGGCTCCAGTATATTTTTAAAAAAATTTCGGCATAATGAACGCGCAGACATAGTGGTGATTTCCTTGAAATTGTTATTACAATCAATTAGATCGCAACATACTATGCATGTCTCCTTTTCTGTGGATTTGTCAGGGGATATCCCCCCTGTTATCTATACAAGACAAAAACTTACTGGAGATCCTCAATGGGGGGCACTAAAAATAGGGAAGTCTACAAAATCACAGTCATCATGATTTTACAAACATAATAAAATAAATAATTAAATAATATTAATAGGTAATTCCTATCTTAATGAGATAGTAAACCATTGCATATGATGTAAAAATGTTAATGGATGTCACAACCTATTTTCGGAAAAATAAATGAACAAAATATACAAATTAGTCTGGAATGTGGCCCATGGAGAATGGGTTGTTTGCTCAGAACTGGGTCGCAAGACAAAATTAGGCTCATTGCGTAGTTCATTGATTATTGGTGCTTTACTCTTATCTCAAAATGCAATTTCAGCCGAGTGTAGCACGAATGCTAACGGCACGATCACTGTAAATAATTCGATCAATACTGCGGGATGTAGCGTTGAATCTATAGGCAGTGAAATAGGCAATACTAGTATTTGGAATACCGGTATCCTGCAATATAGTCAGGGAGTCAACCGAAACATCACTATTTTAAATGACTTAAGTTTTACGATAAAAGGCAGTGCGGGGATTGCAGTTGGTGGTACTAGCCCAGCCTATGTTTCTACTTTTGATGCTTCAAATAAGACAATAGATCTTACTATAGCTAATCTTGATACTAATGCCGCTAAACCGGAAGGTGATAATATAGCGAAGGTAGGGGTTGGTTCATCACATGGGGCTACTGTAAAAATAGGAACAATGAACCTAACGATGCTGTCTTTACCAAACGGGACATCATATAGCGAGAGATTTGAACATTACGGAGTGGTAGCCGGATCAAGCGTAAATGCGGGTGAACAAGAGAACTTCAATGGAATGTATTCACGTGCGCTATTTGATAACTTAGATATCAATATGGCCTCTACGAACAATACGGGGTTTTTAGCTAGTTCGTATCCATTGGTCGTTGGTATCAGGGCTATTCAAGGCGCATCTCGTAACTCGGGGAACGGTGCCGCAGGATATGTGAGTGTATCCGATACACTTAATCTCAATATTAAGAATGGCAAGAATGATGCTATTGGGATTTACATATCAGGTTCGGAAATTAATAACGTCACCCCTCAGGTACACCTCCATGACAGTAATATAAAGATAGTTAGTAGCTCATCTCGCGCTAATGCCATACGGTTAGGTAAAAGTGCTGCGATAGGTACCGGAGAGGGGCAGTTATACTCCAGCGGTAAAATGTTCCTGGATACAACCGAAGCACCTAATGATGCCAGTATTGATATCATCTGGCAGGGTGCTTTATTAGATGCTAATGAAAATACATCCCGTACTGAAATAAAATCAGGCAAAGAGGCTATAACTATTAGCGGTAATGCCAGTCAGGCTACAGCTAAAACAATCACTAATTTTAACAATCTCATCGTGAATAAGACAGGTAACAATGGTTCCGATCTTATTAATGTTGCCGGTGGGCAGAATTTATACCAGTTGAGTGTGAGAGGGGAAGATAGCAATCTCATTTCTAATAACGGAAAGGATGCCTATATTCTGGATGTGGCTGGTTCAGCCTCCAGCGCAAGTAACGTTCTTTTCAATTTTTCTCAAGGGAGAATGCAAGGTCTGATCAATACATCTAATGCATCAAAATTGGATGTTAATATTGCAGACGATGCGACTTGGCAATTAGAAAAAAATGCCAGTAGTACTACCGCTAGTTTCACTACCTTGAATCTTAACAATTCGTCCCTGATCGCACATGACGTTAACAATGGGAATTCGACGGGAAATAATAGTATTTCCTCATTTACTCTCAAGGGTAATGTGCTGGCGAAGAACTCTGAAATAGATATGGCCAATGGGGTAGCTGGGGACCATCTAACCATCGACGGGAATTTCACTACTGGTGGTAATACATGGCTGATGGACTCGTACCTTACTGGAGAAGGAGTAAGTACCAATAATGGAGGGGATGGTAAATCTTATACGGATACTGTCACAATCACTGGTGATACTATTGACCGTGGTTATGATTATGTATGGATTAACAACCTTAACATGAACAAGCCAACAGGCCAGGAATCACTTGAACTTATAAAGGTCAATGGTCAATCAGATGGCGAGTTTCTGCTGCAGCGCAGGGTTGTAAAAGGGAATTATGAGTACCTGCTGAATAAACATAGCGATGATGGGGCTTGGTACCTGGAAAGCTTCGCAATGAAAGGTGAAACCGGGGCAACAGGTGAAACCGGGGCAACAGGTGAAACCGGGGCTACGGGTGAAACCGGGGCTACGGGTGAAACCGGGGCAACAGGTGAAACCGGGGCTACGGGTGAAACCGGGGCAACAGGTGAAACCGGGGCTACGGGTGAAACCGGGGCAACAGGTGAAACCGGGGCAACAGGTGAAACCGGGGCTACGGGTGAAACCGGGGCTACGGGTGAAACCGGGGCTACGGGTGAAACCGGGGCTACGGGTGAAACCGGGGCTACGGGTGAAACCGGGGCTACGGGTGAAACCGGGGCTACGGGTGAAACCGGGGCAACAGGTGAAACCGGTGCTACGGGCGGAACTGGCGGCCATACCCCTGTATTACGGCCAGAGAGTGCAAGCTATGCCGCGAATGCCTGGAGTGCTAATCATATGTTTAATATGACGTTGCATGATCGTATTGGTGAAAGTGGATTAGTGAAAACCACTGCTGAAGATGAATTAGCCTCGTCGCTATGGATTCGCTCAACTGGGAAACGGACAGAAAGTAATAGTTCTGGTCAATTAGATACTCGAATTTATGACACTACTATTGAATTAGGTGGCGATATTGCGCGTTGGGATACTAATCAACAACGATATCATTTGGGTCTGATGGCTGGGTACGGTAATAGTAATAATAAGACAACCTCTTCAGTGACGGATTATCAATCGAAAGGGAAACTTTCAGGCTATAGCGTTGGTATGTATCTCACTTGGTTCGAGAATGCCCTTGATAATTCAGGATGGTATACCGACAGTTGGTTACGCTGGAATGACTTTAATGCCAGTGTCTCGGGAGATCAGTTATCTAAAGAGGACTATAAGCTTCGTGGCATTACTGGTTCTCTTGAATCTGGTTATGCATGGCGTGTAGCTGGCAATGATAAAACCAGTTTCTGGCTGACTCCACAGGCCCAGGTTACCTATTTAGGTGTTACCTCAAATGATTTCACTGAAAAAACAGGTACTAATATTAAAGGAAACAAAGATGCGGTTGAATCTCGTCTGGGTGTACGGGCCAGTACTACGACCCATACAAGCGGGACCTTCATTCAGCCGTATGTTGAGCTTAACTACAGGAACTTAAACCGTTTACAAAGTCCAAATCTTGATGGACAACGTGCAGCGGCTATAGGTGGTAAAAATTCGTTCGAAACGAAAGCAGGGGTTGAAACAACAATTAGCGATAATACCAGACTTTGGGCTAATGTTTCCTATGTAACAGGAAATAAGGATTTCAATTCATATCAAGGGATGATTGGTATTAACGTTAAGTTTTAATTAACTATGGTAAGGGAAAGGAATCCCTTGCCACATTCTGAAAAAATTTGAATATAATTTTGTCATCTGAATAATTAAATTCTTTCTGATGGAGGAGCGGATTCAGCAATATTTGATTGTTCATAGAAAAGCAAATTTTCACAATCGTAAACCGGAAAAACTATAATAAACTACACGTTATACATAGTGTGTACAATTTTTCGACGTAGATTGATGTCTATCACATTATTGAGAATTTCGCTGAGAGTTATTTTTAACATTGGTTGTCATTGAGACCGCATATTTTTGAGGTAAAAATGTCTCCATTACAGATTTTAATTTTGACGCAGGATTCATATCTGAAGATTGGCTTATCTTTCTTGATAAAAGAACTAATTGGGCAAGTTCCAGTTCGTATTAGTGACGGTGTCGATCTCTTCGACGAGCAACTGTTTGGAATGTGTGATTGCTTTATAATTAATGATAGAGTGACATGGGATATACTTAACCATCCTTTAATAAAGAAATACGAAAATTGTAGAGAAAGAAATAGAATAATTATTCTTTCTGCTGAGATAAATGAATTCAAAAAATCTTTGGAACATATTCTTTTAAATTCAATGAGGCAAAAAATTTTTTTTAATAATATGAAGGGATCACATAATATAAAAAAATTAACTGCAAAAGAATGTGGTATTCTTTCATCTTTAATTTCAGGCAAAAAAATAATAACGATAGCCAAAGACTTTAATTGCTCGACTAAAACCGTTTATGCACATAAATATCATATATTGGAAAAGCTCGGATTTAGCTCAATAAACCATCTTATCCTTTTTTTAAATAATACTGAAAAATTACAAAAATATAGGAAAGCCCCTACAATGAAGGACATAAATAATGTTTAATAATCGGTTTCAGTCAACTGATTTTATTATTATATGGATTTCTAATCTTGGTGATATCGCTGCAGCATTTGGACCAGAGACCCATCTGCAATGTATATCAGTGGTACGGCAAAGGTTAATAGACGGCGGATTGCCAGCTGTTGCTATAGAGTTGCAGGATGAGGTTGTTACTATAGATCTATCTATGCTGCCAACAAATGTGTTATCCGAAGTTACCCATGTAGAAAACTACTCTACCGATCGACAGGAGGATAAACTTGCACAATTTCTTTTCGCTATTGTCGGTGCAGAGTGCATTGATACAATTCAAGGCCAAGTTTATCTACGCGTTGAAGTTAAATTTCTACGGATCAATGGTACACAATACGGATTTACGGATCGTAGTTCATTCCTTGCTGAGCAATCCACGCGACGACCAGCACTAGTACCAGGAATATTGACTGCTTGGTGTCAACGTTTTCGTTCCGATATGAAACACGCCGCTAATCTATTGAATGGGCTACGTAACGGATCGTTAATACTTGTATTCCAGCCGATTGTTCATTTTATTAATGGGGAAACTGTATGTATATATAGCGAAGCTCTATTACGTCATATTGCAGAACCTACATATGCTCCAGAAGATGCTATAAATGCACTAGAAAGACTGAAACTCATTTCTCACCTTGACTATAGTGTAGTCAGTACCATTCTTCAACTCTTGCGCTATCAGCCTAATCAACATATTGCGGCTAATATCTCTGCGGTATCACTAAATAATAACGCGTTTTGGCATCATCTGATAGAACAGCTAGAAGAAATGCCAGATATAGCGAGCCGCCTGATCCTCGAGATTACGGAAACTGCAGAGATTAGTAAAATTAGCGACGCAATAAGACTATTGGGACTCCTTAAAAAGACAGGAGTTCGCATTGCTTTAGACGATGTTGGCACAGGGATGACTACGCTGGAGTTTATAGCGATAGCCCATGCTGATATCATTAAAATTGATCGTTCCGTATTGCAACGTTCTTCAATATCTTGCTCCGGTGTAGAGAGCTCTGAACTAGCAAACCTCGTATGTCTGTGCAAGAACTATGCAGGTTTGGTTGTAGTTGAGGGGATAGAAACATCTGAACAATTAAATCAAGCAATTGGTCCTGCGCGTGCTAATGGTGTTCAGGGATATTTAATCAGTCGGCCAGAAGTTCAGGCTGGATGGATGAAAACGGCTCCATGCCATGTCGTGGATGTTTATAATCAGTTTTTATCATCCCAACTTGAGGTGATTTTAAGAAATTAAAGACGCTGTACACGATTTTTCAGTGCGACATGAGGCTGTTCCTGTGATTGTTTCAGCCAGTATGCAGTAAGACGTGCGAAGAAACCTGCTGTCTTATCAGCAGTTCCCTACCCGACTGTGTGTTGAGAACAATTTCAGGGTACAAACTGTCGGGGACAACGTAGCCACGGATTATCCGTAAGAGTGAATCGTGAGGTTCAATCTGAAACTGTCCCCCGCAGGTTGTGAAGGGTAATTCCTCTATTTTTAGCGGAGGCGATAAGTAGAATCAGTTCATGTAATGAATATGCTGCATCGGTGTAAAACCATTCAGTGCCATGTTCGGTCGTTCGTGATTATAGAACCATTGCCATTTTGTCGCATAGTCCTGCAATTCATTCAATGATGAAAACAGGCTCTGTCCCAGCCAGTCATAGCGTATTGTCCGGTTATAACGCTCAATATAGGCATTCTGCTAAGGTTTGCCCGGCTGAATAAAATTGAGTCGAATATCTTGCTTTTCAGCCCATGTTATCAGTGTATTACCTATATACTCTAGACTATTATCACAACGAATTGAAGCCGGTTTTCCTTTCCATTTAATGAGCTGCTCCAGCGTTCTTATGACAAGGATAGCTGGCAGGGAAAAATCAACCTCAATAGCAAGGCTTCACGATTGAAGTCATCAATCACATTGGGTAAACGGACAGCCTGGAACAAGAGTTCCGACTTCAGCTTGTTTAAGAATGGCGATGATCTGACTGTCAGTAAAACGTGATCGTTGAGCTTAGCTGCCCTTCGGGTCATAGAAATCCTTTTTAAATCAAGTTAGTAGAAAATTATACTTATGAACATACCGATTTTTCGAGGGGATTTCCGGGAGGGGGTCAAAAAGCTCTTCATACGGATATTGGATAGGGAACAAATAAGACTCAGCATATGCTCTGATGCAAGGGAAAAATAGATACTTAGTTGTCATTAATAATGTATAAAAAAATGATAAATGATCTTGACCCTCCATCTCCGAACAGCTTTTGTATCTTAAGTTAACGATGTCCGCTGCCGCCGGTATTCCCTCGGGGAGTGATATCCCAGCGCGCTGTGCGGGTGGTTTTCATTGTAATGCGTGAACGCTACTGCAAGGTTTCGCAGTGCTGTTCTCACATCCGGTTTTGGCATGAACGCGATATAGTCTTCTTTCATCGTTTTCACGAACCGTTCGGCCATGCCATTACTCTGCGGGCTGCTCACCGCTGTTGTGCAGGGCTCCAGATTCAGCTCTCTCGCGAACCTCCGCGTTTCATACGCGGTATACGCTGAACCGTTATCCGTCAGCCACTGCACCGCTGTGTCGGGCAACCTGTCGCCGAAGCGCTTTTCCACCGACCTCAGCATCACATCCTGCACGGTCGAACTGTCATAGCCTCCCGTGCTTGCTGCCCAGTCTATGGCCTCACGGTCGCAGCAGTCCAGCGCGAACGTTACCCGCAGTTTTTCGCCGTTGTCGCAGCCGAACTCGAAGCCATCTGAACACCAGCGCATATCGCTTTCTGCCACCGCTATCTTGCCCTTATGTTCACGCTTCGGTCGCTCTGGTTTGTGATGCAACAACAACAGGTTATGCTCGCTCATTATCCTGTAAAGCCGTTTGGCATTCACAGGTGGCTGTCCCTCTGTGCGACGTTGCTTGCGCAGGATGCCCCACACGCGTCGATAACCATAACTCGGCATATCGCTGATAATGTTGAGGATAGCCGACAGTATTTCTGCGTCTGCTTCTTCATTACGCCGGTTACAGCGCCTGTCCTGCCAGTCGGCAGAACGGTTAATCCGCAGTGACAGTTGCGCACGCGACACGCCCATGGTCCGGCTGACCATGGCTATTCCCCGTCCTTTGGCAACAAGGGCGCGTGCGCTATCCATTTTCGCGACTGACCGTACTCCACGGCTTCTTTCAGGATCTCAACTTCCATCGTTTTCTTGCCCAGAAGGCGCTGAAGCTCCCGGACCTGCTTCAGAGCAGCAGTAAGCTCAGAAGCAGGAACGACTTCCTCTCCAGCCGCAACGGCGGTGAGGCTGCCTTCCTGATATTGCTTCTTCCACTTAAACAGCAGGCTGGGCTGGATACCATGCAGGCGGGCGACATGGGAGACATTCATACCCGGCTCCATCGTCTGCTGGATAATGGCGATCTTCTCCTGAGGAGTTTTACGTTTACGGACTTCTTGCCCTAACAGGATCCCGGTCATCTCAAAATTGGCGTTAGTGTTAGACATATATTCAAGCCTATCTCTTATCTGGAGATACAGCTACTGTCCGGTGTTTCAGGGGGCTACATCATAAAAAAATGATAAATATCAATCTATTATTAGATATTTATATGTTTTTTAGATCATAAATAATACAAAAAAACAGTACGCAGTGTATGATTCTTAGACTATATTTTGATCTAATTAAAAATAATTCTAATATTGTTGTGGGTAAGGAAACTAACTATGCACCAATTAGACATAAATGATAAATATGAAAAGATTGCTATTCTGCGTGATGAGATGAAGAAAAAAACTTCAGGGGTAATGGTAGTTGAGGGTGGGGAGGTTGGTGTCGCAAGGATATCAAACGTTGGTGTTGGAGTCGACTCTTTCTCATTTTATTGCGAAGATAGTTTTATAATAAATGAAGTCATTGAACTTAAACTGTATAGTGATATAGGTCAAATAAACATTTTATCCAAGAGCATAGGAAGATATGGTGCCCAAGGGGAATATATGGAAGCCAGCATACCTATCAAAATGATTATTACTCAACGCCGTAAAGAACGGCGATTTACCCTGAGAAAAATTGACAATTTCTATTGCTATGGTAAGTTCAGAAACGGTGAGAGCTATAGATATGATATCTCTGATATATCATTGGGGGGATGCGCTCTAATAAGTTTTCAACCAAATATGCGATTTTTAGTTGATGGAGGTATCCTGAAAAATTCAGTAATTTCCCTCCCAAAGAAGGTAAGCTTGAATATCTCATTAAGGATAGCATCTATTTCATATAACACTATCATACATGACGATAAAATAATTAATTTCGTAACTAAAATATCTTGCGAGTTTCTTTTTCAAAATGACTATCAACGTAATACCATAAATCAGGTAATATTAGACTTAACCAATAATATCCGGAAGGGACATAATAGATACTATTAGTTGAGCCTATCCGTAATTTTGTGTAACTGTCACTGTATTAAAGGTGACGGCTCAGACGGTCACTAAACTCGATTATAAAACGACTCATTGCCAGTCGCCAGTTCTGGATCGGCATATTCCATGATCCTACCCAGCAATAGTGGATACGCAATTAAGTGAGTAAACTCTCAACCAGAGGTGACTCATGACAAAACTAGCATCAACAAATAAAAAGCCCCGCAAACAGCACACGTCTGAATACCGCAACGAAGCCCTAAAGCTTGCGGAACGCATTGGCGTCGCTGCTGTCCGCCAAGCTCAGTCTTTATGAATTGCAGCTCTATACCTAGCGTAGTAAGCAACAGCAACAAATGACCTCTTCAGAACGTGAAAGTGAGGTGGCCGCAAAAAATGTCCGGTTAAAGCGACAGCTGGCGGAACAAGCTGAGGAACTGGCTATCCTCCAAAAGGCAGCGACATACTTCGCGAAGCCTGAAATGGTAATTCCTCTATTTTTAGCGGAGGCGATAAGTAGAATCAGTTCATGTAATGAATATGCTGCATCGGTGTAAAACCATTCAGTGCCATGTTCGGTCGTTCGTGATTATAGAACCATTGCCATTTTGTCGCATAGTCCTGCAATTCATTCAATGATGAAAACAGGCTCTGTCCCAGCCAGTCATAGCGTATTGTCCGGTTATAACGCTCAATATAGGCATTCTGCTAAGGTTTGCCCGGCTGAATAAAATTGAGTCGAATATCTTGCTTTTCAGCCCATGTTATCAGTGTATTACCTATATACTCTAGACTATTATCACAACGAATTGAAGCCGGTTTTCCTTTCCATTTAATGAGCTGCTCCAGCGTTCTTATGACAAGGATAGCTGGCAGGGAAAAATCAACCTCAATAGCAAGGCTTCACGATTGAAGTCATCAATCACATTGGGTAAACGGACAGCCTGGAACAAGAGTTCCGACTTCAGCTT
>NZ_JAPPTE010000039.1:0-14057 GCF_026719375.1 Citrobacter sp. W9 | reverse complement strand
TTTAATTACAGCAATGATCTGATGCTCAGTAAAACGGGCTTTACGCATAGCGATCTCCTTTGTTGGCAGAGTGATTATGCCGGAGGGTCTCTAAATGTGAATGGCACGATTATGCGGGATACTTACATAACACCTTATATTACTGGTTTACAAACTACAACCGATGACCCTGATTACGCTAAGAATATAAAACAAGAGCTTGATTGGATAAGTAACAGCACACACTATTTGTTTGATGCTGTAGATGCTGCACAGGACGCTTACACACAAGCACAGCAAGCAGCTAGTGATGCGACAGATGCTTATAATGCTGCACAGGAAGCACAGACTACAGCTAATGATGCGATGAATACGGCTATTACTGGTTTGCAGGAACAACAGAAAGAACTTGAAGACCAGCAAACACAGATTACAGCTAACTTAAATGCTGTAACACAAGCACAAACTGATGCTACTAATGCATTACTTCAAGCTGAGGATGCTGCTGGTATTGCTACAACAGCTAATGAAACAGCAGGAACAGCAATTACTAATGCAGCTACTGCTCAATCTGCTGCTGAACAAACACAGACAGATGCTATCAATGCTAATACTCAATCACTGGAAGCATTGAATCAATCAGCGTTAACAAGCTCTGTTACTGCTTCCTATGATTCTGGTAGTGGTGGCGACCACACAATAACTATTGTTGATAACAAAGAATACACAAGAACTATTTCTGTTCTTCCAGTAGTGGCTATTGTGGCTGGTACACAGCAAGATTCAGCTTCTGTATCGATGACAGCTTATGTAAATGGTGTGCAAGTTTTTAGTCAATCACATTCAGTACACAATGAATCAGCCTCTATTATCTTCTCTTATCAATTTTCTATGCCTCCTGGTTCTGGTAATCAGACAGTAAGAGTTGTTCAGAGTGGAGGCGGTTACGTGATTAGTTTCAGTAACGTAACTGTATTAGCTACTCAAGATGGAAGTAATGATTTTATAGTTAGTTAACATTCATTAATGCAATGATTTTGAAGTAAATCATACACAGGCTGATGCTTTTGCATTGGCCTTTTTTCGTTTAGAATCAATACGCCTCTGGTAAATCCTAGAGGTGGGGATTTGCAGCCCCGTTACATAGACAACCGGAATACATCTATCTTGTATTCAGGCGCTTTCGTTCACCCCTATCAATGGTGGGCGTAGCGGGGAAGCCTTTAGGCTTGCCGTGTCTATGCGGTCTGCAAACCCTGTTACGTTCACCACCAAAAGGAAAGGGAATGGAAAGTAAACAGGATTGGCACAGGGTAGACATCATAGCGGCATTACATAAGAAGCGTCTTTCATTGGCTTCTCTGGGAAGGGCTAACGGTTTAGGAAGTGAAACGTTAATCAATGCGCTTAATCACGCATGGCCTAGAGGTGAACTAATCATCGCTAACGCTCTCAACACTACACCCTCTGAAATATGGCCTTCTCGTTACTTCGAGAAAGACGGCACTCCAATCAAGCGAACAATTAGAAAGCCTCCCATAGCTTAGAACAACACTAAGAAACATTAGCGCTCTTTAATGGGCGCTTTTGTCGTTTCTGAGGGAACAAAAATGTTCCTCTAGGTGGACAAAAATGTCCCTCTAGGTGTGCAAAATTGCATGTCTAGCACAGCCTTAAAAAGCTATTGCACACAACGTAAGGTGTTGATATTTGAGGGGAGAAAAGAGGGTAGCACTTTTAGTTCTTCACACACTTTGCACACATAAGGCACACTATAGGCCTACGAAGCACCGTAACTTACTGAAAAAAAGCCCATCGTGGGAGATGGGCAAAGACTACACACAGCAATTCGTTGTTTCACTCAGGGGAATTCCATGCTTATAAATCAATGTGTTGATCTACAGCCTTGAGCTAATAGTAGGCATACTGATTTTTCGCGTCGATCAGATTCATCTCAATAGTTTAAAAACTGTAAAGAATTTGCGACATAAATGAGTGCTGCGAGGAGAGTACCGTTCGATTTAACTCAGTACCGGGACGGGATAGATTAACATTGCTAAACAATCAGGCGGCAATGCCGCCTGACGTTGGATTACTTATTGCTTTCTATTTCTGCGAGGAGTTCGTCCGGATCGCTCCCCGGCGCAGGCGCTTCATTCACCCAGGCAGAGAACAGACGCCAGGACACGGCCAGGACTACCGGGCCGATAAACAGACCAATCATGCCGAATGCAATTAATCCACCGATGACGCCAGAAAGGATAAGGATCAGCGGCAAATCGGCGCCCATACGAATCAACATTGGGCGAATGACGTTATCCAGCGTTCCGACCACACCGCTCCACACCAGCAGCACGGTGCCCCAGGTTGAATCCCCGGTCCAGTACAACCAGATAATGGCCGGGACCAGCACCGGCAGCGGCCCCAGTTGTACCAGGCAGGAGAGAATCATTAATACTGCCAGCAGCGTCGCATACGGCACGCCGGTTACCGCCAGACCAATGCCGCCGAGGACCGCCTGTACCAGAGCCGTAACTACAACACCTAACGCAACAGCGCGAATGGCCTGCGCCGCCAGCAGAATGGCGGCATCACCGCGTTTGGATGCCAGTCGACACGCGAAATGACGGATCCCTAACGCCACCTGCTCACCACGCCAGTACAGCAGGGCGCTGAATAGCAGCATCAGACCACAATGCATCATAAAGCGGCCGATATGCGCAGCCTGACCGACAAACCAGGTCGTTGTGGCGCCGACATAAGGCCGAACTTTGGCCATAATGGCTGCGCCGCCCATATCCAGCAGGCTGTGCCATGCGCCATACATTTTGGCTCCCACCAACGGAATGCTGTTCAACCATGCCAGATCCGGCAGCGTCATATCGCCAGCAGTGACGGCATGGATCAACGGTCCGCTGCCATCAACAATGCTATTAACCAGCAGCGCAATAGGAATGATAAACAGCATTACCAACAGCAGGGTCATTACCAGCACCGCCAGTGAACGGCGTCCCCACAGCAGTTTTTGCAAGCGTAACAGGATAGGCCAGGTTGCGATGACCACCGTACCCGCCCATGCAAAACCGAGGATAAAGGGCTGCACAATCCAGAGACAGGCCACAATCATGATGGCTAAAAACAGCACCGTTAGCAGCACTTGCGCAATATCCCTGGGCTGACGAAAATTTACCATAAATACTTTTCACCTTTGTCTTTGCGTCAGAACGTTGACGCGACGTGAACACTTAAATCACACCCTGTAATGATGAGCAATTTCAGCGGTTTTGAACAGGCGGATTCTGCCTGTAAATCTGCTGAGCGTATTAGAAAAAAATGTGATACAACAAACAAAGCAACACGCAAACGATTAAATTCACAACACAGACCGCAGGAAAGGGTCACTATAATGATTCCACAAATTTCTCAGGCACCAGGTGTCGTTCAACTGGTGCTCAATTTTTTGCAGGCGCTGGAGCAGCAAGGATTCACGGGCGATACGGCAACGAGCTACGCCGATCGGCTGACAATGTCGACAGATAACAGTATCTATCAGTTGCTTCCTGATGCTGTGGTTTTCCCGCGTTCAACGGCAGATGTGGCGCTGATCGCCCGTTTGGCGGCTGAACCTCTTTTTTCGTCGTTGATTTTTACCCCGCGCGGCGGCGGTACCGGGACGAACGGTCAGGCGCTGAATCAGGGCATTATTGTTGATATGTCCCGTTATATGAGTCGCATTATTGAAATCAACCCGCAGGAAGGTTGGGTGCGGGTCGAAGCCGGGGTAATCAAAGATCAGCTCAACCAGTTTCTGAAGCCTTACGGCTATTTCTTTGCCCCGGAATTATCCACCAGTAACCGGGCAACGTTGGGCGGGATGATCAATACCGACGCATCCGGACAAGGTTCGTTGGTTTACGGTAAAACCTCCGATCACGTGCTGGGTATCCGCGCGGTGCTGATGGGCGGCGATATTCTTGATACTCAGCCAATGCCGGTCGAACTCGCCCAAACGCTGGGCAACAGCAATACCACTATTGGCCGCATCTATAAGACGGTGTATGAGCGGTGTCGTGATAATCGGCAGCTTATTCTTGATAAATTCCCCAAACTCAATCGCTTCCTTACTGGTTACGATCTCCGACACGTCTTCAACGACGAGATGACCGAGTTTGATTTAACCCGCATTCTTACCGGTTCAGAAGGTACGCTGGCGTTTATTACCGAAGCGCGCCTGGATATCACACCGTTGCCCAAAGTCAGGCAGTTGGTCAACGTCAAGTATGACTCGTTTGATTCAGCATTGCGTAACGCCCCGGTTATGGTGGAAGCGCGCGCACTGTCGGTAGAAACCGTTGACTCCAAAGTGCTTAATCTGGCGCGGGAAGATATCGTCTGGCATTCGGTAAGTGAGTTGATTACCGACGTACCGGATAAAGAAATGCTGGGCCTGAATATCGTCGAATTTGCGGGTGACGATGAAGCATTGATTGATGCTCAGGTCAGGGCGCTGTGCGAACGCCTGGACGGCTTAATTGCCCGTCAGGAGGCCGGTGTCATTGGTTGGCAGCTGTGTACTGAACTCGCGGGCGTGGAGCGCATTTACGCCATGCGTAAAAAAGCCGTCGGTTTGCTGGGAAATGCGAAAGGTTCCGCGAAGCCTATTCCGTTCGCCGAAGATACCTGCGTTCCACCGGAGCATCTGGCTGACTATATTGCCGAGTTCCGTGCGCTGCTCGACAGCCACGGTCTGAGTTATGGCATGTTTGGCCACGTGGATGCCGGCGTGCTGCATGTCAGACCGGCGCTGGATATGTGTGACCCGCAGCAAGAAGTGCTGATGAAACGCATTTCTGACGATGTGGTCGCGCTGACGGCAAAATATGGTGGTCTGCTGTGGGGCGAACACGGGAAAGGTTTTCGTGCAGAATACAGTCCGGCGTTTTTCGGTGACGAACTGTATCGCGAATTGCGCAAAGTGAAGTCGGTATTTGATCCGCAAAACCGGCTGAACCCGGGGAAAATCTGTCCACCGGAAGACGTTGACGCGCCAATGATGAAAGTGGATGCCGTCAAGCGCGGGACTTATGACCGACAGATCCCATTGGCGGTGCGGCAAGAGTGGCGCGGAGCAATGGAGTGTAACGGCAACGGGTTATGCTTTAACTTTGATGCGAAAAGCCCCATGTGCCCGTCGATGAAAATCAGCCTCAACCGTATCCACTCGCCGAAAGGCCGTGCCACGCTGGTACGTGAATGGCTGCGTCTGTTGGCGGATCGCGGAATTGACCCGATACAGCTGGAAAAAGAGCTGCCGGAAAAACGCGCCAGTTTACGCACGCTGATTGCCCGCACCCGCAACAGCTGGCATGCGCGTAAGGGCGAATACGATTTCTCGCATGAAGTCAAAGAGGCGATGTCCGGTTGTCTGGCGTGTAAAGCCTGTTCCACGCAATGTCCGATTAAAATTGATGTACCGGAGTTCCGCTCGCGCTTCCTGCAACTGTACCACACGCGTTATCTGCGACCGTTGCGCGATCATATGGTGGCGACCGTTGAGAGTTATGCGCCGCTCATGGCGCGTGCGCCCAAAACGTTTAATTTCTTCATCAATCAGCCGCTGGTGCGTAATCTGGCTAAAAAGCACATCGGTATGGTGGATTTACCGTTGTTGTCTGCGCCGTCGCTGCAACGTCAGTTGGTTGGTCATCGTTCTGCGAACATGACACTGGAGCAGCTCGAATTACTCAGCCCGGAACAAAAAGCCCGTATGGTGCTGGTGGTACAGGATCCGTTCACCAGCTATTACGATGCGCAGGTGGTGGCTGATTTTATCCGTCTGGTAGAAAAACTGGGCTTACAGCCGGTACTGCTGCCGTTCTCGCCAAACGGCAAAGCGCAGCACATTAAAGGCTTTTTAAACCGTTTTGCCAAAACAGCGAAAAAGACATCTGAGTTTCTCAACCGGGTGGCGAAGCTGAATATTCCAATGGTGGGCGTTGATCCGGCGCTGGTGCTCTGTTATCGCGATGAATACAAGCTGGCGCTTGGAGAACAGCGGGGGGATTTCCATGTATTGCTGGTCAACGAATGGTTATCTACCGTTGTGGCGTCACAGCAGCCAGCTGCTATTGCCGGAGAGCCGTGGTATTTCTTTGGTCATTGTACCGAAGTGACGGCCCTGCCAGGCGCGCCTGCGCAGTGGGCAGCTATTTTTGCCCGTTTTGGCGCCAGGCTGGAGAACGTCAGCGTGGGATGCTGCGGCATGGCTGGCACTTATGGGCACGAAGTGAAAAATCACCAGAACTCACTGGGGATCTATGAGCTATCATGGCACCAGGCAATGCAACGACTGCCGCGAAATCGTTGTCTGGCTACCGGATATTCCTGTCGTAGCCAGGTTAAACGCGTTGAAGGCACGGGCGTTCGCCATCCATTACAGGCACTGCTGGAGATTATAGGATGATCTGGAAACGTGAAGTCACTCTTGAGGCGCTCAATGCCATGGGTGAAGGAAATATGGTGGGGTTGCTCGACATTCGCTTTGAACATATTGGCGACGATACCCTGGAGGCCACAATGCCGGTGGACCATCGCACCAAACAACCTTTTGGTTTACTACATGGCGGTGCATCGGTGGTGTTGGCGGAAAGCATGGGTTCAGTGGCCGGTTACCTGTGCACTCAGGGAGAGCAAAAAGTGGTGGGCCTTGAGGTTAATGCCAACCATGTTCGCTCTGCGCGGGAAGGGCGTGTCAGAGGCGTGTGTAGCGCCATTCATACCGGCTCTCGCCATCAGGTATGGCAAATCGAAATCTTCGATGAGCAAGGGCGATTGTGTTGCACATCGCGTCTGACGACCGCTATTTTGTGATGCATATTGCTTTTGGTCATTATCTGCGCAGTGAATGGTGTTATACTGTGCAGGTTTTGAACACAAGCGAGGATGATATGTCTACCCAATTAGACCCGGCCCAACTGGCAATAGAGTTTTTACGTCGTGATAAAACCGATCTTTCACCGGCTCAGTACCTGAAAAGACTGAAACAGCTTGAGCTGGAGTTTGCGGATTTATTGACGCTCTCTTCAACTGAACTGAAAGAAGAGATCTATTTTGCCTGGCGCATGGGCGTTCATTGATTCCGGTATGCTTATTGTAATGTAACCCCGACATGCGTTCGGGGTTATTTTTGGCGTTAAATCTTGTTTACCACTTCATCTCACCGGTATTGACCTTCGCGCTTAGCTCCAGAGAGCTGGCGTCCGCCAGACCTGGCCATGCCGCCGTCATGGTTTTAATCACGTAAGCTGAACCTTTATTCGCGCTTAACGCCTGCTCAAATGACTGCAAATAGTCCCGGGTGAAGCGAATCGCTTTATCGCCTGTCGGGCGTTCGCCAATGTAATGCCCCGGAACCACCTGAGCGGGCTGTAAGTTCTGCATCTCGCTTAACACATTGCGCCACGCGGAACGCTGTTCAGCAGACTGCGTATCCGCCGTCCAGACATGAATACCCGAAGCCACGCCAGTACCGCCAATGATTGCGCGGTTCGCCGGGATCCAGACATACGCCGCATAATCGTTGGGATGGCGAAGTTCCAGCGTTTCGCCATCAACCGTGAAACGCGTTTGTGTGGTGGCTTGCGGCACGGTGAGTGATGTTGGCGCGCCGTCCTTCATTTGCGGGCCCCAGAACTGCAGTTTGGCCTCTTTCGTGGCGCGGATATGCTCAACCACATGCGGTGTTGCCAGCACTTTTACCTGTGGGAAGGCGTTGACGAGGGGCTGCAGACCGAAATAGAAATCCGGATCGCCGGAGGTGATTACGATGGCTTTCAGCGTTTTACCGCTGGCGCGAATCATCTGTACCAGTTGTTCGCCATCTTTGGTGCTGAACTGCGCATCAAACAAAATCGCTTCTTTCGGTCCTGAAACCAGCGTCGAGGAGACCGGGAAAATAGCCTTATCCTGCGGGTTGTAGACGTCCAGCTGGAGCGGGGCGGCAAAGAGTGAAGAGGAGAACAGGGGTAACAGCAGAGCCAGAGTTTTAACATTCATACCAGGTAACCTTGTGCAGGAAATTGTCTTTTGATAGTTCGCGTATTTTAAGGATATTTGCATCTGTTAGAATTCCTGTATCAGGGTATGCTGAGTTTCTTAAAACGATCGGATGGGATGCAATGGACAGAGTAATGGCGGCAACGGTATTCAACCATATCTGTGATTTGGGCAGCTTAAGCGCCGCCGCGCGAGCGCTGGGGCTTTCCAGACCGATGGTTAGTCGTTACCTCGACGAAATGGAAAAATGGGCGGGGGCAAGGCTTATCCATCGGTCGTCGCGTCGCCTGACGATCACGCCAGCCGGAGAAGAAGCGTTAGTGAAAACGCGTTCTCTGGCGCAACTTTCGCTGGATATTGCTGCCGCCAGTGCCGCGCAAATACCTTCCGGTACGCTACGTGTCGCTTGCGCGCACTATACTGCGATGCATATTCTTGCTCCGGTGCTGCCCACTTTTCTGGCGCGGTATCCGCAACTGCGCATTGAGGTTGAGATTAATAATCAACCGGTAAGTCTGGTCGGGGAACGCATCGATGTGGCGATCCGCATTACGGATACCCCCGAGCCTGGGACCATCGCCCGTCGATTGGGGGACTGTGAATCCGTGCTGTGTGCGTCTGTCGATTATCTGCATCAACATGGCACTCCTGAAACGCTCGACGATCTTACGCAGCATAACTGCCTCTATTACAGCGGCTTTGCCGGAAAATCCTGGCACTTTCTCGATGTACAAGGGCAGACGGTTTCTGTTGCGATCAAAGGGAATTTGAGCGCCGGGATCTCTTCGCTGCTCTGTGAGTCGGCGCTGGCGGGTATGGGCATTGCGCTGGTACCGGAGCCGGAAGCGCGAGAAGGGTTGGCGCAGGGAAAGTTAGTTCGGTTACTGCCAGAGCTACAGCCTAAACGCCTGCCAATATACGGGTTGTATCTTTCTCGTGAGCATCAGCCTGCGGGGTTACGCTTGTTGTTAGACGCAATTAGTGAAACAACGCGCGAATTATGTCATTGACTGCGCTCAAAAAACAATCAAACCGCAATTTGTGTTAAACAAAACTTATCCGGGAGTGAGATTATTCTTATGCCCCTTCAAGAGCTAAGCCATTACGAGTGCCGGAGATAAGCGCCGGATGGGGCCGGAACCCTTAAGCCTGCCAGCAAGCAGACTTAAGGGTTTTTTGTTATTTGCACTGTTCCGCATAATAATGCATTGCTGCTGAGACTGTAAGCGCTTAATTTCTATGTGCCTTTAAAGATGATAATTGGACTGTCTGCCACAATGAAAATAGTTTGTTCTTGACTCTAAAATAAAAGTGTAAGCGAGATGGATGTTATTCCTTTCTAAGTTAAATTCACATTTAATTTTACTGAGTCTGGCATAAACTATCTTTGCATTCAAACCACTTAGTTCAGATATTTCAGAAAATGAATAACCCTGACACAAATGCTCAAGAATAAAAAAATCCTTATTTGTCAGAGGCTTTGAAGCGTAATGATGCTCCAGTTCTGGAATGCTGGTTACAGACCACTTAGTATACGCCTTTGCTTTTTTTAGAATATCCACCCAGTTTAATATTGATTCTGTCGGTGTAATGCATAGTATGCTGAATTTACGCAGAAAATCTGCTGTCTGTTTATTGCATATAGCTATTATTTTCTGCGGTTCATCTAATGTAATCCGCATGTAATTTTTTATTTTATTTAATAGTAAGATTGGATGTGGGTTTTCGATGAGATCGAAAATATGAATGACCTCATCGGGTTGTGAAGTTTCAAATATTTCATCAATGAGGCCCAAAACCCCCTGCCGGGTATAGGCACAGTAAGTATGTATATGAAATCCCATAGTGTTTATCCTTTTTCTTTAGGAATCCATTCAATAAGTATTCCATTTTTAATATCTAGTTGGCCATTATCTCTGTAATGGTTTACGACACGCATTATTGTACTTTTTGAATACTTTGTTCTTTCCTGAAGAAATTTATAAACAGAGATTGATTTTCTAAACTCTGGTGGGAGCATACTAAGAACGGTAATCAGCTCTCCGATTGCCACTTTAACTGATGCGCCATTGAGGTTGGCATCTCTGCGCCATATGGCTTGAGATTTATACTTTTCAACTATCCACAATTGTTTGAATAAATTGAACTTTTCCACTAAATTCAATGCGGTTTCTTTTTTAATCCGATATGCTACTGAATGAGCCCGTATCTCACCATAAAAGTACGCTTCACTTTCAGGATGGTCGGTCCCGCTCATAATATAGGGCGCAAGCGCAGTACAGAATACCAGGTCGTCCATTGTTCTCCTGATATCCATCGCTCCTTCAGTCAGAAAGACGAAGTCAGTATTATTCGGCTTAACGCCTAAAGTACGCTCAATTCCAATTTCGCTTTTTATTATGATACGCGCGGCACCGGATGATAACCATTTGGAGATAATTAACTTCATTTCATCATTTGGCTTCATCATACGCAGGATTCTCATCATAAAAGTGGAATTTTAGTATCAATGTTCAATGAGCACTCACGATGTAAGTATATTCACATGGGGAATACTTTCCTTGCAATATGGGAAAATAATTAATTCCACATTGAAATGGTAACTTAATGAAATTAAATGAAATTATTATGTAATATAAGGTCGTTTTGTGGTTCAAGCATTTGTACTGGCTCGTTTTTTTAATATTTTAATCTTGGTTTTGCGTTTATGTCTGGTTTAATGTTCTGTACTCTCTCTATTTTGTGAATTATATATCCACAAGGTTCTTATGTGTTCTATTCCTGAGTGTGTCATTTGAATCTTCTCTTTACATAAGTTTACATAACGAGAGGGGCGAGAGGCAATTCGTTAAGCGAGAAATAATTTATTCCGTTATTAAATCGGGAGTTACGTTGCAATGCGCCGTAATGCCTGCAGAATTTCAAACGTATTACTTATTGACGACGATCCTGTTCGCGACTGCATCGTTATAAACAGGAATATGCGATTAGCGGTGGGCTGGGGAATTTCATATATATCAAATGGTTAATATATACCTGGTCTGCCGGTCAAAGAAATGTTAGTTACGGTGTCTGTTATGTATGTCAGGACAAGATAAAAACGAAAACAGGACGACAAGGATAAGGATGTAAAGGAAAGTAATAGATATAAAACAACAGGATATTAAATCTGAACCTATTTGCCGCATTAAAAAGTTTAGGATTTTTCATGCTGGTTGGAAATTGATAGCTTTAATAACCAGGGTATACTCGTGGCGTAAAACTGTGTAACTTGATGTTTCTAAATCATGGGGCTATACATAACTTAGTTATGCCATGAGCTATTGCTATTCTCCAGGATCGTTCAAGTAATTACACCTCTTAAGAAAATGAACTTCACTGCATACGTAGTGGGGTTTTAGAGATATGGGAATTAAGGAGCGTCGATGTCTTGCTTAAACACCAGGTTATCAAAAGTATCAATAATGATTGGTCTTCTATTCTCAACATCAACTGAGATCGCTAAGGCGCAAACGATAGCCGATAACACATCAACTAATGTGCCTGCAGGCTATTCATCGTCAAGCAGTACTTCTGATACTCCAGAGTTATTTGCTTTGAATGCAGGAACAATTACTTCGCCTGGGGCATTAAATATTGTCACGACCGGAGGTAACTCTGAGGGCGTTCTTGCTCAATCTGGCGGGACGGTTAATCTAAACGGCGTTTCAACTATTACGACTTCTGGCGGCGATTCATCCGGAATTAAAGTGGATGGTACAGGTTCTTCGGTAACAAGCCAGGGGGACCTTAACATCACAGCAAATGGAAGTTCGTATGGAATATATGCCTTAAACGGCGGCAAAGTTGATGTTTCCGCCGGGACGTTAAACGTAACGGCTAACAACGATGCATCTGCCAATGGCCCATATAGCGCAATAGAAGCTAGCGGAAACGGAACCAGTGTAATTGTTAATGCCGGAGGCTTGATTCAGACATCCTCTCTTTTACCTTCTGGTGGAGGAGTCAATTCGTCTGCAGTGAATGCATCAAATGGGGCCAGTATCGAGCTTAATGGCACCTCATCCTCTAAATTAAATATTAAAACGGTTGGCGATACTGCGCATGGTATCTCAATGGATGCTAACGGAGTGGGGACTTCCGTCCATGGAAGCAACTTAGCTATCTCCACATCGGGTGCAAATGCAAATGGGGTATTTGTTGGGGATGATTTTTTACTTAGTGACTCGACCGTAACGACCTCCGGGACAGATGCCGATGGTATTAAGTTCCTCGGCAGCAATAGTGCAGGTGTGATACAAAATTCATCCATTGCGACCAGTGGGGCGACTGCAAACGGTATTTCAGTTATCGCTGGCGGTGATTCACAGCTCAATGGAGTTTCAATCAACACGACAGGCGACGAATCTTTTGGCATCTATGCCACGAGTTCAGGCAACGTTAGCTCACAGGGGCTGTTAAGTGTTAATTCCACCGGAAGTGGTTCTTCAGCGATAGTTGCTCAAGATAATAGTAACGTTGACGTTCGCGATCGGTTCAATATTGTGAGTACTGGCGATGATGCTTCTGCTATATCTGCTACAGACAGCAGTACAATCACATTGTCAGGTACTGGCACCATCGAAAAGAATTCATCATCATCCATCTTCACAACATCTGCGATTTATGCTGCATCCGCAAGCAGTGTCTCAATCCAGGGTACAGATGCCATAAATATCAACACGACAGGTGCAAACATTCATGGCGCCTATGTAGATGGCAGCGGTGATTTGAATAATCCGACAAGCATCTCGCTCACCAATACTAACATTTCAACTGCTGGAGTGGGTGCGCTTGGTGCATACGCGATAAAAGAAGGGGCTACCCTGAACGTTGTTGATAGCAATATAAACACAAAAAATTCATCCGCTGCAGGCGTTATGACGAGGGATGGTGCCATCGCCAATATTAGTAACTCAAATATACTTACCGAGAATCATATTTCAGCGGCGGTACGGGCGGTATCTGGTGGCAAGATTAACGTCACGGATAGTGCGTTAGAGACGAAAGGTAACTATTCGCCAGGTGTTTCTCTTGAGGGTGGGGATGTCGTTCTTACTAATACAACAGTAAATACGACTAATAGCATCCAAAGCCCGGCAATTTTGCAGAATCGCGGCGTGTCGACGCTTTCAATGACTGGCGGTGAATTATCATCTCTTGCCGGTGAGTCTATCTACGCTATAGAAGGCAATGGGACCATCCAGTTAAATGAGGTTAATTCCACCGTTAATAACGGCGTGTTTATTCAAAACACGGGGGCAGCGGCGTTAGAAGTCAATGCCGATGCTAACTCTGTTGTGTCGGGGGATGCAATTAACACCTCATCATCGACGGCTTCGCTTTCGCTTAACAATGGCTCTGTCTGGACAGGTAAAGCTGTTGATATGACAAATCTAAACATTGCCAATGGAAGCCAGTGGAATGTGACGGGCGATTCAAATTCTGCGGCTATTACCTTAAATAGTGCTTTGATTAACTTTCAAAGCAGTGGCGTTAATGATGTTAAGACCATCACGACGAATTCATTCTCCGGAAATAATGGAACGATAACTTTTAATACGGTTCTTAATGAAGGCGACGCTAATACAGTTTCTGACAGAATTGTAGTTAATGGTGATGCTGCCGGTAGCCATACGATTAATATCAATCAGATTGGTGGAGCGGGGGCGCTCACGGTAAACGATGGTATTAAACTTGCTTCTATCAGTGGTCAGGATACGAGCTCGGTAACGCTATCAAAACCTGTTGTCGCAGGCGCTTATGAATATCTGGCGTATAACGGCGGCCAATCCGGAAATGGATGGTATTTGCGCTCGACTTTAGAGCCTACCCCAGAACCGACCGAGGAGCCGACTAGACTGGCCCCATAGATCACCAGACACTTCGCCTCTCTTAAAATAAGAGGTAGTCTTAGACCTATGTTTAGCACCAGTCAGAATAATAAGATGGTTGAAGTGTTATCAGGACCTGAGCGGCGTCGG
>NZ_JAPPTE010000038.1:0-15311 GCF_026719375.1 Citrobacter sp. W9 | reverse complement strand
GCTGGGGCATTATACGTTTACGCTACCGGAGGATATTTTGAAGGGGGAACTGAGAGAACTAAATTTCAATTTAAACAATGAATTAACTTCTTAGCGTACGTTTTCGTTCCATTGGCTCTCAAACCCCGCGGACGGAGAAGCTCGCGAAGTGCGTTACTCATAGCCACTTGGCCTTCTTGAAGCGCATGAACAGGAGAAGGCAGAACACCGCTATCACTCCGAGCACGACGAAGTAGCCATATGGCGTGTCCAGTTCCGGCATGTGCTTGAAGTTCATGCCATATATTCCGGCGATCGCCGTCGGGACCGTCAAGATCGCCGCCCAGGCCGCGAGCTGGCGAGTGACCACACCGATCCTTTGCGCTTCCAGAAGGCTGCTGGCCTCGAAGACCGTGGACAGGACAAGCAGGAGGCCGTCGACCATGGACTGCACGCGGTGGACATGGTCCGCGACGTCGTGGAAATATGGTGTCATTTCGGCGCTGATGCAGGGAAAGTGGCCGCGAACGAGCTTTCGCACCAGCTCGGCCATAGCCCCGAGCGTGCGCTGGAACCGCGTGAGTTCGGACCTTAGTTCGAAGATTCGCGCCACCTCTTCTGGCCCGAGGAAATCGTGCAGCGACCGTCGCTCCATCGCCAGGACGTCGTCCTCGATCATTTCGAAGATGGGCAGATACTGGTCGACCACTCGGTGCAAGATCGCGTGCAGCACATAGTCGACACCCTTGCCGAACTGCGTCGGCGATGCCTCGAGTTGCTCCCGAAGTTTGCCCAGCGCTCCGGCATTGCCGTGCCGCACGGTGATAAGGTGATTGTGACCGGTGAAGATCGCCATCTTGCCGTAGCTGATCCGGTCGCCGACCAGCTCGGCGGTCTGGGCGACGACGTACAACTCATTGTTGTAGACCTCGAGCTTGGGCGGGCACAGCGGGTGCATGGCGTTGTCGATCGCCAAAGGATGGAGGTTATACGTCGTCTGGATCGCGCTGAGTTCGTCTGCGGTGGGCTCGCTAAGCGCGATCCAGCAGAAGCCCGAGCGATTCTCGTTTAGTTCGACGTGCTCATCGAGCCTGATTTCACGGACTCGCTTACCTTCGTTGTAATAATATGCGGCGATAATGGTCATGCAGGCCTCGCAGGAATTCGCAGGCCACGCTGTACAGCCGGTCGCGCCAGCCCGCGTTCGAGCCATGCCTGCACGTTCGAATAGCTGCTTAGGCCGAGGATGTCGCCCGCTGCGTAGAATTCGACCAGCGCATTCACCCAGCCAAACGTCGCAATGTCCGCGATCGAGTAATCATCGACAATCCATTCGCGGCCCTCCAGCCGGTGATCCAGGACCCCGAGAAGACGCCTGGATTCATCAACAAAGCGCTGCCGAGGTCGCTTGTCCTCATAGTCCTTGCCGGCAAATCGCAGGAAAAAGCCTAGCTGTCCGAAGGTCGGCCCAACGCCCGACACCTGAAAGAACACCCAGGCCAGAGTCTCGTACCGCTGGGCGGGTGTTGTTGAGATGAGCTGCCCCGTCTTGTCGGCCAGATAGATGAGGATCGCACCGGTTTCCCATATGCCAATGGGCTGGCCGTCAGGGCCAGCCGGATCGATGATCGCGGGTATGCGGCCGTTGGGATTCAACGACACGAACGCTGGATCCTTCGACTCGTTGTTCGAGATGTCGACGAAGTGGGGCTCATACGGCAGGCCAGTCTCCTCCAGCATCATCGAGACCTTGACGCCGTTGGGCGTGGGGGCCGCGTATAGTTGCAAGCGATCCGGATAAGATGCTGGCCAGCGCTGCGTGATGGGAAAGGAGGAGAGGTCTGTCATATCTGGATCCTGGCACTGCGACGGCGGCTGAATGGAATGATCTGCTTCAAGGCCGGGTTCGACGACCGCGTCGATTGACGCGGTCGTCGGAGGTTGCGAACCGGATCGGCGCGGCACTAACGGCAGCGAAGCCTATTCCGCTGCAGCCCCGGCCGCAGGGCTCACATCGCCGGCCTCATGCCGCTTTGGAAGAACCCAGTCGGGACGGACGAAGTGGCAGGTGTAGCCGCCCGGCCGCTTCTCCAGATAATCCTGGTGATCGGGCTCGGCCTCCCAGAACTCGCCGACCGGCTGGACCTCGGTCACCACTTTGCCATCCCACAGCCCCGAGGCATCCACATCGGCGATCGTATCCTCGGCGACGCGCTTCTGCTCCTCGTCGACATAATAGATGCCCGACCGGTAGGAGAGCCCACGATCATTGCCCTGGCGGTTCAGCGTCGTCGGATCGTGGATCTGGAAGAAGAATTCCAGGATGTGCCGGTAGCTCGTCACTGTCGGGTCGAAGACAATCTCGATCCCCTCGGCATGCGTGCCGTGATTACGATACGTGGCGTTCGGAATATCGCCGCCCGTGTAACCCACACGGGTCGAGATGATGCCGGGCCGCTTGCGGATCAGATCCTGCATGCCCCAGAAACATCCTCCTGCGAGAACAGCGCGCTGATGCATGTTAAGCCTCCTCTACTTGATCGAGATATTCACCGTATCCCTCGGACTCCATCTCGTCGCGCGGGATGAAGCGAAGGGACGCAGAGTTGATGCAGTAGCGCAGACCGCCGCGGTCGGAAGGACCGTCCGGGAAAACGTGGCCCAGATGGCTGTCGGCGTGTACCGACCTGACCTCCGTCCGGACCATGCCGTGTGCACTGTCCCGCACCTCGTTCACGTTTGCCGGAACGATCGGCTTGGTGAAGCTGGGCCAGCCAGTACCCGAATCGAACTTGTCCGTTGAAGCGAACAGCGGCTCTCCCGACACTATGTCGACGTAGATGCCAGGCTCCTTGTTGTCGTTGTGCTCACCCGTGAAGGGCCTTTCGGTCCCCGAATCCTGGGTAATCCGGCGTTGCTCGGGGGTCAGGCGGTCAACTGCTGCCTGTGACTTCTCAAACTTCATGATAGTCTCCAATAATTAATCTAGAGAGCTCGACACACTGTCATTTATCTTTGCAGTCATTGCGCCGACTATAGCATGCGCCCCAGATTTATCCAATACGCTGCGCGTATAGTTTCCATAGCGCCGAAGCTCTTCACGTCGTGATTCAGTTCCACTCATACCGGGCTGCCAGCTGCGCGATGTTCCGTATCTCGACCGTTGCCGTGGAGCCGGATACTGTCGCGATCACGACTTCGCGCTCCAAGACAAATCCGTCGATCGGCCGAGTGACGAGGCCTTGCACGGTCGGCGATCGTTCCGGAAGAATGCATATGGCGTGGCCGTCAGCGACGACCCGTTGCACCCAGTCCTCGCGATCTGATCGAAAGCGAGGTCGCATGAGCAAGTCCCGTCGCGCGAAGTGATCGAGGATCCGATCGCGAAACTCGCATTTCAGGCGATCGACGAAAGGAAACTCGAGCAGGTCTTCGCCGCGCACGATCTCGTTGGCAGCCAAGGGATGGTTTGCAGAACAGCCGAGCACGAAGCGCTCCCGAAATAGAGGATGCACATCCAGCTTGCGTTCCGGTCTTGTTTCACGCGGCATGATGCACGCGTGGTATTTTCCTGAAAGCACCTCCGATGTGTCCTCGTTCGACTGGAGCGAGTGCAGCTTGATTTCGATGGATGGCATCTCCGCCAATGCGCTCTCGAAGAATGCCGTAAATTCCTTTGGTCCGACGGTGGGCGCGACGGCGACATCCAGCACGCGGTGCCCCCCCATCGCCCAGTGCTCCGAGTGATTGCGAACGCTCTTCATCGCGACCACCATGCGCCGGAATTCTGCCTCGACGTCATGGCCAAGGCCAGTCAGGCGGCTGTTCTTCCCGTCGCGATAGATCAGCGGCCCGCCAAGCTCATCTTCCAAGCGGCGGATCGCGCGGGTCAGACTTGGCTGTGACACACCGCTCAAGCGAGCGGCCGCTGTGAAATTCAGCGTCTCGGCCAAGTTGATGAAATAGCTGACTTGATTGAGTTCCATAGTCCTTTGGCCCACGCGCCTGACTGATACCTCTTCCGTGAGACCGCCTTTGGAACGCAGGTCGCAGAAGTATGCTTGGCGCATATAATCATGATATAGGGGCTTGTCTATATGCGCCAGACATATAAATGATAGCCTGAGATGACGATTACCGGTTGGCGGTGCGCTCCGCTCAGCTCCGTCGAAGGTTCTGAGAGCGCAACCGCCAAGCCGCGTGCTGGAGGTTTGATGGACATGGCAGGAAGATCATTTACGTTTGTCAGTGGGGCTGGCTCTCCGCTGTCCGGGCACCTCGAACCGCCGGAAGGGACGCCGCGGGGCTGGGCGATCTTCGCCCACTGCTTCACGTGCGGGAAAGACAGTCGCGCCGCTGTTCACATCTCGCGCGCGCTGTCGCGTGCGGGCATCGGGGTCTTGAGGTTCGATTTCGCCGGGACCGGGATCGGCGGTGGGACGGGAGAACCTGTGAACTTCGCGTCGGACGTCGAGGACCTTCGGGCCGCCGCAAATGCGATGGCGGCGGCGGGCATGTCACCGTCCCTCCTCGTCGGGCACAGCCTGGGTGGCACCGCTGCGATCGTAGCCGCCGCCGACATGCCTGATATTGCGGCGGTAGCGACGATTGGTGCGCCGGCCGACCTTCAGCATATCTTGCGCCTCTTCGGACCGAATGATCTGGACACCATCGCGAGCGAGGGCGAGGCCTCGGTGGAGATTGCCGGTAGGCCCTTCCTCATTCGCCGAGGGTTCCTTGAGGCGGTTGAGGGGATCGACGTCGAGAAGGCCATTGCCTCCCTGCGACGGCCGGTGCTGGTCATGCACTCTCCGCTGGATCAGGTGGTCGGCATCGACCACGCGTCGCGCATCTTCGTCGCGTCCAGGCACCCTAAAAGCTTCATCTCGCTCGACAACGCGGATCACCTTCTCACCGACGTCGCGGACGCGAACTACGCCGCGGCCATGGTGGCGGTTTGGGCGAGCCGCTTTCTCCCACCACTCAGCGCGGATCTTCCGCAGATCGAGGTTGCGGAGGGCGTCGTCGCCACCGAAACTCTTGCAGGGACGTTCCAGCTCAAGGTCCGCAGCGGCGAGCACACTCTGTTCGCCGACGAGCCAGCATCGGTCGGTGGCCTCGGGACCGGACTATCTCCCTACGAACTCGTATCTGCCGGCCTCGCAGCCTGCACGGTGATGACGATGCGTCTCTATGCGAACCGCAAGGGCTTTCCGCTCGAACGGGCGAGCACGACCGTGCAGCACGAGAAGGTGCCGGACATGATGCCACCCGACCGGTTCACCCGCACCATTGTCCTCGATGGGCCGCTGAGTGATGATCAGCGCGCTCGGATCCTCGCGATCGCTGATCGGTGTCCCGTCGATCTGAGTCTCATCCGGGGTTCGGACGTGCAGACCGAGCTCTTGAGCGCCAGTCAGGCTGCGGATCCCGCGAGGCTGGCTTGACCGTGGCGCACACGGAGGAGGGCGAACGGACTGTGAGCCAATCGCCTACCGGCAATAGGGCGGCCGCGACAGAGCGAGCAATTCTCGCAGGCGGCTGCTTCTGGGGCATGGAGGATTTGCTGCGCCGAGCCAGGGGAGTCATTTCGACGCGTGTCGGTTACACAGGCGGAGAAATGCCTGATCCGACCTACGCGAGACATTACGGCCATGCGGAAGCAGTGGAAGTGACCTTCGACCCTTCCGTTCTCGCCTATCGCTCGCTCTTGGAACTCTTCTTCCAGATACATGACCCCACGACCTACGAGCAACAAGGCAGCGATGTCGGTCCGAGCTATCGATCGGCGATTTTCTACACCACCGAAGTGCAGAAGGAAGTCGCCCTCACAACCATCGCGGAAATCGAGGCATCAGGAAGCTGGCCTGGCCCGGTCGTGTCGGAGATCAACCCAGAAGAACCCTTTTGGGAGGCGGAGCCAGAGCACCAAGAATACCTGGTGCGCTATCCTGGGGGCTATAGCTGCCACTTCGTGCGCCCGACCTGGCGGTTGGACCGCTCAGACGAACGCCCAGCTGTAATACTTGACAGAAAGAGTTGATGATGACCGAAACCGTGACTAATCAGGCCGCCTGGCAGAAAGCGCCGGGGCAGCCACTGAGGATCGGTGTCACCGCTCTGCCGCATCTGGCGGCGAACGAGATATTGATCCGCAACGCGGCCATCGCGATCAACCCACTCGACTGGATTCTGCAGGACGTCGCGCTTTTGCCATGGCTCGACTATCCCGCGATTCTCGGCAGCGACGTCTCCGGTGAGGTCGCGGCGGTCGGTGGCGCGGTCGAGCGGTTCAAGGTCGGCGATCGAGTCATCGGACAGGCGGTCGGGACAACCGTAAATCAACCTGCGCAGGGTGCGTTCCAGCACCACACGATCGTGCTGGACCACATGGCGGCGCCGATCCCCAACAACATTGCCTTCGCTGATGCGGCAGTCCTCCCGCTTGGCCTTGGCACCGCCGCAAGCGGGCTCTACGGACGGACACAGTTGGCTCTCGCGCCACCGTTACACTCGCCGACCGCGCGTCCAGAGGTCGTTCTGGTCTGGGGTGGATCGTCGAGCGTTGGCTGCAACGCCATCCAGCTCGCGGTGGCGTCGGGCTACAGGTGCGTCGCCACCGCTTCGGCGCGCAACGTCGGCCTGTTGAAGGAGCTGGGTGCAAGCGAGGTTCTTGACCACTCGAGTCCAGCCATCGTGGAAGACGTGATTGAGGCAATGCGCGGGCGCAGTCTCGCTGGAACGCTTCACGCGACCGGTCACATGAAAGACTGTTTTGCCGTAGTTGCGAGATGCGAGGGCTCGCGCCGGGTGGCAGCGACGCTGGCCCCGCCCGACGAGCGTTCATTTGGAGTCGAGGCGACGCACATCTCCGGGACGAGCCTCAAGGATGACGAGGTTGGTCCAATGATCTACCGCGAATTCCTGCCGCAGGCTCTCGCGGCGCGCACGTTCGTCCCCGCCCCTCCGGCGAAGATCGTGGGCCAGGGCCTTGAAATGCTCCAGGCTGCCTTGGAAGCCCTGAAGGCGGGTGTATCCGCAGCGAAAATCGTCGTTACCCTGCCTTGAGTGACCAGCCAGGCGGTTTTTCGCGTTCGCAGTCTGAGGTGGCCCGCACTTTGCCGATTGGGAAGCTCTACCGGGAAAACGCGTGTGGGACGCGCGCTGCGCTCCTGCCGGAGCATGCGTTCCCGAAACCTGTTCCCGACTGCTTTTCCCCGAAACTACCTATCGGACATAGAGAAATGGGAATGCAGCGAGTGGTTTGAACGGCCGCTTCCGAAACCGCGTTCCGATCAATTGAGCGGCTAAAAGTGGGGCGATCACCGACATATTAGAATGAGACCGCCATGCCCGATCGGCCGGCTTGACGCGTAGCCAAAAGAATGCGGCTGATGGTAGGCTCGCTGACATTATGAAGCCCCGCCATCTGAGCAGCGTTGAGCTGCCGCAATTGCGAGTCTCCTACGCGTCGTCGTTCTTCTCGCGGTCCACACCTCGCTCATGCAATTCGGCATCGACGGGGCAGTTCGTGCAGCCCTCGTAGCAGCACAAGCGGCAGATGCGGTATGACTGCTCGAGGTTTTCCAAGCGATTTCGGAGAACGCGTTCAGCGATGTCCGATAAGGTTTTCAGTTCGTCTGGATTAAGGATCGATAGCCCTTCGGCAATCACTTGATCGCGCGAGGCCAGGACCTCGTCGCTCGCGACCTTGCCAGTTGGAGTAAGATAGAGGGATCGCGCGCGCCCGTCTGTCGAATGCTCCCTACGCTCGATCAATCCCTCGCTTACCAATCTATCCACCAGGCGAACAGTTCCAGCATGTGAAAGGCCCACCCCGATCGCAAGCATACGGATCGAGAGCCCGGGCTTGTGCGCGAGCAACGCCAGCGCTGAGGCGGCGGGTCCAGCTTCCGGCGCCCGCGATGAACTAGCGCGAACGATGTCGTCGCTGATCATGAGTGCGAACGCCCCGAAAATGTTTCGATCTCGAGGTCCATCCATTGCCACATCTATATGTGCGCGGAGCATAGACAGCAAGCCATACCGTGGTCCTCTTCCTCCGCGCGGCTTGTGGAAAATGTCCTGTTTTAGAAGGGTTTCGGAGGATTTCGACTGATCGAGCGCGCCGAAAAAAACGGGTCCGGCTCGTTAAGGCCGCGGAACCGTTGATACCTGGCGGCTATAGGGCAAGCCTTTTCGCTCGGAATCGCCGTAGGTCGCGCCCGAGAATCACTCCGCGTCAGCGCTGTCATCCAGGCCGCGCAGGTGCAGATCAGCGAGACCTAGCTTGCCCCCGGCGTCGCACTTCCATCGTGTCACCGCGCGCGATCACGATTGTATCAATCCCATTGAGGAACAGTCCGTGCTCCACGACGTCGGGGATTGCGGCGAAACGGGCGAAGACCGCGTCGCCATGCAGCTGAGCGCCTCCGGGCTCGATATCGCGACGGAGCATCCATGCCCCGCGGAGGTTCTGCAGGATTTGCACGCCCGCCGTCACGAGAGGACCACAGTCACGAGAGCACAAGCGCCCCTCTGTGGCGGACCGAAGCACGCAGCAGCACGAGGGACGCCGCTAGCAGAACTGCGTCCTTCAGTAGAAACTGCCCTGGTGCAGCCGAAATCGCAGGAAAGCCGCCGGCAGTCTGCTCCGCGACACCTGGAGTGGTGATGAAAAAGGTCAGCGTGATCAGATAGGTCGCTGCTGACATTAGTGCGCCTAGCGCAGAGAAGAGTGGACGAAATGCACCAAGGATCAGAACGAGACCGGTCGATAACTCGATAACGCCGATGAAATAGCTTTGCCCCTGCGTCCCGAACATGCCGAGCCAATTCATGATCGGGCTGTGTTCGATAAACGGGGCGATACCATAGGCCTCGTACGCTGTGAACTTCATCGCGCCGAACCACAGAAATACGATCACGAGAGCCCATCTAAGCAGGCCAAGATCCCTCCGACCGTGCTCGGGGACAAGAAATTCATAACGGTCGAAAATGCTCATCTAAAATTCCTCAACAGTGGTCCCGTGGGAACGTCACGAACGTCGTCTACGTGCTTCGGGCAGGCGTTGCAGTATATGCGCGACGCATATACCATATACTAATAAGCGAGATATGTCGAGCGGCTGGCTCGCGCTTCGCTGCCTCACGAAGCCATCCTCATCGGCGATGCCTTTACCCAGCAAACGCGCGACCTTTGCGGGATTTTGACTTGATGGGGCTGGCGCTCCGGGTGGGCCTATAGCCCGTTGGCAAACGTCCAGCCTGTACGGATGGACGCGGCCCTGGACGAGATAACCATGCCCACCGAAATCGTAGCAGCGATCGGCGAAGGCGCGCTCGCTTATCGAGAGAGCGGCATTCTCTCACTGGCAGATGGCAGAGTATTCTCCGCGTGCCGGCAGTATCGCTATCGCTTGAGCGAGGACAGTGTTGTCGTCGAGTTCGCAGACGGACCTCATATCGGGACGCAGTTCCTCAGCTTGAGTTTCTCGCGGACGGATACCGGGTTGGAAGCGAGTGGCGTCTATGCCTGCGGAGACGACACCTACCATGCAACCTACAGGATTCTGGGGCCGGCGGCCTTTGAAGTGGTCATCATGGTCCAAGGGCCTGCAAAGGCATACGAGCTAGTCAGCCGATATTCCCGGTCGGGATAAATGCTCATGTCAGGAGGGCAAGTCCTCTGTTGCCCTTATCATGGCCGTGAAAGGCAGCGCCGGAATAACTTACCACGCGCTGCAAATCCGAAGACGATTGTCGTCGTCATCAGAAGGTAGGCGACTATCCCACCAGGTGAAAGAGTCGGAACCGCTGCGAGGATCAACCCATCATTCCCGCCGGGTATGAGCGCGATGCCGATACCCATCAATGTGCCGCCGACGACAGATCGCAGAATGCCATTGGCTGTCGGCAGTTGGAGACGCAGATTGCCTTGGCGAAAGGAGGCGGTTAGGGCGCCTGCGATCGAAGAGATCACCGCAGTGAGCGCGACCTCGCCGGCCGGGGACATTCTGAGAGGAAGGGCGCGTTGAATCACGTCTGCGAAGGTCCAGGCCGGCGAGAGTGCATATAGAAGTCCGCCAGTGATACCGAGTCCAATCATCGAAGCGCCGAACGACCAACCCGGCTTTGTTCGCAGAACGCTCTTCGTGGAAACGAAAACGAGTGCCAGCACGAGCACAACTAGGAAGGCTAGGAGAGTAACGAGGCCTGTTGCGCTCGGTTTGGAGATTAAGCTTGGCCATGTTGAATCGTAGCCGAACCTGCCATGGTCGGCAGCCAAGATACCAATCGTTAATCCCAAGGGTAGAGCTAGAAGTCGCATCTCCCCATCCCCAAGCCGCGCCAGCGATCCGAGCAGGCATGTGTCATTAATGAGTGCGCCGAGGCCGAAGGCGATGGCGCCGATGAGCAGGAGGAAATTGATGCTGGTCGAGGGTGCGAGTGTTGCGCCCAGTGTTCCCGTCCAGACTATCGGGACCGCAACCAGGCCTGCCGCTGCCGACGCTGCGAGAAATCCGACGAACATTTTCGGCGGCTGTCTTCTGTGTAACTCATGAGCGGCCACCACTAAACAGGTTCCGCCTTGGTTCGCCGCATATCCGAACCCGAAGGCAAGTACGCATAGAAGAAGTTCGAGCGCAAACGATCCCATTATTTCAAGCCTGCCTGATCATATCGTCAGCCTTCTGATGCGACGTTCCAGCGTGGCGAGCGCCCCGGCTTAGCTTTACCACGGGAAGGCGCGATCCTGCTGTAGCCGCACAGATGGCAAAGGCTGACCGAGCCATCTTTGTCGAAGCCGTTTGCCACAAGGAGCCGCTCCGACAGCATGCCTAGAATGTCGAGGTCATTGGGCGACAGGGGCGAAATACATTCGGAGATCACCTGCTCCCGTGCCTTGAGCAAGGCGTCCGTTATCTTCTTCCCCGAATTGGTGAGGTGAATGAAGCGCGCCCGCCTGTCGGTGATTTGTCTTCGTCGTTCCACCAACTGTTCGCGCTCGAGCCTATCGATCAATCGCACCGTCCCGGCATGAGAAAGCCCGATCGAGGTAGCCAAAACGCTGATCGGCAGTCCGGGCTCCATGCTGAGTAACACCATCACGGCGGTCCCCGGGCCGCTTGGTGAAAACGAGGCCGAGACACTGGCGATGCTGTCTGCAACGGCCAACGCGAGTGCACCTAAATGGTACTTGGCGACCTCAGGCTCCATACCGCAAGAATATATGCTTCGCGCATAGACTTCAAGCGTGTGAAAATGTATGACCGCCGCATGCATCTATGACAGATTCGGACATGGTCATGCTCATTGAGGGGCTCAGCTCGGATTCCACATCTGAGATCAACGGACGTGCTCGTTCCCCAGGCGCTAGCGGGGGTGGGCTCGATGAAAGTGGACGTGCATGGGTGCCGCTCACCGGGCGCAGGCGGTTCGCCGATGAGACCGCCGGTATGATCGGACGGGTCTCATGCCCGACCTGACTCTTGATCTCCGATACCTGAAGTACGCCGTTCAGGTCGCCGAGGCCGGCAGCTTCCGCCGAGCGGCGGAGCGCCTATCGATATCGCAATCCACCGTCAGCCGACGTGTGCAGCTGTTTGAGCGCCAACTTGGCTTTTCTCTCTTCAAGCGTACGCGAGCGGGGGCAGGGCTGACTCCAGAAGGTGAGCGCTTCCTTCAACAAGCGGTGGTGGGAGCGCGCTACCTTCGTAACGCCGCAACGGAGATCCGCTCCGCGCGGAAACTCAAGACCGGGCTCGTGAGGTTTGGAATGCTTGAAGCGTTCCCGGCGTGCCCGATCATCAACATTCTCTCGGCATTCAGAAATAGACATCCGACGATCGAGGTAAAGCTTGAGGAAGGCACTTCAGAAGAAAACACTTTGGGGGTGAAGCGCGGATTACTGGACGCAGCAATCAGCCTGAGTGCGAGCAAGAGCCCTCAGTTCCAAGTTCGACGTCTCTGCGAACCAGATCTGTTCGTGGCATTGTCCCCGCTTCACGAGTTGGCAGCACGGCCACAGCTGTCGTGGGAGGACGTTTGTGACGAAGTCTTCCTCGTTCGCTCGGATGGCGCTGGGCGTGAGCTCGCTGGCATACTCCGGCGCATGGTGGGCGCCGGAGACGGAGCGGTTCAACTCTCGATCCAACAAGTCAGCCGAGAAACCCTGCTGACGATGGTCGAACAGGGCTTCGGCTTGACCATCACCAGCGTGATCTACCGGCCGGATATCGCGTTGATCCCGCTCCCATCGGCGCGGGCGCCGACGGCCGCTATAATTTCTTCCAGTGACAACGACAACCCGACTCTGCCGCTGCTGCTGAAGTGTTTCGACACCCCCTCTAGAGCGGGGACCACGGATTAATCGGCGCTCCCCGGCGTCAACGTTCGCCTGGCTTTGGCGAAGCCACGGTCTGTCGCGATGAACCGTTGTAACATCGGGACGATTAACCGAGCTGGGTCAACAGCGGACTGACCTTGCTCTCGGCCCAATAGGTGGGCGTAGTCAACAAGGTCCTGGTGGAGAGCTGCAGGTAGCTCGACCTGTACCTTAAGCGGCTTGTCGTCCGCGATGGGGCCTAGCTTAAGCTTCGACATCATCACCCTCCATATGGCTCCAGTACCAAGTCTCGCGTCACGAGAACGCGCACGGGAAATCCGGGCCGAATAGTGATCGTGGGCGCGACGTTGAGCTGACGCCTCACAATCTGCTGCCCTGCGTCGTTGATGGTGTCCTGCCCACCGTTCCGGATCGCCTGAACGAGCTGATCGTCGTTGTCGACCGCGAGTTCGGCGCCGACGCTCAGCAGTGTCGACAATCCCGCAGCCTTGGCCAGATCCCACCAATGGTAATCGACGCCATCCTGCAGCCCGGCGAACCCTTCAGCGTCAGCACCAGGCTGGCGCTCGAGAACGATCGAGCGCCCGTTCGGGAAGACGAGCCGAGTCCAGACGAGCAGGACTCGGCTCTGGCCGAACTGCACGTTGTTGTCGTACTGCCCGACCACACGAGTGCCTTGCGGCACAAGCAAGATACGGCCGGTTGGGCTGTCGTAGATGTTTTCGGTGACCTGCGCGGTGATCTGGCCGGGTAGATCGGATCGGATGCCGGTGATCAGCGCCGCGGATATCACTGCTCCCGCCTGAAGGACGTTCGGCGATACTGGCGCAGCGACGCGATCGGGCGCAACCGTCCTGCGATCGGCCGCGGCGTTCAGAAACGCGTTCTGCCGGTCCTGCGCCGAGGGCGTGGCGGGCGGCGGAGCGAGGCCAATGCTCGCCAAATCCGGCACCGGCGCGAGCGCTGGGGCAGCTCCCGCAGCAGCGGGTGTGCCCCGGCTTTCCGATCCGGAGAAGAGACGGCTGGTGCGCGCGGTCTCGATTTCCTGAAGGCGGCGCTGCTCTTCCGGGCTGATGCCGGGATTGGGCGTGGCCGTCCCGGGTGTGGGCACCGGCTGTCCGCGATCCTGGGTACTAAGGATCGGCCGGCCGAGGTCACCGGGAAGAGGGGGACCGAGCTGTGGCACGCCACTGTAATCTCGCGGCAGGCCGGCCAGTCCGTCAGCGGTCGAGCGGTTCTCGGTCGAATAGAGTTCGTCGTTCGGCCGACCGGCGTCGCGGGTCTGAAGCGCGTAGATCAGCGCACCTCCGAGCCCGACGCTGGCGACAAGACCGAGGCCGGCGAGAACCTTCCGCGACAACCGGGTGACGCGGGGCGGTTCGGCCCGCAGCCGCATCGGCGCAGGCCCGACCGGCTCGCCGGTCAGGGGCTGCGCATCGTCGTCCGGCACTTCCTCAATCCGGGGCGGGTTCTCGCTCACGAGGTCGGCCTCCCGTCTGTGCGGACGATCCTGACGCGCTTCTGCTCGCGGCCGGAGCCGAAGCGAAGTTCGGCAGCCGCGAACAGACGATCAACGATCATGTGGTGGCCGCGAACGCGATAGTTCACGAGCTCAGAGGTGTTGCCCTCGGGGCCGACGACGAAGAGTGGCGGCATCTCGCCCTGACCGATGCCGCGCGGAAACTCGATAAAGACCTGGCGTCCGTCGTCGAAGGCGCGCAGCGGCCGCCACGGCGCACGGTCGCCCTCGATCGCATAGCGGAAGTTGACGTTCGCGAGATCGACGCCGCTCGCCACCGGCTGGGCCGCCTGCGCCTCGGCGTTCTGACGGCGCAGCGCAATGAGCTGGTCTTGCGGATACTGCCATGAGACCGACGCCATATAGGTGCGCTCTGTCGAGCGCAGCTCCATGTGATAGGTGCGCATGTTGGTGTTGATGACGAGGTTTGTCATCAGGTCGGCGCGGGTGGGCTTTACTAGGATGTGGATCTGGCGCGTTGCCCCCGATCCGCTCTCGGTGTCGCCGATGATCCAGCGCACTGTGTCGCCGGCGGCCACCGGGCCTGCGCCGACAAGCTGCTCCCCGGGTTGGAGCGCGATGTCGGTGATCTGCCCGACGGCGGTATAGACTTGATAAAGCGCCCCTTGAGTCCACGGGTAGACCTGCATCGAGTTAATGAAGCCGTCGCGCACCGGCTGGACTCGTGCCGCCTCGTTTGCCTGGTTGACGCGAGCGGTCGGATTAGAAGGCTCCGGGGCACGCCGCGTCTCCTCCACACGCTGCAATTGGCCAGGCAGCGGCAGCGGCCGGGGCAGCTCGACCACGGTGACCGGCGCGGGTGGATCGACGGTCTGCACCGCCGGAGCCGCATTGTCGTAGGAAATCTCCGGCGGCGGATTGGTGGTCGCGCAGCCCGCGAGCGCGGTCGCCGCTAGCAGAACGACCGGGAATGCGGCTCTACGGAGAGCCGGGAGTACGTGTGTGTGTGAAGCCGGGTTTCCGGCTTTACGGAAATACGGCTTCATTGCCCAAGCTCCCGTGACCAGTTGATGGCGTTGACGTAGATGCCGAGCGGGTTCGCCCTGAGCCGGTCGGCGTTTCGGGGGATCTGCACGACGATCGTCAGGATCGCGGTCCAGCGCGTGGTCTCGGCGAGCTGGCCATTTTCGTATCGGCGCTCGACCCAGGCGACGCGGAAGCTGTCCGGGGACGCGCGGATGACGCTGGAGACGTCGACAGCGACCTGCTGCCGGCCGACCCGTGTAAAGGGGTCGTTGGAGCGGGCGTAGTCATTGAGCGCCATGGCGCCGCGGTCAGTCGTGAAGTCGTAGGCGCGCAGCCAGGGGTCGTCTCAGAAAACGGAATCTATGGTCACTCCCGTTTTTGCAACACCGATTTTGACGACAAGTTGGCTTGCTTGAATCTATCCGGCGTCTGAATGGGATTTTATTCCCGCGCCTTGATGAGTTCCGCGCCTGATGA
>NZ_JAPPTE010000037.1:0-20960 GCF_026719375.1 Citrobacter sp. W9 | reverse complement strand
GCTGGGGCATTATACGTTTACGCTACCGGAGGATATTTTGAAGGGGGAACTGAGAGAACTAAATTTCAATTTAAACAATGAATTAACTTCTTAGCGTACGTTTTCGTTCCATTGGCTCTCAAACCCCTAGTATTAATTTCATTTTTTCGAGCCAGTTCAGCAAGGCGCTGTTGCTCCAGCTTCTGATTTTCTTTACGCCGCTCGTCGGGATAGCGGTAATTCACCACAAAGGAAATTTTGTCCGGCGTTTTGAACGTTTTCGCGTTCAGTTCAATACTGTAATTGCGTTTGGTGGTGACAATAAACAGGTTGGTTTTCCAGCGTTCGAGGTCGTTTTCTGGATCAAAGGCCACCTGTTTTGTTTCGGTGTCGCCTTCGCTGTTCACCTGCTCCACGTTCTGCGTCACGGGCTTGATGCGGATATAAACGCGGTTATCGGTGGATGTGACTTCCCACCCCTGATCCCAGCCCACTTTGGTTTCGACGACTTTTTCATCATCGTCAAAAACCAGCGTGGAAATGTATCCCGTAGCGCTGCTGATTACTGTAGTATCATAAGGGTTATAAGCAATCGCCTGATTGCGCGGGTCAAAACGGCTGCTGACGGGTTTTGATGCCGCTGAGCATAACGGCGCGGCAATAATTCCGGCAACGAGGATAGCCAACGCGATTTTTTTCATGGTCTTATCCTCTGTTCTCTTTCTCTGCCTGATAACTGGTGACAACAAAGCCCAACGGGTTATCGTCTACATCCCCGATCTTCGCCTTATTCTGCGGCGTGATACGGAAAGTCAGTCTGGCGTTCCAGTATTCCGTGCGTGACGTGTTGCTGGTCACATCCTTAATCACCTTTTTAAAACGCACGATAGCTGTTTTATCGGGGTCAGTCGGGTTAGATGAATCGGTAATCATCTTTGACAGCACGGTAATTTGCGCGGTCTGTTCGCCTTTGTGATAAATATTTTTAGGGTTGTCTTTATTATCGCCTTTAAATAACTGGTTATACTCATTGCCTACCGCATCGTTGCTGTACAGCAGTACAGTGTCATAATCCTGTTGCAGTCGGAAATAGTTATACCCTTCACGCCAGCTAATATATTTCTGCACAAAGAATCGTGCCAGCGCGGAGTTTTCGCTTAACTCCCCACCTTTCACGTTAACAATTTCTTCCTGAGCACCCGTCATGCCGTCCACCATAAAGATACGGGTATCCACTCGTTTTAACGGCAGCATGACAATCAGGGCAATCAGGCTTAATAACCCAAATAAAATGCCGATAACGGCTACCCAACCATAAACACGTTTTATCAACAGTTCTTTTTGATATAAAACTTCTTCAAATAACACTGCATTTCCGTCAGGGTCAGATTTTATTTTTTCCTTAACAAACGGAATTTTTGGCATTTTCAGTTTAAGGCTGAACATTGTTCATCACCTCCTGCGTGTTAATCGGCTCCGGCGTACCGGAAACGGGCGGTAATTTTTTACCACTGCTGGCACATCCGGCCAGCAGTGAAAATGTCACTATCAACATCAGCATTCTTTTCATGGTTAATTTCCGTAGCGTTGTCTGACCTGTTTCACGACAGCTTTACCTACGCTGTAGGTTCCTTGTGCCGCCCCACGTGCGCCCTGACCAACGAGGTTCCCTGCCTTGCCGCTGACTCCCGTGGATTTGCCAAAGCCGCCTTTCTGCCCTAATGCACCACGTCCAAATCCCATCGTGCCACGGCCTGCGCGTTTAGCTGCACCTAACCCCAGCTTCGCGGCGCCAAAGCCCAGCGCACCCATACCCATTGCCGCCGCGCCCTGCATAGCCCCTTCCACACCCACGCCAGCAATCTGCGAGGCATAATGCTTGGCTTGCCAGATAACAAAGGCCATGAAAATCCCTGCGGCAAGTGACGTTGCTCCTATCTGAATAAGATTTGAGCCGTTACTTGCATCAGATATAGACTGAGAAAGAATGTAACTTAAGTACATTGTACCCGCCCTTAATGCCAGTGAACCAAACATCAGTACCAGACAGGAGCTGATAATGAGCTGGAGCCAGCTATTGAACATCTGGCGCAGAAAACCATAAGACAGGCAGAAAATAAACAACGGGGCGGTAACAGCCAGCAATTTTATGGTGATCTCTGCCATCAGGAAGGTAATCGCCGCCGCCAACAGTGACAGTATTCCCCCTGCATAAACAAACAAAGCACCCATCATTCCCGGAACTTTCACATAATCAGTGGTATCTTTGGAATATATATGTGCAGCGGCTTGTGTTGTTTTAAGCCATAATTCATCACAAGATTTCCAGACATTAGCCCCGCCAGATAGTGTTTCTTTCAGGCCATCAATACCTGTCAGCGCGTAGTTGAGCCAGCCATCCATATTTTTCACAAACATCAGAATGACAAACAGCCGCGTCAGATTCCAGACAAAATCCTGCGTGGGGGCGCGTTGTTTTCCCGCTATAACGGTATAGGCATACCAGAGAGCATAAATTTGTACTCCATAGCGCCCGAACACATAGGCTGTATTAATAAATCCGTCAGTTTGATTAGCGAGGCTGCGCTCTAAAACTGACATAATAGCCCGTTGTGCCGTTTGAAAAAAAACCGATGTTTCACCAGCCATTACATCCCCCTAATTAATTTTTACCTTTTTTGTAAAAATCATCCCAGCCTTTTGAGTAATCAGTTGGTTTGGCGTGTAACTGCTGATATTCAAAGTTGGCCTGTTTTACATTTCGGCAATTTTGGCTGTCGCTACCCGTTTTCTTGCATTCCACCTCTTTTTTAAGAGCGGCCTCATGGTGCTCTGTCCACCACTCCACGGATTTTGTTTCTTCACACCCAACCAGAAGAAACACTCCAGCTAACCCAACGCAAATAAATATATTTCTCATGGCAACCTCAATCGCTTTGATGTTCGTTATAATATTCATTCCATCCAGAAGAATAATCAGTAGGTTTTGCTTCTAACTGCTGTTTTTCAAAGTTAGCTTTATTTTGTTCTGCGTTAAATGCAGCCATGTCTTTCTGCTTATCCCTGTACATTTCATACTGGAATTTCATCTTCTCAAATTTCAGATTGGCAAGCTGTACGGCATTAGCGGCATCGGCGGTGGCTTTCGGGTCTTTGGCGTTCCTGACCTGATCTATCAGCCCTTTCATTTCACGGTTGTCTTTCTTGAGTTTACTCTCAAGGTTGTTGCCATACTCCACCGTGGCAAGGTCTGACAGGAATTTAGCTTCGCAGCCTTTAAGCGCATCGCCGCTAAATCCCTTGTTCACGCAGGTTTTCCCCACCTGATATTTGTCCAGAATCGCTTTGGCTTTCGGTGACAACACCCCTTCGGGATTCTGGATATAGTCGCTGTAGAAGGATTCCCCTTCGCTGTAGATTTCGGTCAGGTCGCTGCTGATAGACTGCGCGTCCTGAATCAGCCCCTGCACGTCACGAATACCCGTTTTTGAGAGCAGTTCATCCTGATAGGCTTTCAGTTCATTAGCCCACTGTTTCGCCTCTTTTACCCACTGCAAGCCAGTCTTCATTGACTGTTGCGCGTCATGGACAATCACACCGCCTGTGATAGCGAATGCCTGAGACGACATGGCTATGACTCCGGCGGTCAATACGGCTAATACGGTCTTTTTCATCGTCAATCCCCTTAAACCTTGTTTGCCTGTTCCAGATACGGCTCCAGCCAGTCCTCCGGCTTCATGCCGTCCTTATAGATAGCATCAAACACTTCAAGCTGTGGCGCTGACGCGCTCAATACGGGCAGATAATAAGCCGCTTCCCCCAAATCCAGACGGGCAAAGGCCGCAAAATCCGTGTTATCCCCTTTCCGCTGCGGGTTCTTCACCACAAGGTGCTGGCGTGACAGCGGGTCAATCTCTTTGATGATGTCAAAATACAGTTCCGGCACGTCCAGCCCGTCAACGTATTCCGATTTTTTGCCTCTCGGATTCGCCAGATAAATATGTGTGGCGCATTGTTCCCGCACGGCGGCGGCAATCGGCGTTTTAATCAGTTCGTCCGGCGACTGTGTGGCGACAACCAGCACCATATCCAGCTTACGGCCTGTTTTCAGCTTGTTGTAGACAAAATCGCTGAAAGCATCGTTGTTCAGCCACTGCCAGAATTCATCCATGTACATCAGCAGCCGCCGCCCGTCTGCCAGCATGGTGACTTTATAAATCAGGTAAAAAGGAATGACCTTTGACGTGACCTTATCGTCCAAAAACTCCGTGCCATCGATACCGAATACGTCCCTGTCGCTAATATCAAAGGAGTCATGCGCGTTGTCGAAAATCCAGCCGTACTCCCCGCCCTGCTTCCATGCGCTGAGACGCACTTTCAGGCCGCTGGTTTCTGACTCGCTCGTTTTGTTCTCCATAATCAGCGGGATCAGCTTACTGATACCAAAGGTTCGGCTTTCGCGCTTCATCAACTTTTCCACTGCGGAAGAAAGCACGTTGTTCTGGTAGTCAGAAAGCGAGCCGCCGTTCAGTGTGCAAATCAGGCGCATAAGCTGTTTGATAAAATTAATATTGCGCTTTGTCGGTGCAAGCTCAAACGGATTCCAGCCTGTCGGCTCCCCATCTTTCACGCGGTAATACTCGCCCCCCATTGCACGGATAGCGACTTCTCCGGCACGGTCTTTATCGAAAAACACGGTCGTCAGACGTTTATTTTTCCGGTTCGGTGGGAAAGAGTCAGGGTGTCCAAACTGCTGTGCGGCGTAGGCGTGTGTCATCATCAGCACGGTTTTACCTACGTTCGAGGTTCCCAGAATATCGGTATGTCCCAGCACGGGGTTTTTGCCGAAAAAGTCCTGCGCCTCGTTGGTCATATGATAGTTCATGTGGTAAACGTCATTCCCTGAGCCTTTCAGGGTGATTAGCGCCTTACCCCATGTGTTGCCGTTCTCTTTTCCTGAGAAGAAGTTATGAAAGCATTCCATTTCCACAAAGTTCAGGCTGCTTATCATCGACAAGCGGGGACGATACGTGTAGTTCGCAGGTAACTGAGAAAAGAATCCCGCCCCCAGAGACAACGTGGCGTTGGTCACAATCATCCCCATGTCCTGCAAGGTGTTGGTGAGGATGTTGCTGTTTGCCACCAGTTCATCAGGGCTGTCGGCATACACCGTCAGCGTAAAGCTGGACAGGCCGAAGGAAATAACCCCGCTGGACAACAGATCTACGCCCACGGTCAGCGCGTCCATCTGCGATTGTGCCGCATCGTCGGTCATTTCCAGCTTGTCTAACTGGTCGTCAAGACGCTTAACCGCTTCCCGCTTTTTCATGCTGGTAAACGTGGTGGTGAGCACGTATTCCACGGGCAGGTACATCAGCGCGTCAAAAATTCCCGTTTCCGTGTTCTGGAAATAGTCCTTTATTTCAAGGATACGGAAGTATCGCGCATCATCGCCCGCGCCAATCTGCCCTGCGTCATTGCCAAAGAATAAATCCCTGCCGCCCAGCGTAGTGTAAAACGGGCTGTTGGTGACGCGGACTTTCTGCCATTTTCCTGTTAACAGGTACTGGAATAGAGAAAGCTGGCTGGAATAGCGCACGGATTTTTCCGTAAACGCGCCTAACCTTACGGCATTGAAACGTTCAAAGTAGCTGTCGAGCTTTGCCGTCATTTCGTTCATGGCGGTAATGGATTCATTCAGGAATTTGCGGATCTGCTTTTCTTTTTTTCCAGAGAAAAAGGCCGTCACCTTTTCTTCATTTTTCAGTGTTTTGTAACATAGAGAAAGGAAAAGGCGGTTGTGGTAGTAGTCCGTTTTTGCAAGTGAGCCGTAATACTTACGCATCACGGTATTCACAAACGGGATTTTTGATTTGTATTCTCCACGTACACGTTTTTTATTCCTGCTGCGGTGCGTGTAGAACGTGACCTCTTTATCATCGAAACTTCGTATAAGGGTGTTCAGCCTGTCCGTCAGAATATCTAAGTCTTCCTGAGAACGGCATTCAAAATACGCGCCGCTGATTTCCCATGTGGCGATCAAGTCCTTGTTGCGCGTAATAATCAGATTATCCCTGATATGACTCGAATAGGGGATCATCTCTTCAATACTGGCTTGCTGGTCAAGTTTCATGTGTTCTTCCAGTTTTGAAATATCAACGCTGTCATACTGATTTCCTGAGTAGTGGATCGCGTCATAATGTCGGTTCGTCACCAGACTGCCTTTCGCTCTGTAACGAAGCCAAAGCAGTTCAAATATCCGTTCATCCATATCAGTGAGTTTTCGGATAACAAACCAGCCTACAAACACGCCAAAATACAGGAAGTCGCCAAAGTTAGCCGCCAGTATCACCACGCCAACACACATAATCAGAAAAGGGTATAAAGGAACACCCAGCCCCCTGATAAGGGCGGGGCGGGTCAGTCCTTTAAATACTGTACTCATAGCCGCCCCTTTTCTGTGTTACGCCAGCCACTCTGGAATGTAAGGCGCGAGGATAAAAATCAGGATGCCGATAACCAGTGGCACAATCCAACCTGCATATTCACGCTTAAACAGGGCGATGAAGCCGATTAACAGGGCGCAGATGGTGATGGCGGGTTTTCGGAGATCAGTCAGAAATTCGATGATTTTATCCAGAAAGCCCGTTGCTTTGGTGGACACATCAGCGGCGAGCGCGGGTTCTGCAATGCAGAATACGCCCAGCACGGCAATCAGCGTAATGGCAATGCGATAACTACTTTTGTTCATTGTTGTTTCCTTGCGTTTGAATAGGGGCAACGCTGCCCCTGACGATGTAATTCGGGTAAATCACCGCCAGTTGACGGGGAGCGATTTTTTTTGTGGGTTGTTTCAGTTCACGGGTACTTGGGACGATCACCTCCTGTACTGGCTCAAGCGGTTTTCCGGCGATACGTTCAATGTAACTGGTATCGGAGAATTCCTTCTCGCGTTTCTGTCCGATCATCGGGTCGCCGGAATAATAGCAGCTTAACGCATTTTTCAGTTTTCCAGACCGCTGCCAGCAGTCAAGCATGATTTTTTCCGAGATTTTTAAGTTATTGCAGGGGTCGAATAATTGTTCAGCGGTGGTGTGGTACTGCCTGAAATTGGTACTGGTGATTTGCATTAAACCCACTGAATAGCGCCGCCCCTTTTTCTCAATGGCGTTCACTATTTTCATGGCTTCTTCTTTGGTTGCGGGCATATGCGAGATCACGCTTTTCCCTTTGGCGGCGCGTTCAGCTTTCGGGATGATTTCGGCAATGGCAAAAGGATTGAGGCCGCTTTCCGTTTTTGCAACATCAAAAACGGTATCAGGATGTACCTGCGGTGAGCACTGCAACGCCAGAGAGAGTAAACCCGCTTTAATCATATGTGTCGTCCATTCCTTGCACGCTACCGCCACTGATCATACAACCAGTATACATAACGTGCGATTTGACTGCAACGTGTGCAAGACTTTCGCAACTGGTTACATCATAGCTTAGAAAAACAGCATGTAAATAGCTTATCCACTTTTAGAGTGGATTAACAAAACCTTTTTTTTTTTATCATGCCCGTATACTCGCATAAGCAAAATAGGGGCATGGCTATGATTGGAAAAAGGTTAAAAGAAGCCAGATTGAGTAAAAACCTGACTCAATGGCAAGTTGCTGAGTTGATTGGTGTTGAAGGTACAGGAGCGAATACACGCATCGCACATTATGAAACTGAGCGCTACAGCCCTTCATTCCCTGTGGCGCGTCAACTGGCAAAGGTGCTTTCCGTACCGGAATACTATTTTTACATCGTAGATGATATAGAAGCGCAGCTACTTCTCGAACGTTATCGAACTAACCAGGCTAAAGGTAAGACAACATCTCATATGCTGATTTATGAGATAGAGGATATGCTACAACTTCTGAAAAAAAGGTTATAAAAATTTTATAACCGATAATCGCCAGAAAATTATCCAATAGAAATACCACGGCTAATTGATTTTTCTTTCTTGATCATATCCACGGCTTTTTGTCGGAAGTCAGCCTGTTTGCGCTCCAGGCGGAAAAGCTGATCTGGCGTGGTCAGATCCACGTTCGATTTCAACGGTTGTGTGCGGTCAATGCCGCCAACGCCAAGATTCTCCAGCTCCCACTGGTTACGCTTGGTTTCTTTCCAGCCGATGATTTTTTCGTTGCTGTCTACTTCCGGTACTTTGACTTTCACCGAACTGGTTTTTTTCAGTTTGATCAGGTCGCCCTGCGCTACCTTCTCCCGTTCGCAAAGTTCGCCAAGTTCCTTTCCCCAATACGTGGATTCAACGCCTTTATTCAGCGTCTTCACGGTAATGTAGTTCTGGAAAGAGTTCTCCGGCTTAAACTGGTAGTGGTCATAGCCAAATTTCACCACTTCATAGACGCCCTTCTGCCGTTTCGGGGCGTTTTTGTGTTCATCTTCCAGCGCCTTGTACAGCCCAATTTTTTGCTTATGGGTGGCTTTTACGTCATAGCCCATTGCCTGTAATTCTTTGCAAAATTCCTGCCGGATCGCTCGCAGATCTTTAGGTTTAAATTCCACCACATCGCCATACTTATTCTCATTCCTGAAATTAGCATGAACGTGCGGATGTTCTTTTTTATCCGTGTGATAGGCCAGCACGAAACGGTTATCAGGGTATTTTTTGTGAAGCACTTCCCTGACGGCATTCATCGCATCTTCTGGTTTAACCTTTGCCATTGGCGGCGCTGAAAAGCTGAAATTCGTAACAATCGCCGGATTTGCCTTACCGTGCTTATCGTGCAATCTCCGTGCATCCGTTTCTTTGACCATGTGTGCTTTAGTTGCGTTGAGATAATCCTTATCGGTATTTTTGTCACTGACATGCCCTTCTTCATTAATTAAAGGCAAATCCCCATCACGGCTGATATAATCAATCCCTCGTTTTACACCTAATTGTGTTTTTCCCTTACCTACAATTTTCACCATTACTTCTTTGCTTGCACCTTTGGCAAAGGTGCGATCTTTGACGGTACGGGAGTAATTTTTCCCGCCGTGCCTGGCCTTATAGACAAACGCCGACTTACTGAGCGCTGATTTAACAGAAGTCCCTTTTTTCGCCCTACTCCGTTTTACACGGTCTTCCTTAGCAACGTATACGCCCATATCAGAATCCCACCTTGCCGTAGATACGTCTGCCTTTACAAAGGGCAATATAGGATTCAAGTTCCGCTTTCAGACTGGCAATATTTTGTTGCAGCATGTCCACGTCTTCTTTAAATCCCGACTTGTCAACAATCTGTGCATTATCTCTGACGATAATAAAATTTAGATTGCGGCCTACAACGTCAACGGCATTTCTGGCTCCATTTAGCACCCGAAGTTCTTGATCGTAAAAATCCATTTTATTATCCAGCGTCATTTGCAAACGATGTCTGACTTCTCTGGATAAATTCCAGCCATGTGATTTTGCAGCTTTGGTAAGTGCCTCCTTCTGTTCTGCCGTAAATAAAAAAGTAAATTTCTCTGTTAAATAATCATTTCGCAGGTCGATAGATAAAAAATTCTTCTTCTCCAAACCCGTATCTTTTTTGGAATTTGATTTAATTTCATCTATAAATCCGGTTGCTACTGATTTACAATAGGAAGGTACAGAACAAGGTAAATTGTCTTGCAATAATTTATAATCATCATCTTCTAGCCTGAAATTAACATACCTCATACCTGCCCTCCGATAACCGACTGTAGGTCACGGGTGAAACCCGATAAAGGTAAACGTATGTGCACACTTTATCGGGTTTCACCCTATCCTGCATCTCTCACTAAAATCCACCTTCTTCATACCTTGCAGATTAGCCAATTTTCATGCGGATCGCAAACGGCAAAATACACCATGAGAGGCGGACAATTTACGTAACATACGCGCATTCAGGGGGATGATGGCGGGAAGGTTCTTTCGTCTTCGACAATCTGGCAACGTCATAGCGGCTAGTTCTGAGAAAAGTCAAAACACGTCTGGCAGTGTGGGGGAATGTTCACGGCTCACGCCGCTCCGCTTGTTTTTATCCTCGCTGCGCTGCGGGGCTTCCGGCGCGTAGCGCCTCCATGCCCTTTACAGGGCATAAAAAAGGCTGCATAAGCAACCTGTCACGCATTGGGTATTTCATTTCCAATTGAAATCATGAAATTCATCCACGATAACCAGCGGCTTACCCGCTTTTTTGTTGCGGAAAAATTTACCTCTTGGTAAACGGTCGCCGTGTTTGAGTTTTCCGATCCACTCTTTTTCCGCTGCATAGTTCTTAATACGGCTTCCATCCAGCCGTACCAACTTACCGTTATCATCAATTTTAAACCCTAAATCACGCAAGCTCTGTGTCACGCTTATGATATTTCTATTAAATTCTGAAAACTCTAAAATTGGATTCATTGTTATTTCCCTTCGGTTCACTTAAAACTTTTTGTACACGTCTTTGCGGTGTCCCACGCTTAACGCAATGACCAGCAATTTATCGTCTTCAATAGTGGCAATCAGACGGTAATCACCGATACGCCAGCGGATAAATTCGGCTTTATCTCCTTTCAGGATTTTACCCGTCAAGCGCGGATTGAGTGCGTTGTTGATGTGCGCCTCAATGTACTTCTGAATTACCCTCTGGTGTACCGTGTCAATTTTCTTAAACTCTTTGACGAACCGTTTTGTGTATTCTGTCCGGTAGCGTGTCATGCCTCACCACCTCACATAGATTTAAACAGTTCGTCGTGGCTGATTGTCGTTTTGTCGCTGAGATAATCCGCGTAGCTTTCATTAGCACATTGCAAATCTAATTCGTCCTCGATTTTTTCCCGTACTGCGCTTTTGCACAATTCGCTGAAGGTTATCCCTTTTGCGTTGGCGTAAGACTCAAACAGGTTAAAATCTTCGTCATTCAACCGGATCGCTTTCGTCATGTTTTTGTTCATACTATCCCCCTTTGTTTGATGTTATACATTGTATAACACATATAAAATTAAGTCAAGAAAAGGGGCTAAGTTAGCCCCTCTGATTAACGTTAAAACATCGCGTATCCTTGCAGGTAGTTTAACCACCATCGGAATTGTTCCCACTCACCGCCTTTCATCGCGGGGATTCGGGTTTCCCAGCCTTTGACAAGGGAATCAGCAAGCTGTACGATCTGGTGCGTTGACATTGTAAAACCTCATTCAGTTTTGTTTGTCGATACGTGATCAGGTTGTTGTAGCAACCTGATCACACCTTTCAGACTTTTAGTTTTTCACCTCCTTTTTTTCTATCGTTACTTTATGACCGTACATTGTCAAAATACGATAAGCATCCAGTGCCTCTTTTTCAGTTTTAAATAATCTGGCATTGTCTGGTTCTTTATTTAAAAAAACGCGATATTGATATTTTTCATCCTCAAAACATTTCATACACTCGATAAATTCCGCAAAAGTTAAAACCTCGTCACCTTCTTTTAAAGAATTGAAATAAATCTCATATTCTTTTTCGTACATTTTGCTACTCATTGCGTGAACCTCTTTAAACTGGCGGGGTTTCCCCCGCCCTTTCGGTTAGCCGATGATTTCAAAATCAACGTTTGAAGGGTTTACCACGCATTTTGCGGCGATAGTCTGGATTAGTTTTTCCAGTTCAGCATGACTTTTTATCGTGAACGTCTGGCTGATGCCGTATGTGTTCATAAACGCCTTGCCATCTTTGATTTCGGCTTTTGTGAAATAGAATTTAAAAGTGGCTGGATAAGTGAGATTTAAGATGGATTTCATTTTTAGCTCCTGCCCGTGTCGGGCTATGGTGATTGGGGTCTATCCCCTTTCGATGTGATAATAATACCGCATACGTGCGGTATTCGCAAGGATTTTTTGATGAAAAACCGCAGAATACGTGATACCCATCACGCTTTTTGATGCCTGTCAGGGTATGGGAGGCGCAACGCGCCGGAAGCCCCGCAGCGCAGCGAGGATAAAAACAAGCGGAGCGGCGCAGCCGTGAACATTCCCCTTCACTGCAAAGCCGAAAAGGGCTGTCAAACGACACTACCGCCGATTTGTGCCGCCAAAGGCCGCAGTTAGCGCGTGAGCCTGCGAACGGTACGCCGTCCGGCTGCAAGTCGGGCGGGGCGCTGTACTGCGAGTGTGAGCAACGCGAGCTACTGGCGCAACACAAATACATATATCAAGCCCAGCAAGCAAATAATCAAAACTGGCGAAAAAAAGATAAAATCAATTTTTGCGCTCGTTTTTAATTGAGAAACTTGCAAGGTTGTGAAATCTTTGTTGTCAGCATTTTTCTTTAACATTTTCAGGATGATAAATCCTCTTAGCGTTCTCCATAATGAAATAAGAAACATAATAACAATTATGGCAGTTAAAACTGTTATCATGTGTTCCGTAACCGAACCAAACTGTGAATCAAAATCAATCTTTTCCATTACCTTATCTATCCTCATTTCTTTTACACAAAATATATTCGGGATGTTCACCTGCCATTAACTGTAAAAGAATAAATTCACTTGCGGTAATTGGTACAACCCTTCCCGTAATTGACTCTTTACGCTGCCAGTTACTTAATGACATACCAAATAATTCAGCCGCTTTACTTTGCGTTAAACCTGCCTTTACCCTTAATCGTTTTACTTCAGATGGTTGGTTATTCATTTTTCAACACCCATTATCAGAGATTTGATTATTTTAATATTTTCATCAGATAAAGTTTTTAGAACAGGATCATCTACATGATGAAAAGAAATATCAATATCCTTTGCTCTGGTTGATTTTAATTCTGTTTTCCTTTTGCTGGAACGTATTTTAACATATACGACAAAAGAGTAACAATTTTCGTTTTCATCATAATTTAAATAATATGTGAAATTTCCTTTTCTAAAAGAATTTGTTTTCATAAATGTTTTATCGCCCCCGTTAATTTTATTAATTGTTCCACACTTAATCCCTGCACAAACAGCCCGTAGCCGTTGAAATGGTCGGTGATTTTTCCGCTGATGCCGTTTTCTGCTTTAAATCCAGTTAGCGCATCGTGCCAGTTATCCAGCGTCACAAGCTGCGATAACATCCCTTTGATGATTGTTTCCTGCTCCTGCGCATCCTGTTGCGCCTGTTCCGCTTCCAGTGCCTTTTTCACATCCTCCCGCGCCGTGGTGAGTATTTTATGGCATATATCGTCGGCAATACCCGTTGCGCTTCGTGACGACGACACGGTACACCGCGCCCCGTTTCCGTGCCACTGTCGGGATTCCACAAAACCGTGAATGACCAGACGGCCTTTTTCTTCCCGCGCTGTCAATGCGTAGCGTTTCAGTTCCGGCGTGGTCAGCTTGATCCGATACGGACAATCATCCAGCAGATTGACGCGCCAGCCGTTTCCCAGCAGACGGGCGACGACTTCAAAAACTGGTTTATAGCGTTCAAAAAATGAATTCATGATTAACACTCCTTCCGGTCACACATACTTTATTTGTTTATTTGTTTATTTGTTTATTTGTTGTGTTGGGGGCTTGCGCCCCCGTTCCGGTTATGCGCGGTTTTCAACTTTCTGAAAACCTGTAGCCTTGCGCTGGCCTGTCGTGCCGTACATTTCACGGATTTCGTCAATGCTGTGTTCTTTGCGGTTCCGGCTCGCCTTATACTCGTCAGGGCGGTAAAACCACATTTGCTTTTTGCTCGCCCATTTGCAGCCCAGCGCCTTGATCGCGTCCTTGTGCGCTTTTGTGTCGCCGCTGATCCAAATCCAGTTACCTGCCACCTCGAAAATCACGCCAGACATCCCCTGTAAAGCATTGAGCACGTTTTCCAGTTCTTCCCCGTAGTTGTATCGGGCGCTATCTTCGTTACTCTGACATTCATTGATACGGGCGATGTTCTGCATCAGAAAATCATAAGCGGTGTTGATCGCTTTCATCATTTCCGCTGCTGTCTGATTCTCACGGTTTTTGTCAGGATGAAATTTTAGCGCCGCCTGCTTGTAGGCTTTTTTAACGTCCTGCTCGGTTAGTTCACCGGAAAGGCCAAAGATATTAAGTGCTTGCTGAATGTTCATTTTTAGCTCCTGCCCGTGTCGGGCTATGGTGACTGGGGACTATCCCCTTTCGATGGAATAATAATACCGCACATGTGCGGTATTTGCAAGTATTTTGAGGTTTTTTTATGTTGCTCTGGCGATGGGAATCAGAATACCGCTGGTACGAGGCCGAAATCTTGTGCGACTTGTTCGGAGACTGGCTGATCGTCCGGCGTTGGGGCGGGCTGTACAGTGGCCGTCACGGCGAAAAAACGGAGGTCGTGCCGGATCTGCTCTCTGGCGTAGCCTTGCTGTTTGCCATCGACAGTGAAAGACAGGCCAGAAAACCCCCTACAAGCGGCTGTAAGCCCTCCTGTGCTGTTAAGCCTGTTTTTTTGCATCACGGCACAATTTCACCAGAAAATCGCTCCTGTGGCGTTTTAGCGCGTCAGAATCAAAGAAATCTAGCCAGAATGATCGCAGCGCTCGCCGCAAGGACGGATTAGGGAGCGGCTGCGCCGCGAGTCTGTCCGTTCGAGGAAGCGCAATATCACCCGATGCTGAACGGAGGCACTTTCACGCCGTGGCTAAAAAGTGAGCAGCAGCCTTTTGTTCCCGATCCCGGCGGGGTCAGATCGCTTTTCACCATCCGGCGAACAACGTTATCCACAGAAAAAGTGGACGGTTTTGTGGTTAAAGATCTTTGTTAATTCTTATTAAAAAGAGTTAAAGGGAAAAAATAGCTTATAACACTATGATATATAATAAAAAAAACAGACGATTGGTTTTTAAATCACGATACTTGGTTTTTAAATCACGATACTTGGTTTTTAAATCACGAATGCAGGGTTTTTAAATCACGAATGAAAATCACACTTTTCCACAAAAAAAAGCCAAATATCATTGACGAGGTTTTCAAATCACGATATAAAATTTATGGGTTTTTAAATCACGATGATTTACCCCAGCTTTAATGGTTTTTAAATCACGAATCGGCGAACAACCAGAATGCGGCTAACACTCTGGCTGTTCTGACCATCAACCTAATGTGAGTAGGTATTTGGCTATGAGCGATCTTACAAATCCCGCGAGGAATCGCAAACTGAAAACGCTACGCCCGAAAAAATATACCGAGCAGGAATTTTTTATTGCTGATGAAATGGCCATCACTACCTTTCGGGATGAACTCGCTAGCATGGAACATCCATTTTTTGCCCTGAAAGGAGGTGACACAAAAGTCAGAGAGTATAAAAATAGCAATGTGACGGTAACTGTACGCCCAGCGGCTGAAATAGGTCTGGCAACCGTCTTTGATAAAGATATATGGATCTATGCCATTTCAAAATTACAACAGGCGATTTTTGAGGAAAAACCGATTAGCCGTACTATCGCTTTTACGCCATATGATTTTTTTGTCACAACAAACAGAAATAAAAGCGGTCGGTCTTATGAAGAACTGAGAAAGTCTCTTGAAAGGCTGGCTGGTACACGGGTACAAACCAATATTGTTTATTCATCGGAAAAGCAGGAAACGGAAAACTTCGGTCTGATTGACAAGTGGCGCATTCTGGAAAAAAAGAAAGGCAAGCTGGATATTGGCATGGTGGAAGTCACGTTACCTGATTGGTTGTATCAAGGTATCACGCAGACAAAAATTCTTAAAATCAGCCCCGATTATTTCCGTATCCGTAAAGCGATTGACCGCCGTTTGTATGAAATCGCCCGTAAACACTGTGGCTATCAGAAAGAATTTACCATCTCGCTTGAATTACTGCACCTGAAAGCCGGAAGTAGTGCCTTGCTGAAAATGTTCCGGCATAACGTTAAACAGCTTGCGAAAACTAATGACCTACCGGATTACGCTGTATCGTTTGACGTGGAAAAAGACACTGTACAATTCACCTATCGGCATTATGATCCGAAAAAAGAGCAGGAAGCCATATGGCGCACGGAAAAAAACAAGGTCGTGAAGCATGTAGAGTCGGATTCCAAACTGCCGCGCAAAATGCAGGAACGTATCGATGCAATGAAAAAAGGTGATGCATGATGAAAGCTAAAATCTATCAGTTTCCGCAGGGTGATGAAAAAGCGAAGCTGAAAGCAGAAATCGCCAGAATCAAGAATGCGCCCGTGGTTGAGAAACGCAAACAGTGGCTGTGGTCGTTTTGCCTGAAGCTTTTTTTCGTGCTTCGTCTGGTTGTTGCTTTTGTTGCGGATATGACCTTAATCCTTGCTGTGACGATTTGCCACAGTGTGATTTACCTGAGTATCATTTTGGGAACGTTTTTCCTGATACTGAAATACAGCACCAATGGCGGCGTGTGGGATGGAAGTATGATTGCCTGTGCAACCATCATGATTCTTGGCCTGTTTGATGCAGAATCGGTAGCAGACTGGCATTTGTTCCAGCGGCTTTTATGCGTGTACAACAGGCAAGCAAAACAGGCGCAAAATGAGAGTACAGAAGGTCAAGATTAAATGAGAGATGCAGGATAGGGTGAAACCCGATAAAGTATGCACATGCGTTTACATTTATCGGGTTTCACCCGTGACCTACAGTCGGTTATCGGAGGGGTTAAATGAGCTACAAAGTAATTGATTTTTTAAGTGATAAAGAAACAAAACTATTATACCTTTTAAAAGAAAACCTGTCTGAAAAATATGCTATCTTGGTAAAAGTAAGGTTGAGTGAATTTCTATATTCAACACAACCAGAAGGGTCAGAGTGTTTTTATACTGAGTTCCAGTCTGTGAATCTGGTAACAATACCGTTTGGGATTTATGATACTTTGGAAAGAAAGCTGGTAGGTGTCATTTTCTTGAATGAGAATGGACTTGAGGGGCAGTTGTTGCTTGAACAGCACGGGGTAATATGTGAGGGTATTGGAGCACTGAAAGATGCCATTTTAAGTGAAAAACTGGAAGTTTTCATGAAATAAGGAAAGTACAGAATGGAAAATTACCTTGCTACACTGGTGGTGCTTGTCGTTATCGGTTTGGTTTTATCGAAAATTTTACCCGTTAAACGTAAGGGCGGGAACGTCCATGATAATCAGTTGGCGAGTGTCGAGGTCGCAGAATTTTTTCGTAAGCCTGTGATGAATGCCAGCGAAAGTAATTTGTATGAATTTTTGCTGCATGTGGTCAATAAATATCACTATCCGGTGCGCATCTATCCGCAGGTTTCGCTCGGTGAAATTCTCAAAACCGACAACAAATCTGCATTCTTCGCTATTAACAGTAAGCGCGTTGATTTTGTGATCGCAGATAGAGACAATATTCCTTGTGCAGTGGTTGAGTATCAGGGAGCGGGACACTGGCAGAATAACGCCAAAAAACGTGATGCAATTAAAAAGCTGGCCTGTGAGAAAGCGGGGATTAAGTATTTTGATATTCCCGCCACCTATACCGGAAACGAGTTAAAACCATTGATTGACTTTTTTGATTTTATCAATGCAAAGGAAGGGTAGCAGATTAGCTACCCTTAGTATTTTTTCTGTAACGTTGAAATAAAACGCGCCCCAGCATAACGAGGGCGTGAATAATGACCAAAACAGCCAGTACAGAAACAATTATTTCAGGAATATTCATCTGTGGTACTGTTTTAGTCATGTAGACTGAAATATTGGCGAGGATGTGGTCAACCATATTTCCTCCGCAAATAATATTCAGTCAACAACATAGCAATGGGCGCAAGCATCATCAATCCTATACAGGATTGAAAATGCTCCAGTACGGTATCGGTGTAAAAGGGGTCTGACGCTCAGTGGAACGAAAACTCACGTTAAGCAACGTTTTCTACCTCTGACGCCTCTTTTAATGGTCTCAGATGTCCTTTGGTCACCAGTTCTGCCAGCGTGAAGGAATAATGGCCGAGCATATTGATATGTCCGTGGCAAAGCGGGGAGAGGCGTGCGATATCTTCATCATTCAGTGTTTCACCTTGCGCCCGGAGATGATCCAGGGCTGCCTGCATATACATAGTGTTCCATAACACGACGGCGTTAGTGACCAGCCCCAGTGCGCCCAGTTGATCTTCCTGACCGTCGGTATATCGTTTTCTTATCTCACCTTTTTGACCGTGACAGATGGCTCTGGCAACGGCATGGCGGCTTTCTCCCCGATTAAGCTGGGTCAGAATGCGCCGGCGGTAATCTTCATCATCAATATAATTAAGCAGATACAGCGTTTTGTTGATGCGCCCCACTTCAATGATTGCCTGAGTCAGTCCGGAAGGACGTTCACTTTTCAGCAATGAACGGACCAGCACTGAAGCCTGTACTTTGCCCAGTTTCAGGGAGCCAGCGGTCCGGATCATTTCGTCCCACTGAAGGACTATTTTTCGGGGATCTGATTGCCCTCTGGCAATATCATTCAGCACGCCATAGTTGGCATCATGGTCCATTCGCCAGAAAACCGAAGCACCGGCATCAGCCAGGCGTGGAGAAAACTGGTATCCCAGCAGCCAGAAAAGGCCAAAGACAAGTTCGCTGGTACCTGCTGTATCGGTCATAATTTCGGTTGGATTCAGCCCGGTCTCCTGTTCCAGAAGGCCTTCCAGCACAAAGATAGAGTCCCTCAGCGTCCCCGGTATAACGATGCCATGAAAGCCGGAATACTGATCGGACACAAAGTTGTACCAGGTGATCCCTCTGTTATTACCAAAGTATTTGCGGTTCGGTCCGGCATTGATTGTTCTGACTGGCGTAACAAAGCGCATTCCATCTGCAGATGCCACTTCTCCGCCACCCCATATCTGTGCCAGTGGCAGCGTTGCCTGAAAATCAACCAGTCTGGCATTAGCGCTGGTGATAGTTTCAGCCCGCAGATAGTTCGCTTTTGTCCAGTTCAGCCGGTGTCGGGTCAGTGCAGGAACATTTGATCTGATCAGTGGTTCCAGACCGATATTGCAGGCTTCAGCCATCAGCACGGCGCTGATGCTGACGGGCAGATCATCAACTCTGGCACTGGCTTCACTAGCATGGAAAAACTCATCAGCAAATCCGGTATGGGCGTTAATTTCGAGCAGCAACTCCGTTAAATCCACCGGAGGGAGCAGATCACTGATCATTTTGCTCAGTCGTTTCAGACTGTCCGGCTCATCAAGACTGGCGAGGGGAGAAATTGTCAACCGGGGCTTCGGGCCAGAAACATCGAGTTCGACAGCCTCATTTTCGCCAAGACGTGCAGCAACCTGTCTGTAACGACTATCAAGCTGATGACCCAGAGATTTTATTGCTTCCTGCGGGTCTGTCGGGTGTCCCAGAGAACGATAAACCTTAATCCGGTTTGCCTGCCAGTCAGCACCCTGTAGTAATCTTGCTCGGGGATCTCCCCACCGGTTACTGCCGGTAACGTAGACATCCCTCCGCCTCAGACTATCCTGCAGTTTACTGAGAAAGCAGAGCGTGTATCCCCTGCGGGTGATATGTTTTTCCTTGTTAATCACCAGCCGTTTCCATGACCGACTGATAATTTCCGTTGGTGCGTCGTCAAAAAACTGCCGCCGTGAGCTGAACTCCCGGCTGAGGTAGTCACAGGCATTCAGAGTGGTAACCCCGGCAGGTGCGGATGAAAATTTAACGGTATTCAGCAGATGGGGCAGGAAACGACGAACGCGCCCGTACTGCTCCACCATTTCTTCATGAAAATTATCGTCTGAGGGCCGGGCAATTTCACGGACAAGCGTGATGATTTCAGCCAGCTTTTGCCTGGGGATGTAGCTGAACACCTCAGCACGAATCGATTCGTCCGGTGTTTCTTCTTTCAGCAGGTACGAACATGCGCTGGCGAGCGCCAATGCAGATTTATCCAGATCCTTCAGCGAGCGGAGCCGTTTTTTCTGCCCAATCTTTCTGGCGTCACGGATGATAACGGCCAGCATGGCGTCCAGAACGTCCAGTGCATCATCCAACGCCAGCGTTTCCCATGCAAGGACAAAGGCAACCAGAACCGCCATCCTTTTCTGCGGTGACATCCTGGCAATATTGAACACCGAAGTCATACCAGCATAACGTGCGAGATTTTTCAGGCGCACAGCCGGGAGTGTACTCAGGTTGTCAGCATGCAAGCCAAAATCGTTCAGAGTTTTCCAGCGTTCAATTGCTTCATTAAACGCCGGGCCACTGATGGTCACAGGGCCTTTTTTCAGTGATTCCAGTAAAGACAGGCGGCTGCAATCAGTTGGCCCCAGCAGCATCTCCAGCTGTGAACGTTGTTCGGCTGACGGTATCAGTGCCAGTTTGTTCCACAGGCGCAACGTCGCCTTTTCCCTTACCTCTGAAATCAACCGGGTCAGCGTAGTGGCTCCGGGGAGAATAATACGATGTTGCATAAGCCACCCTGTCGCCAGATCGAAAAGCAGGCCAGGACGTTCGTTGCTTATCCAGCTCCGGGTATATAAAAGACGGGTAAGGCGAAATGTCCAGGGCCAGGCAAATTCACGATACTGATAGTGCTGACGTATCAGCGCTGCATGCTCACGGCGGGTATTTTCCCTCTGACCGTATTCTGCAAGAACGGTGATATCACGAATCCCGAGCTGTCTGGCGGTAAAATGCCGGACGCCGGAAGGAATATGATTCATATCGGTGAGGAAGGTGCCCAGAAAACGGACACATCCAATTTGCAGGGCAATGCCCAGACGGTTGTGATCACCTCTGCTTTTTCCGATAAATTCCTTGTCTGCTTCATCAAGATGAAAATATCGTGCCAGCTGAAGCTCATCCGGTTCACCGGTGAATCTGCCATAGCTTTCAGTCTGCTCAGTGGTCAGAAAGTCAACGGGCATATCGGCCTCCCTGCCTGACGGGCATTTAGTAACATTTTTGCAACCGTCCGAAATGTTATAAATTCTCGGACACACTAAAATGGTGTTGTCTAGGTGTCTATTAAATCGATTTTTTGTTATAACAGACACCCACTGTCCGATATTTGATTTAGGATACATTTTTATGCGACTTTTTGGTTACG
>NZ_JAPPTE010000036.1:0-22392 GCF_026719375.1 Citrobacter sp. W9 | reverse complement strand
GGGTTCTGCAACATAGCGACCATAATTCAGTTCCTGCTCAGTGGTCAGAAAATCGACGGGCATACCGGCCTCCCTGCCTGATGGTCATGAATTAACAATTTCGCAACCGTCCGAAATATTATAAATTATCAGACATAGTAAAACGGCTTCGTTTGAGTGTCCATTAAATCGTCATTTTGGCATAATAGACACATCGTGTCTGATATTCGATTTAAGGTACATTTTATGCGAATTTTTGGTTATGCGCGGGTCTCAACCAGCCAGCAGTCCCTCGATATTCAGATCAGAGCGCTCAAAGATGCAGGGGTAAAAGCTAACCGCATCTTTACCGACAAGGCATCCGGCAGTTCAACAGATCGGGAAGGGCTGGATTTGCTGAGGATGAAGGTGGAGGAAGGTGATGTCATTCTGGTGAAGAAGCTCGACCGTCTTGGCCGCGACACCGCCGACATGATCCAACTGATAAAAGAGTTTGATGCTCAGGGTGTCGCGGTTCGGTTTATTGACGACGGGATCAGTACCGACGGTGATATGGGGCAAATGGTGGTCACCATCCTGTCGGCTGTGGCACAAGCTGAACGCCGGAGGATCCTAGAGCGCACGAATGAGGGCCGACAGGAAGCAAAGCTGAAAGGAATCAAATTTGGCCGCAGGCGTACCGTGGACAGGAACGTCGTGCTGACGCTTCATCAGAAGGGCACTGGTGCAACGGAAATTGCTCATCAGCTCAGTATTGCCCGCTCCACGGTTTATAAAATTCTTGAAGACGAAAGGGCCTCGTGATACGCCTATTTTTATAGGTGTCTGGACTCGTGGGATCATGTACCCATGCGTAGCTGGCCGCTCTTCAAGGCCAGACACGTTTTGCGTACACTGTTCCAATCCGACTCTTCACTGGCAACTCGATGACCCAGGCACTGCACAGCCAAGCCCGTACTACCCACCTGATCCGTGAGGAAATCAGGAACTCGACGCTCCCGCAGGCCGAACTGGCCAGGATGTACAACGTCACCCGCCAAACCATCCGAAAGTGGCAAAACCGCGAGTCTCCTGAAGACAAGTCGCATGCGCCGAACAAGATGTACACGACGCTCACGCCCGAGCAGGAGCTCATCGTGGTGGAGCTGCGCAAGACGTTGCTGCTGCCCACGGACGACCTGCTGGCGGTCACGCGCGAGTTCATCAATCCAGCCGTCTCGCGTGCCGGCCTGGGACGTTGCCTGCGCCGCCACGGTGTCTCGGATCTACGTAACCTGGTCGAGCAGGAAGGCACTGCGCCCGCCACGAAAAAGACCTTCAAGGACTACGAGCCGGGCTTTGTGCACATCGACATCAAGTACCTGCCGCAGATGCCCGACGAGACGGCAAGGCGCTATCTCTTCGTTGCCATCGACCGTGCTACGCGCTGGGTCTTCATCGAGCTCTATGCCGACCAGACCGATGGCAGCAGTGGCGACTTCCTCAACAAAGTCCAGCAAGCCTGTCCCGTCAAGATCGTCAAGCTTCTGACCGACAACGGCAGCCAGTTCACCGACCGCTTCACGGCTGGCGGCAAGAAGAAGGAACCCAGCGGCACACACGTGTTCGACCGCCTGTGCAAGCAGCTCGGCATCGAGCACCGGCTCATCCCGCCTCGTCATCCGCAGACCAACGGCATGGTGGAGCGCTTCAACGGTCGTATCAGCGACATCGTCAACCAGACCCGTTTTGGTTCAGCTGCCGAACTGGAATCGACGCTGCGCAATTACGTCAAGATCTACAACCACAGCATTCCGCAACGCGCGCTCCAACACAAAACACCCGTTCAGGCGCTCAAGGAATGGCATGAAAAACGCCCTGAATTGTTCAGGAAACGCGTGTATAACCAGCCGGGTCTTGACATATAGGTTAATGTCATGATAATAATGGTTTCTTAGACGTCAGGTGGCACTTTTCGGGGAAATGTGCGCGGAACCCCTATTTGTTTATTTTTCTAAATACATTCAAATATGTATCCGCTCATGAGACAATAACCCTGATAAATGCTTCAATAATATTGAAAAATGACTTCTTAACGTGAGTTTTCGTTCCACTGAGCGTCAGACCCCTAATCCCAGCTGTAGCGGCCTGATTACATCCGGCCGCTACACCTAGCTCCACCTTCAAACAAGGAATATCGTTGATGTCACTGTATCGCCGTCTAGTTCTGCTGTCTTGTCTCTCATGGCCGCTGGCTGGCTTTTCTGCCACCGCGCTGACCAACCTCGTCGCGGAACCATTCGCTAAACTCGAACAGGACTTTGGCGGCTCCATCGGTGTGTACGCGATGGATACCGGCTCAGGCGCAACTGTAAGTTACCGCGCTGAGGAGCGCTTCCCACTGTGCAGCTCATTCAAGGGCTTTCTTGCTGCCGCTGTGCTGGCTCGCAGCCAGCAGCAGGCCGGCTTGCTGGACACACCCATCCGTTACGGCAAAAATGCGCTGGTTCCGTGGTCACCCATCTCGGAAAAATATCTGACAACAGGCATGACGGTGGCGGAGCTGTCCGCGGCCGCCGTGCAATACAGTGATAACGCCGCCGCCAATTTGTTGCTGAAGGAGTTGGGCGGCCCGGCCGGGCTGACGGCCTTCATGCGCTCTATCGGCGATACCACGTTCCGTCTGGACCGCTGGGAGCTGGAGCTGAACTCCGCCATCCCAGGCGATGCGCGCGATACCTCATCGCCGCGCGCCGTGACGGAAAGCTTACAAAAACTGACACTGGGCTCTGCACTGGCTGCGCCGCAGCGGCAGCAGTTTGTTGATTGGCTAAAGGGAAACACGACCGGCAACCACCGCATCCGCGCGGCGGTGCCGGCAGACTGGGCAGTCGGAGACAAAACCGGAACCTGCGGAGTGTATGGCACGGCAAATGACTATGCCGTCGTCTGGCCCACTGGGCGCGCACCTATTGTGTTGGCCGTCTACACCCGGGCGCCTAACAAGGATGACAAGCACAGCGAGGCCGTCATCGCCGCTGCGGCTAGACTCGCGCTCGAGGGATTGGGCGTCAACGGGCAGTAAGGCTCTGAAAATCATCTATTGGCCCACCACCGCCGCCCTTGCGGGCGGCATGGATTACCAACCACTGTCACATTTAGGCTAGGAGTCTGCGCGGCAGAGCCGTGTGACCGGTTTTCTGTAGAGCACTGACGATGGCGGCGGCGCTCTCTGCAATTGGCAAGGCGTCGGCGCCAAGGATACCAATCTTGCGGCGCGCGGCGTGTTATGACGACTGGGGTGCATTTGAGCCGCCCCATTTAACCTTCGCCCTCACAGATACGCCATTCGCCTCAGATTTAGCGCCATGCAGACGAGCTTCCACTCGGCTTGCACCTTGTCCAGGCCCCTCATGCTGAACTGACGCAATCCCATCACCGCCTTGATCCAACCATTCGGAGCCTCCACGATCGACTTGCGCCGGCGGTAAGCTGCATCGCCTTGCTCCGTTTTCAATTTCGCCGCAATCGCCGCCGTATGCGGATGGGTCTTGGCATTGACCTTGGCATCTTCACGTCCCTCGCGGCCGAGGGCAACGATGACATCGCCGTGGTGATCGGCGACCTTTGCCAGAACAGCCTCACTACGGAATCCCGCATCCGCCAGCGTCTGGGCCGGCATTTCTCCGGTGTTGGCCTGAACTGCTGCCAGCATGCCCAGCAGCGCCTGACTGTCCGCGGCGCAGTTGGTCAACTCCGCCGCCACGATGATCTGGTGCTCGGCATCGACCGCTGTGTACCCGTTGTAGCTCTGCTCGGAGCCACCACCGGCGTGTTTCATGATCCGGCTGTCCGGATCGGTGAAGCTTTCCTGATCACGGTCATCCGGCACACCAAACTCGCGTTTGTACGAGCCACCGCCCTTGTCCGAGCCATCCGGATGGCGAGGCCGGCGGCCATCGTCTTCGCTGCGCCCCCGGGCCTGGTCCGCTTCACGCTGGCGCGCTTCCAGGCGCGCCTTTGCCGCCTGGATCGCCTCCAGGCGCTTCTCGCGGCGAGAAATCTCGGCAGGAATGTCCAGCTCCGGCTCGTTACGCTCCTGGTCGTCGGTAGCCTTGGCGCGATCAAGCAGCGCCTTGATCTCGCAATGCAATTCGTCCTCGGCCGGCTTCATGCGCTTATAGCTCATCGCCTTGTGGTCGCCATGTTTGGCGGCTTCGTATTCAGGTTCTTTAGAGAGATCCTTTAGATCGCCGTTCCTCACTACTGCCGGGAAGTCTCCCCAGGGAGCACGTTCGGCCTTATGTTCGGTCATGGTTTCAATCCCGGTCAGCGTCCCATATAGCCCCGAAACCTGCCAGGTGGGCCAAGATAGACCAGGCACCATAAGCAATAGGGCTAGGGTTGGTTTTGCTCACCCAACGCCTGAAGGTTCGGGTTCCCTTTCCGCTGCCTCTCTCACCAGGCAAACCAACGAGATCAGCGACATCAACGCCACTGAGAGGCTTACTAAGCCCTTTTCGTTGCCTAATCAGCTCCAACACCTCTTTGATTTCATCGGCGGTTGGAGCCTGCCAATCTTCAGCGAACGGCCTAAGCGTTTCAGGTCTAATCATGCGATAAATCCTCAAATAGCCCCGGTCAATGCCGGGGCTTTTTTATCAATGGGTAACGGTCGCGGCGGCCTCCCGATACGCCTTCAGTTCAATCAAGAGCAAGCCAAGCTCCCGCATCTTCATGCGCGGCATATGAACGGGGCGGCGGGCCGTCAGAGCGTCGCCAATGTGTTTTGCAAGTGATACAATATCCGTATTCATCGCGTTTATCCTCAAATTGACCGGTGAAAGCCCCTGTGATTGGTTGCAGCCATACCAGGGGCACCATTTCTTTTTCTACCTATGCACCTCCTTTAAGAGCCCCGGCCATCACCGGGGCTTTCTGTTGCTAGTCTATTGCGGCCAAGATGGCCTCTTTTTCGTCATGCTCACAAGCCCAATCCCGCAAGCTGTGATACAGCCTTGAAAACCGCTCCTGGTCAGCGCCTTCTGTGTGAAATGACAGATGGCTATAGAGGTAGAGGCAAGCGGTAATCCCGGCAGCATCGGCGCTCATTTGGCCACTAAAGTAGTTCATGGCCTCGATGTTCAGCATTTCATCACGACGCCCAGGAGCCATATAAAAGCCGCCGTTCGACAGCTCCCACATAAGCCAATAAGCCCCGCGATACTCGCGGCAGAGCCCTTTCATTTGCTGGTAAAGCATCGACTCGAAAACCACATAGAAACGGCCTACATAGCGGGGCATTGCAGCCATACGGCGAGGGGTGGCGACCAGGGAGCAGATCAGGGGATTAAGTTCTGTTTGCATCATCGGAGTTCTCCGGTATTGACCGTGGCGGGTGCCCGGCCTTCTGAGATATATAATAGGCCATTTTGGCCTATTGTGTCAAGCGGGTACAATAAAAAATAGGCCAAATCGGCCTACTTTTTTTCTCTCCAACTGAGCCACATTTTATTCAGCTCCAGGCTGCGGGCTGGCCAATCTGGCAGATTCACCGCATGGGCGCGGTAGTTGATCCGAGTATTCAGAGTGCAACGGGGAAAGGGGTTGGCCACCTTGCAGTAACGATAAAACAGACCGACGAGGCGAGCACCGTAACGATCACGCTCCCAGGTCAAAACGTTGTGCATATGCTCGCGGCGTTCGCGTATCCATTCTCGATAGAGTTGGTGAAAGGTGCGGTTAGCTGTGTGGATCATCGGAGTTCTCCGGTATTGACCGTGGCGGGTGCCCGGTCTTCTTAATTAAGATTATAGGCCAAAATGGCCTACTATGGCAAGAAAAAGCGCGCTCTACGTTAAAAAAATCACGTAGTCGCGGGGGATTGCCGCCAAGATTTCGCATAGCGTCGCCTGATTTCGTACGTACGAAATGGGCCACCTGGTCGAGCTGCTGCCGATGCCTGGTGAGTTGGCCACCTGGTTGATTTCCTTCTGGCGTCCAGATCTGAACTTGGCCACCTGGTCGAGCTGCTGCCGGTGCCTGGTAAGTTGGCCACCTGGTTGATTTCCTTCTGGCGTCCAGATCTGAACTTGGCCACCCGGTCGAGCTGCTGCCGGTGCCTGGTAAGTTGGCCACCTGGTCGAACTGCTGCCGGATCTAAAGGTGGAATATTAAGCAGGTAGTGATAGACTGAGATCCAGCATGGCTATACGCCTGCTAACCCCTCAAAAGAAAGCAGCCTCTAGGGCTGCCATCCGTTACGAAATCTCACTCACTTTGAAATAGCCATCTAAACGGCTTTACACCTGGCCGCCTGAAGGGCAACCGCTGAGGCTTCGCCATTAGTAATAGGGGAGGGACTTGTCTCACTGTTTTGTTGAGGTGAAGGCTTGCCCAGGCGATACCATTTAGCCCGGCTCATGCCCATAGCTTCCCAGGGCTTTTGCCTGCTCAATGAGTTGGCTTCATAGGCTTCACGCTCAAGCTGGCCAGCGGCGCGGCGACGTTCTTCATCACGCAGTCTATCGCGCTCTCTGCGGCGCTTCTGAGCCTCGTCAGTGCTGATAATCGTCTTCAGTTGCTCTTGTTCTTGCTGTGAGATCTGGAATAGGTTGATCAGCGTGTCGTTTTTGGGCGTGTATAGCGGTGCAAACGACTTTCCGCCGAACTCGACACGTTCCCCAGCCTCATAGGATTTCGCCTTGCTGTAGAGCGTCATAAGCTCTTTGGAGCGGTAAGACCAACGAGTATCCAGCTCGGAGGAAAGAGCGGCGGCCTCATGGTACATCTGGGCGCTGTTTGTTGCCCCGGAGAGAAGGAGAAAGTTAAGACGCCAGAAAAGATGCCTCATTCGCTCGCCTTCGTTGATTCCACCTCTGAGCTGGCCCAACTTGCGTAGGTCTTCCAGGGGGAACCGCAGAATTCGGAAAAAATCGTACGCTAAGCTAAGGAAGGTCTGAAAAAGCCCCCGCTCGAGAAATGCATCCCAGCAACCATGCGGGTTACAGAGCGGTGATTTCGCGAAACATGGGCTTTTTCAGAGCTTCCTTAGCGTTACGATAAAGCTAGCATGGAAACGATAGGTGCAAGCAAGTTAAGGGTTGCATCGCGCATGTCAATCTAGGCTATACCCTAACTTGATGTCAGGCAGGGCCGCGCCGCTTCGTCAGAATAGAGTCTGCTTTCCCATTTTTTGACACATGCCCGCGAAGGTTATAGATTTCAGCCTGACAGAAATGGGCTTTGAGGCACAACGGAACAGAAAGTGCACTTAAGCCGCCTTCAACCAAGGAGACATCGTGCAGGGGCACCGCATCGGCTACGTCCGGGTCAGCAGCTTTGACCAGAACCCGGAACGCCAGCTGGAACAAACCCAGGTGAGCAAGGTGTTCACCGACAAGGCATCGGGCAAGGACACCCAGCGCCCCCAGCTCGAAGCGCTGCTGAGCTTCGTCCGCGAAGGCGATACAGTGGTGGTGCACAGCATGGATCGGCTGGCCCGCAACCTCGATGACCTGCGTCGCTTGGTACAGAAGCTGACTCAGCGCGGCGTGCGCATCGAGTTCCTGAAGGAGGGCCTGGTGTTCACTGGCGAGGACTCGCCGATGGCCAACCTGATGCTGTCGGTGATGGGGGCCTTCGCTGAGTTCGAGCGCGCCCTGATCCGCGAGCGGCAGCGTGAGGGCATCGCCTTGGCCAAGCAGCGTGGCGCGTACCGGGGCCGCAAGAAAGCCCTGTCCGATGAGCAGGCTGCTACCCTGCGGCAGCGAGCGACGGCCGGCGAGCCCAAGGCGCAGCTTGCCCGCGAGTTCAACATCAGCCGGGAAACCCTCTACCAGTACCTCCGCACGGACGACTGACACATGCCGCGTCGCTTGATCCTCTCGGCCACGGAGCGGGACACCCTGCTTGCGCTGCCGGAAAGCCAGGATGACCTGATCCGCTACTACACCTTCAACGACTCCGACCTGTCGCTGATCCGCCAGCGACGCGGCGACGCCAACCGCCTCGGCTTCGCCGTGCAGCTCTGCCTGCTGCGCTACCCCGGTTACGCGCTGGGAACCGACAGCGAGCTGCCCGAGCCGGTCATCCTGTGGGTGGCGAAGCAAGTCCAGGCCGAGCCGGCGAGCTGGGCAAAGTACGGCGAGCGCGACGTGACCCGTCGCGAGCATGCCCAGGAACTGCGCACCTACCTGCAACTGGCCCCGTTCGGCCTGTCCGACTTCCGCGCCCTGGTGCGCGAGCTAACCGAGCTGGCCCAGCAGACCGACAAAGGCTTGCTGCTGGCCGGTCAGGCCCTGGAGAGCCTACGGCAGAAACGACGCATCCTGCCGGCGCTGAGCGTGATTGACCGGGCCTGCTCGGAAGCCATTGCGCGAGCCAATCGGCGGGTCTACCGCGCCCTGGTCGAACCACTCACGGACTCGCATCGGGCCAAGCTGGACGAGCTGTTGAAGCTCAAGGCCGGCAGCAGCATCACCTGGTTGACCTGGCTGCGCCAGGCACCGCTGAAACCCAACTCTCGGCACATGCTGGAACACATCGAGCGGCTGAAGACATTTCAGTTGGTGGACTTGCCCGAAGGCCTGGGCCGGCACATCCACCAGAACCGCCTGCTCAAGCTGGCCCGCGAGGGTGGGCAGATGACGCCCAAAGACCTCGGTAAGTTCGAGCCGCAGCGCCGCTACGCGACCCTGGCCGCCGTGGTGCTGGAGAGCACCGCGACCGTGATCGATGAGCTGGTCGATCTGCATGACCGCATCCTGGTCAAGCTGTTCAGCGGCGCGAAGCACAAGCATCAGCAGCAGTTCCAGAAGCAGGGCAAGGCGATCAACGACAAGGTGCGCCTGTACTCCAGGATCGGCCAGGCGCTGCTGGAAGCGAAGGAAAGCGGCAGCGACCCCTATGCCGCCATCGAGGCGGTGATTCCCTGGGACGAGTTCACCGAGAGCGTCAGCGAGGCCGAGCTGCTGGCCCGGCCGGAAGGCTTCGACCACCTGCACCTGGTCGGCGAGAACTTCGCCACCCTGCGCCGTTACACGCCGGCCTTGCTGGAGGTGCTGGAACTGCGCGCCGCGCCGGCCGCGCAAGGCGTGCTGGCAGCCGTGCAGACCCTGCGTGAGATGAACGCCGACAACCTGCGCAAGGTGCCGGCCGATGCACCCACGGCCTTCATCAAGCCGCGCTGGAAGCCGCTGGTGATCACCCCGGAAGGCCTCGACCGGAAATTCTACGAAATCTGCGCCCTGTCCGAGCTGAAGAACGCCCTGCGCTCCGGCGACATCTGGGTCAAGGGCTCGCGGCAGTTCCGCGACTTCGACGACTACCTGCTGCCGGCCGAGAAGTTCGCCGCACTCAAGCGCGAGCAGGCCCTGCCCCTGGCGATCAACCCGAACAGCGACCAGTACCTGGAAGAGCGTTTGCAGCTGCTGGACGAGCAGTTGGCCACCGTCACCCGCCTGGCCAAGGACAACGAGCTGCCCGATGCCATCCTCACCGAGTCAGGGCTGAAAATCACCCCGCTGGATGCGGCGGTGCCGGATCGGGCGCAGGCGCTGATCGACCAAACCAGCCAGTTACTGCCGCGCATCAAGATCACCGAACTGCTGATGGACGTGGACGACTGGACGGGCTTCAGCCGCCACTTCACCCACTTGAAGGACGGGGCCGAGGCCAAAGACAGGACGTTGCTGCTGTCCGCAATCCTCGGTGATGCGATCAACCTCGGGCTGACCAAGATGGCCGAGTCGAGCCCCGGCCTGACCTACGCCAAGCTGTCCTGGCTGCAAGCCTGGCACATCCGCGACGAAACCTATTCGGCGGCCTTGGCCGAGCTGGTCAACCACCAGTATCGCCACGCCTTTGCCGCCCACTGGGGCGACGGCACGACCTCATCCTCCGATGGCCAGCGCTTCCGCGCGGGTGGCCGGGGCGAGAGCACCGGGCACGTCAACCCGAAGTACGGTAGCGAGCCGGGACGGCTGTTCTATACCCATATCTCCGACCAGTACGCGCCGTTCAGCACCCGCGTGGTGAATGTCGGCGTCCGCGATTCCACCTATGTGCTCGACGGCCTGCTGTACCACGAGTCCGACCTGCGGATCGAGGAGCACTACACCGACACGGCCGGCTTCACCGATCACGTCTTTGCCCTGATGCACCTGCTAGGCTTCCGCTTCGCGCCGCGCATCCGCGACCTCGGCGAAACCAAGCTGTACGTGCCGCAGGGCGTGCAAGCCTACCCGACGTTGCGCCCGCTGATCGGCGGCACCCTGAACATCAAGCACGTGCGTGCCCACTGGGACGACATCCTGCGCCTGGCCAGCTCGATCAAGCAGGGCACCGTCACCGCCTCGCTGATGCTGCGCAAGCTCGGCAGCTACCCGCGCCAGAACGGACTGGCCGTGGCCCTGCGCGAGCTGGGCCGGATCGAGCGCACGCTGTTCATCCTGGACTGGCTGCAAAGTGTTGAACTGCGCCGCCGCGTGCATGCCGGCCTGAACAAAGGTGAGGCGCGCAACTCGCTGGCCAGGGCGGTGTTCTTCAACCGCCTTGGGGAAATCAGGGATCGGAGCTTCGAGCAGCAGCGCTACCGGGCCAGCGGCCTCAACCTGGTGACGGCGGCTATCGTGCTGTGGAACACGGTGTACCTGGAACGCGCCACCCAGGGGTTGGTCGAGGCCGGCAAGCCGGTGGACGGCGAGCTGCTGCAATTCCTGTCGCCGCTGGGCTGGGAGCACATCAACCTAACCGGCGATTACGTCTGGCGGCAGAGCCGCAGACTGGAAGACGGGAAGTTTCGGCCCTTACGGATGCCCGGAAAACCTTAGCGTACGATTTTTTCCGAATTCTGCGGGCTCCCCGGCAAGGGGTAAATGCCGGATTGATTGTTCAAAGGCTTCCAGTTCATCAACGACTTTCTGAATCCCGTTCATCGCGCCACCTCTTACTGGTTTTGGTATAATTCGCGTATTATTTCTCTTTGTTGTTCTTCGGAAAGGCTCTTGAGTGCCAGTAGCCCTGCTTTTACCGCCATCGTCTTATTGTTACCACATAGAGTAAAAGCAAGCTCCTGTAACAGGGCTAAAGAGTCCATATCCATCTTAAAGCCCTGCATCTTTAGTGTTTTTTTTGTGGCCTTATCCTGCGCCTCTGCAACGAAAGACTCTTTACTTACAATTCCGGCTGTTAGCGTGTCTTTGTTCAGGTTTATCTGACCAATCTTAGCCATCGGTATAACCTCGTTTTTATCTGTTATTACTGGTATATTATGATTTATCAATGTATATACCAGTTGTAACCTATTTGCTATTACAAAATCCCCGTTTCAGTGCATAGCAGCTCTATTTGTGCCTTTGCTTTCCCTAAGCTTGCTCCTGCTGTAAATTCATGAACACCCACGCCACTGTTGCACGCATCCTCGAAAATCAACAATTCTGACAGGTAATTTTTTGTCGGCTGTATCCAGCCACTGTCTGAGTGGAGAACTTCACGTAACTTAATGACTTTATCGAAACGCTGTGGTCTGACTCTGGTCATTACGATAAAGGGGCGTAACTTGGTGTTGATACTTTGAACACGGCGCACCGTTTCAGTCACTTTGAGCAGCGATCCGGTTTCAAAATCACTGGATGGCTTGACCAGACATAAATACACATCACATAGCTGCAACGCTGTTCTGAACTCCACACTGTCATGTCCTGCACAATCGACAATGACGTAATCGTATTTTTTATTGGCCTGATTTATCGCCTGTGTCAGATCGCCGAATTGTTCCGTTACGGGTAAATCAGCCCCTAATGCCCTGCGCGTTTCGACAAAATCAAACAGATCATCATTTTTATCCGCTTTGATGATGCAGACTTTTTTCCCGTTGCGTTGTAACCAGATCGCAGTGTTGATCGCCGTAGTGGTTTTACCCACACCGCCTTTATTCGATGCAAACAGAATTTTCATAGTTCCCTCGTATGAATGTGGTTTAATCGGTTATAACTCGTCATTACTATGATTGACTTAATTTGTTTATACCGATACATACTAACGCAGTCAAGTTAAACATGGTTATTATTTAAATATACTGATGTATACGGGTATTAACCTATTTATATTTGTTTGTATTAGCGCAGAGGGACGGTAGAACGGGGATGGGGCGGGCGGGTATACCCTGCGCGGGGCAGGGTATTTGCAATGCAGTTAAAAACCTTCGGGGTGCTTACTCGTCCTTAACTGCATCCCTGGTTTCTTCAATGAGAAACTCCTCAAGGTCGTGGCCTTTATCCGTCAGATCTTTAAAGTAATTGCTTATCCGCCCTACGCCTGTCCAGTAGTGGGTTTTCCCCTGTTCGTCGGTGTGCGCGTACTTGGCCTTACGGGTCGTACTGCCTTTAGACTTCTTCTTGCGTTTTGGCGCGTTTTCAAAGACGGACACTTTCAGTTCGTCTGGTGACAGGCCGATAGACTCCAGATATTCCAGCGCTTTCAGGCGTTTTTCTTCCAGTTCCTGCAATTCTAACTGACGGAGTTCTTCTTCCTCGCGGCGCTCGGCTATAATGGCAATGAATTTATTGCTGATTTCTTCCAGCAGGTTAAAGTTTTGCTGATCGGCAAATTTACGCAGGGACGTGATGCTCCCCAGATGTTTCAGAATGATGATGTATTCGTCTTCGCGGGTCAGTTCAGTCATTTTGTCACCTTAATGGTATTGGATTTATCCGGCAGGGCTGCCCCCGTTTTCACAAAATTCATTTTACATACCTCCAGACATTGGCAGGAATGGTGTCATACAATTTTTTCATCGTGATTTCCGCCCTCCGGTGATCGGTTGCCAGCCAGAAAGCGGGGCGTTCTTCCGCCGTCAGTCGTTTTTCTATCCGCTCTGCCACGGTTTCCAGTGTGGCAAGCGTTCCACATTTACGTAGCTGAAACAGCCACTGTTGTTTGGTTTTCATCATTGGCTATTTTTTAGGGAAGTCAAAGGCCAGTTTTCCGGTGGCTTTATCAGTCAACTGTAGCGGGACATCAAACGACTTTCCTGTTTTTGATGATACAAACCCTTTGATGATACCCGTTTTTCCCTTTTCCAGCAGTGCTTTAATGTGTGCATCGGTGAGCGTCACGCCCGATACGGTCAGCCAGATCCCAAAACCGCAGTTTTTTGTGCAGTTCGCCCGCTTCCCGTTACTCATGACCGTGCCGCCGCAGTTCGGACAGGTCAGTTTTGGAAAATAAAAAGCCAGTGTGCCACTGGCTTTGTCTTTCAGTACCAGCGCCGCATCAAACGCCTTGCCCGTTTTCTTCGACACAAAACCTTTAATGACGGCAGTTTTTCCCGTAGTGGCGAGTGCTTCCACTTGTTTCAGCGTCAACGTTTTCTGCGACACGGTGAAAAATAGTTTAAATCCGCAATTTTTACTACACGCAACCAGCTTCTCTTTGTTAATGACACTGGCTCCGCAGTTAGGGCAGGGGTAATTTACGGTATTCTGTGCGGAGGCCGCATTCACTTTCAATTCCGCGCCGTCTGCATCACTGATCAGCTTTTCTGTTTCTGCGTAAAGCTCGTTGATAAATGCCTCAACCGTCAGTTCACCGTTTTCAAGATCATTCTGTTTTTCTGCCCACAATGCGGTTAAATCTGGCTCGGTGACGCTTTTCGGTAGTGAATGATAGAAGTCCAGTCCGGCCTGTGTCGGAATAATCTTCTGCCCGTCCTTGCGGATAAAGCCCCGTCTGGTCAGTAATGGGACAAAAGAGGCACGGGTTGCCTGAGTGCCGATCCCCTTCTGGCCTTTCTTCTTGCCTTTATCTTTGGCTTTGAGCAGGTCTTTGATGTGCGGCGTGGTCACATAGTCGGCGATATTATCCATAGCGTTCAGGAGTGTGGCCTCGGTGAATAACGGTCTTGGCTTTGTTTTGTTGTTCTGGTAACTGGCGTTAAGACACGTTACCTGTTCGCCCGTTCGCAGGGATTTCAACACGTCAAAATCTGCCGCTTTCCCCTCGGCTACCGGTTCTTCTTCGTCTTCTGTATCGTCAGCATAAAATGCCGTAAAGCCCTTATCCGTTACCTTCACCGCACGACTGGAGAAGGTCTCCGCGCCGATTTTTAACACCGCAGAGGCTTCCAGCCAGCGTTTGGGCGGCATGAACTGAATAAGGTAGCGTTCGGCAATCGCCAGATAGACAGTTTTCTCGTCCTTTGACAGCACGGACAGATTGGGGGCGCTGGTTGTCGGGATGATCGCCGTGTGCGCTGTGACGTTTTCACTGTTGAATGCGCGGCTTTTTCGCCCTGCATCCACGCCGGATACGTCAGGAAATACCGCTTTGAGCGCATCGAGCACGTTCGGCGACTCCTGATATTGTTCCTCGGACAGATACGAACAGTCGGAACGGTTGTAGGTGATGCACTTATATTTATCGCGCAGCGCCTGTGTGATTTTCAGCGTATCGTCAGCAGACAGCTTGTGTCTTTTGTTCAGGAACTGTTGCAGGTCAGACAGGTTGAACGGCAGCGGCGGGGCGCTTTCTTTTTCATCTACAGCAGCGGAACTAATATCTGCCTGTTGTCCCTTAAAACTTTCTGTCAGGCGCTTTGCATAGGCTTCATCGTTCAGGCGCTTTTTGTCGTCCTGTGGTGCGTTCTCACTGACTTTCCATCGTCCGGTAAAGGCTTTATCACCCTTATCAAAATCGGCCTGAATAGTCTGATAGGTCTGCTCGGTGTGGTTGTTGTTTTCCAGCCAGCGGCTGCAAATCAATCCTAAAACGGGGGTCTGGACACGCCCCACCGATAATACGCCGCTGTAGCCGTTTTTCTTGGCTTCGATAGTGAATGCGCGGGTCATGCTGAACCCGAAAATATTATCGCCCACGCTCCGTGCCAGCGCACGGTTAAACATCCCCTTAAAATGGCTGTTATCCTGAATGCTGGCAATCGCTTTTTTTACCGCCGCGTCGGTGTTGTCGTTAATCAGCAGCCGTTTAACAGGTTTCGTATTTCCGGCATAAATCAGCACTTCGTCAACCAGTAACTGCCCCTCGTCGTCGGGGTCGCCAGCGTGAACAATCAGGTCAGCTTGTTTTACCAGATTAACGACGACTTTTGCCTGAGCCGCTGTTTCTGGCTTAGGCTCATACTTCACCGGAAACAGGCGTAGCGGTAAATCTTCTTTCACCCATTTTGCGTAGGCGGGATTGTAGGCTTCCGGTTCAGCGCTTTTAATAATATGCCCCACGCACCACGTCACGCAGTCGTCGCCGCACTGAAAATACCCATCCTTACGCACTGCATGACCTAACGCATTGGCAATGTCTTTACCGATTTGTGGTTTTTCTGCGATAAAAAGTCTCATATTAGTCACCATCCATACGGATAAGCAGGGAATGTTAACCAGCTCTCAAGTAAATATTCTGTTTTTTTATTCCAGTAGAAGTAAAAGCCCCTTTGGTTAAAATACACTGGATAATTATCAATCTCTCCGATTTTTTGTGCACCTTCAAATAAAGGACTAACATAGAAATCATCTTCGAAAGAATCAGTGAGATTAGACGCTACGAAATCCTTACGAGATAGTTTTGTTATTTTGTCTCGCTCATCATCAAAGTTGATGCGTTCCATTGTATGGGGATTGATGCCAAAGCCTACCGTTCCGCCAGTGAATGCTCTGTGTTCAAAATTTCCCCATGTAAGTTCATCTAATGAATCGACATGCTTTTGTGTAATTTCCAGAAAGGATTTTTTAACTGGTTCCTTATCATCATAGTTAGCCTTTTCGGGGAAACTGATAAGAAACTCAGACGTTTCCCCCTTGCCATGATTGAATAAAGGCTTTAACAATTCTTCATTTTCAAATTCAGCTCTGAATGTTTCCACATTGCGGATAAAGCAGGACATGTATTCATATCTATCATTCTTAAACATACCCTGTAAATCTTCACCATGAAGCAAAGCATACTGGCTGATACGCTCATACAGATCAGGGTCGGTGATATTAACGTTTGCACCTATATCTGTTGTGCTTTTATCGTTTTTCAGATAGTCCCATACGAGCAACTCTCCGATAATTCGCATACTGAAACGTTCTTTACCTGATTCAGTCATCATATGTTGATTCCTCTTACTTAGCCTTTGGCTCTGGAATTCAAGAGCGGTGTTGTATGGTAGAGTAATTTTTTTATTTTATAACACTCTTCAGTTTTTCAACGCCGCAAACCGAAGATTAAAATCTGAGATTTGCGGCGTTACCATTATTCCTGAAATGATCGCCCGTAGCGCTGGATAATCATTTCCAGTGTACCTTTGTTAACGGGTGTCCCTTCGCATGAGCTAAAGATGCCTTGTCTGACTCTGGCGGTTGCTTCGGGATTGTAGTATGGCGTAAATACGCGCACGTTGAAGAAACGCTGATTCACGGGCTGACAGGCGGGCTGTGTATCACCCTGCAATTTACCCGCCATGCAGGTAAGCAGTTCGCAGGTGTCACCCACCTGATTCAGTCCGTCCGTGTGGTGTTTTTTGTGTTTCCCGAAAGCCATCGCGGAAGGGGCGGCGAGAATGCCCGAAAGCAACAAAACGGCTAAAGTGGTTTTTTTCATGGATTCACCTCTGCACAAAGATATTGGTTGTCCGTACACCCCACGCACTGTACAACGGTTTATATTCAATCACGCCCGTTGCGCCATGCTCGCGTAACCACGCTTTAGCGGTAAAATACGCGCCGCTGTCGCTGGTTTCAATCACGATGCGATCAGAGTGCGCCACGGCATAGAAAACAGCATCGTTATACAAGCGATTCTCTGGCGTAAAACCACGAAGCACCTGACTCCAGCGGCCTGTTACTTTGTCACTTTTAATGACGCCTTGCGTGGCTTTCCAGTCGGGGAGCTGACTGTTCATTACCTCTGCGTTACCTTTCCAGTCTACCTTTGGCGGTTCAGGCGGTGACGAGCATGAGGCAACAAACAGGGCAGATAGCAAAATAAGTTTTTTCATCATCAATCCTTATGTGGTGTTGTATCGCCGGGAACGTTTGGATAAGGACGCACACGAATGCCGCTTTCTTCCTCACTCAACGTTGCCTCATAAGACAGTGCAAGCAGGTATTCATCCAGAGATTTAAACCAACCCCTTATCCAGCCATGAGATTCAAACAGATCTGGCGTTTCCCTTATCAATAGTTCAAGTAACTCCCTGTTTTCATCAATTCTCTTGTAAACACCTCTTTCGTTCTGACTTATCAACTTCTCGAACTTGATTAAATTTTGTTGTAGAACCTCTAAAGTATCTTTCTGTTGCTTACTCTTTCTGATTAGCGATATGCGCTGACAGATAAAAACAATCATTAAGACAATGGCAACAACTGTTATAATTATCTTGTCCATATCCCCTCCTTAAAATGGGCTGTGCTGACTACTGTTCAGCGTAATAATGCGGTCAGATTCCAGTTCGCCTAGCGATAACATGCCTACTTTTGACGGATAGCTAAGGCCATCAACGCCAATCACCCCGTCCACTGTTTTTTTCTTATTCATCGCCATGACCTTTTGCGTCAGTTTCGGACTGACCAGCAATAGCTTGTCCATAAAGAACGCATCGTTAAAGTACAGCGCTTTTTCACACTTAATCGGGTTTTCACCTTTCAGGATGATAAATTCCTCACGGAATTTTAACGTACCCAACTCCTGCGGCAGTACCAGTGCGCGTTTTGCTTCGCTTTCGGATTCGCTTTTGGTGGATGTGCGGCTGCGGCTCTTGCTTTCGCCTTTCGATTTAGTGGTGATATAACCCAGCTTTTCGCTGACCTCATTCGCATCATCCTGTTCTGAAACCGCATAGATAATACGGCAGGGATGCCCACTCATTAATGTTTTGGCACCTTCCAGCCCGTAAATTTCGCGTAGCTGACTGATATTCTGATAAATGGTTAACAGACGCAGGTTAAAGCCAGCGATGTACCCCGAACCGCGTTTAATGGCTTCCATGCGCCCGATAGCGGGGAACTCGTCCATCAGCATCAGGCAGGTATGCGTGAGCGTGGAGTCAAAGTCAGGATTTTCACGCAGGGTAATTTCAATCACATAGTTGAAAAACAGATTAAGGAAGTCATACGAAAGACTTAAATCATCGGCGTTGATCCCCACATAGATTGATATTTTCTCGCGGCGTAACTGACGCAGGTCAAAGCTGTTAAAGCTGGTACAGGCTCTGACGGATGGCAGATAAAACAGGCTCATTTTTTTTGTAAAGCTACTGTCTGTATTCGATTTATCCTTATCGTCCTTTTCACTGTATTTTTTTATTTTGACAAAGGCATCTTCCAGATGGTAGCGCATATTGTCAGTCATATTGCTGGATAAGAAATTTTCTTTTACGCCGAGCACTTCTTCTGTATTAATCGCGCCATAAAGGTCAACCACGCTTGCGATGCAAAATACGGGTTTGATGTTATATTTTTTCAACCATTCAGGCTTGTAGTTGATAAAAAAGTAAAGCAGCTTGGTCAGCCCCTGAAAATACAGCCCCGCCTGATTGTTGAAGTGCGAACCGGCGTCTTCCTGCCCGTAGGATGGAAACAGAATTTCAACCAGTTTCAGCAGGTCTTTAGAACCGCTGTCTTCCTCAAGGTCGATATAGTAAAAGGGATTAAAGCCATCCGTTTTCTTGTTGAACGGATCGAGCAGGTAGACCTTCTGCCCCAGCAGCATTTCCCGCACCTTACTGGTGATTTTCATGCACTCCTGTTTGGGGTCAAGAATGATGATGGAATCCTGCCACGTTAGCAGGTTGGGAATACCGATTGCCGCCCCTTTACCCGCACGGGTTCCCGCACCTAATGAGATAAAGTCGTCTGCGAGATACCAGAGATACTTCCCTTTGTATTTTCCAATCAGTACGCCCCGTTTTGCCACCTTTTTATCAAATTCTTTTTTCTCCAGCAGTTTCGCTACATCGATTTTGTCCAGCAAAGACGGCGACTTTCCGCCCGTGCCACCATCCTTTTTCGGATGGTACAGCACCACCTGTTCGGACTTTTTAATATCCCTGTCGCTGGCAAATTTAGCATCACCAAACAGGCTTTGTTTTTGCTGATTTAAGGTGTAGATCACCAACGCGGGAACCACCATACTGACGGCAAGCCCTGTCAGCAGGGCAAGCAGGGCGGTATTATGTAACTCCGTTCCCCACGTACCCTGCAACAAGATTTTCGATAAGACGCCGGAATCATAACGTTTAAAGATATATTTAATCGAGTAATGGTTATAGAAATAAACCAGTACCGTGGCGGCATACCATGTGACCAGCGCCATCACGACGACGATAAACGCCCACTGTCCCTTGTCCGGCATTTTCAGCTTCATGCTATCCCCTTAGCGCCTCGTAGTAGCTGTCGCGGTGCAGTTCCTTAAAGTAAATATCTGACGCATAGCGTTTATCGCATTCATCCAGATAGTTAATGCTGAGAACCACGTCGATGTTATCCAGCGCCTTTCTGAGCAGCACGTTATGCGGGATATTCTGGCACTCTGGATTCTGTGCGCAACGCTCGACAATCCCCGAAATGGCGGCTTTCGGGTTTTTTTCGTGCAGGGTTGTTACGTTACCTTCATGCCCTGAACTCGCCCCTTTAAGGAAGTCCCACGCCTCGCCGCCCCTGATTTCCGTCATGAGAATGCGGTCAGGGTTCATACGGAAACAGGCGCGTAACAGCATGGCGGGGGTGATAATGCTCTGTTCTCCGCCCTCGGACGGATAAAACAGGTCTACCACGTTTTCATGCGCACGATATTTCGTTTCCGGCGTATCCTGAATACAGATGATACGCAGATAATGGGGGATATACTCCAGCAGTGAATTGACGAACGTAGTTTTACCGCTTCCTGTCCCGCCGCAAAATACCATCGTTTTACCCTGTCGCAGACATTCAGTGACGAACTCCGCTATCCGGTTAGATTTATACAGGTCGATCAGTTGCTGCGTTTCAGGGCGGGTTTTGGGTGTTTCCTGCGTGTTTATCCTTTCATAAAAACCCTGCGCCACAAAATCATCGTGGCTGATAAACACGTCAGACGGTTTACGAATAGTAATTGAGATACAGCCCTTTCTTGTGATGGGGGGCAGCACCACCTGCACACGCTCCCCCGTGGGAAGCGTGGCAGAGAGAACCAATTTGATATTGCTGAGTGAATCCTGATTATAATCCGCGAGCGCCGCCGCGAACGTTTCGCAGTCGTCATAGGAAAGTGGCGTTTTCTTCTGCTGCCATTTACCTTTGACTTTCAGGAACACCTCGTCGGGGCGGTTCACGGCGATTTCCGTCAGCCCTTCAATGCCGTTCAGGTATTCCCCGAAAAACTCCTCTGCCAGTTCATAAATAATGGGCGTATTTTCGTCAGACACTTCATTGAGATCTGTATCCGTCATGTTATTTCCTCATTTTTAAGCGGTATACGCCGGAAAAATCTAAATCCTGTCCGGTGATCAGCGTGATAATTTCGCCCTGATTCTTGTACATTGTCGGGGGAATGTTCACGCTGTTGGCAAACGCTTCTTTGGCGATTTCGGCAAAGGCTTCTCGGCTATTTGACGTGTAGTCAGACTGGTTATCCTTGTTGTTTTTCGCCGCGCCGCTGAGTCCCTGCATCGCATCCGGTATCATGCCAAGCATCATTGCCCCGCCGAAACGTTCCCAGAAGTGGGTGTCGATCCAGCCGTCCACGCCAGCCTCACCCAGCGCCCCTGCGGCTTCGCTGTCTACCAGCGGAATATCCATAAACGGCTGTTTACGGGTACGCAGCTTGGTGGCCATCAGGAACGCCCGTCCCTGTCCCTGTTTCAACATTCCCGTTTTATAGACCAGTGACGCCCGTGTGCCTTTTTCTATCAGCTTCACGTTGCCGTTGGCGCTGTAAATATCGTCGTTAATGGTGCAGGTCAGTTTCCCGCTGAGGTCAGAAACAAAACGGCGGTCGAGCGAACACGGAATTGCCGTATTTTCAGGAACAAACAGATTCGGATCGTAAGGCAGCACCTTAATAGCGGTCAGCCCTTTCTTGTGGCTGGCGTTGTCACTGGCTGGTTCCAACGCGTTTTCACTCTCGGCGGCAACGTCCGGCTCTGCCTCGTCGCGTCCGGCGTGGCTGCTGTTGTTCTGCGCTGCGCCGGAAGAAGAAGACATGCCCTGCGCCAGCGCACGGCTGAATACCACGGGGGCAGGGGGTGCGCTGGATTTATCGCTGTTATCTTTCCCGCCGCTGTCTCCCTTACCAGTTCCGGTATCTCCCGATTGCTGGTCGTTCTTCTCGTCAAAGGCCGCATCCTGATTAAGTCCGGTCTGCCGCTGACTTTTCCCTGCGCTCTGACTGTTTGCATCGACTTTTGCGGCTGTTTCCTTATTACCGAACATCCCCCTGAACATATTAGGGAAATTGTAAATACCGAAAAGCAGAAGGATTAGGATAAATACAACCGCGATAATAATGCGGCCTTTCCACGTTTTTTTCAGGTTATGAATACCCAGCCATCCCGCTTTTTTCTTCTTCGGTTCGTCTTCGTCGGCCTGTATACGGGATTCTTCCTGCCGTTTTTTCAGCAACGCCGCCTCAATTTTTCCGGCGGTCATTTCTTCTTCTGGCGTGTCCGTATTTTTCCCTGTGCTGGCAGCGGGTTCAGGTTTAGGTTCCGGCGCAGCTTTGGCAGCAAGGCTGGCGAGCCTGTCCCGTTCAATCTGAGCGGCGGTCTTCGGTTTCACTTGCGGCTCCTGAACGTCCTCGGTTTCCGGTTCCGGCACTTCTTCGGTCTCCGGCTCTGGTGCTTCCTCGGTTTCAGGCTCTGGAATTTCCTCTATTTCCGGCTCCGGTGGATTCAGGTTTTCATTACGGCTTGCACTATCGCGCTCAATCTCAGCGGGTGTTTTTGGTTTCTGTTCGTCGCTCATTGTGTCACCTCAATGCCTACTTTATCTGATACGGTGTCACTGTCGTTCAGTCTCACCTGACCAAACCCTTTGTTTTCCACGCCCACAACCTGATCACCCAAACGGATAACCCATTTATCGCTCAACGAATGGGCTATCAACACGGTATAATTACCGCGTTTTTCAATCGTTGGATTAGTAATGGTTTCCTGATCGCCAAACTGCGCAAACAGGCTCGGAATTTTCTTCATTGGGTTAAAACCAAAATAGGTAAACCGTCCATCATCATAGGCATAATCGGGTTTGATATAATCACTGCCCTTCGCCACCCGCGCGTAATATTTCCAGTTGCGCGGCGTTTTTGCGTTCTCCAGCGCCTTATTAATAGTAGGGGTCTGAGGGCCAATGGAACGAAAACGTACGCTAAGGAAATAACCAATTGTTATAATTGATATTATTCATTCTTCTCTATGAACTGAAAGCCCGCACTAAGCAATGTTTTAGCCTCAAATGACTT